>JBAPXA010000103.1:0-7882 GCA_049283975.1 Pyrinomonadaceae bacterium | reverse complement strand
ATATGAGAAAAGTAGTTTTATTCGTGTTCCTTTCCCCTTTTAACCTGTTACCCCGTTCCCCGGTTTACCTTTCCGCGAGGAGGTGACTTATGGCCACAGATTTTGACGCAGTAATTATCGGCAGCGGTTTCGGTGGGGCGGTGTCGGCGTTGCGACTCGCTGAAGGCGGTTATCGCGTCCTTGTACTCGAACGCGGTCGCCGCTGGCGGCGCGAAGAGTATCCCAGCATCACGCGCAGCGACTGGCTCTGGAACGAGGCTCACCCGGAACGATCCAATGGCTGGCTCGACATCCGCCAACACGGGAACATCGGCACTGTTGCCGGAGCCGGCGTCGGCGGTGGCTCACTCCACTTTGCCAACGTCGTCATCGATGCTCTTGAAGATTTTTTTCAGTCTGGTTGGCCACCCGAGATCACGTTTGGAGTACTAGCTCCTTATTACAAGAAAGTTAGCGACGTTTTGCAGCCCACCAAAATTCCCGCTAATCAGTTTTCCAATCGCACCAAGTTGCTCAAGGAAGCGGCCCAGCTCGCCGGCTTCGGTGCGCTCTATGACGAAGTCGAGCTCGGGATCAAATTTAATCCAAACTATGCTTACGATGCAGAAAACGAACCGCGTGCCGAAGACAGCGTGATGAGCGTCAATGCCGATGGTTTGCAGCAGGGCTTCTGCGTGCATCTCGGCCAATGTGAGCTTGGCTGCCCTGTGGAAGCGCGCAACACCCTCGCGCTTAATTACATTCCGCGCGCCGAGAAGAAAGGTGCGGAGGTGCGCGCGCTTCATGTCGTGCGCAACATCGAACCAATCAGTGGCGGCTACCGCGTCCACTTTGATCGCATTTCGCAGGGAATACTAAAGCGCGAGTCGATAACCGGAAGACTGGTGATTGTTTCTGGCGGCTCCATCGGTTCCACCGAGTTGCTTTTGCGTTGTCAAAAACAGCACCAGTCGTTGCCAAATCTGGGCAAGATGATGGGCGCTAAGTGGTGTACGAATGCTAATTACCTGAGCCCCGCGTTTCATACCGGACGAAAGGTGTATCCCTCACGCGGTCCGACCATCACAGCCGGACTTCGTTTCTTCGGCGACAACAACTACAAAGGCAGCCGTTTCATGATTGAGGACGGTGGCGTTCCTGATCTGTTGTTTGAGTATAAAGAGAACCTCAAGAATCCGACCGGCGATGCGCAAAGATTCGGCGATGCGATCAGAGAACTTTACAAAGGGCTAAACCAACAACCGTTCGAAAATCTGATGCCCTGGTTCGCGCAAGGTCGTGACGAACCTATTGGTAAGTTCCGTGTTGAGCGTTGGTTCTTCGGACTCTTTGGCGAATGGGTCTTACGCCTGAACTGGGATCGCAATGGTGCTCGCAAGGTGCTGGATGGCATTCAGGAGGTCCATCGCAAGCTTGCGGAGAAGACTGGGGGAAATTTCATCATTCAATTACCCGACGCGGCGATTACGCCGCACCCACTTGGTGGTTGCCCGATCGGACGATCAATCGACGACGGTGTTGTTAATCATCTGGGCGAGACGTTCGCCTACCGGAACCTATACGTGGCGGATGGATCAATCATGCCGGCTCCGGTGGGACATAATCCTTCAAAGACGATCGCCGCCTTGAGCGAGCGGATTGCCGAAGGAATTGTTAAAGAGGGCCGGTAATTCTGAGGTGCCTGTCCCTTAATCCCATTATCACCGGACTTCAGCCCGGTGGTCGTGAGCCAGATTTGTCACGGGAAACCGTTTAAACGGTAATGACATACTTGACTCAACTTGACTCACCAAATAATGTCATCGTGGTTTGGGTTCCAAAAGCGCCGCAGGCGCGGCATTCAATAGCCGCGGCCGTAAGGCCGTGGATCCAAGGCCTGAAGATGAAATCGAGGCCCGCAGGGCCGACATTCCATAGGGGTTTACTGCCGCACCTTCGGCGCTCGACTTTTTTAGGTTTCGACTGACCACGGCCTCACGGCCGTGGCTATTTGATGACGGTCCTGCGGACCTCACTGGAACTCTCATACGAGTGTTTGATTCTGCTGAAATTGAGTCAAGTATATTATTACCGTTTTTTAAACGGTTTCCGTTTTAAGCCCATCGCCGCAACACCGCACTAAAGTGCAGTGAGAATGAAACCAGGACTCCCATGCCGACAATCAACCTTACAGACAACGTAGGTTTTGAAGTTAACGCGGAGTTGAACCAAGACGGCGCGCTTGCACAATACCTCAAGGGCCTCAGCAAGCTAAAGTTTAACGGGCTGAGGTTCGCAGATATTGCTAACGTCACACTCGATCAGGCGCCGCTAAACTCCCTGGACACAGGGATCACATTTTCACAACCGATTACCGTTGGTGACCACCCAGAACTCAAGATCGCCGCAGGAGTGTCCGGTCATCTCAAACTCTTCTCCGCAAAAGATGAGCAGCTTTTTGATCCAGCCATGTATGGCGATCCAATCTCGATCAAGGCCAATCAGTTTTATGTAGGCATCGATACGAGGGCGAAATTTTCTCCTGAGTTCACCGCAACACCGGGCGATTTGAGTTTTGGGCTTAGCGGCGACAGCAGCCTTGGTTTCTCCACCTATCGTTTATTCGAGAAAGTGCAAGCCGGAACCTTTCCTCTTTGGCTCGACGCCCTAAAAGAGAGCCTCGCCAATTTCGCGATACCGCGCAATGTTGCTGACCTTGCCGGGATGAGCGTTGGGAGTATCGCCGCGGTTGAAGGCAGTGGCAGTCTAAAAGTGTCTGGCGAAATGGAAGTGTTAAGCGCGATTAACCCGCTGGCTTCGGTAAACCTGCCCGAACCTGTGGGAACGCTTGGAGTGAGTTCAGGAGGTTCGATCAAAGTGGGGGCGTCGTTCGAGATTTCCGGCGCCTTTCAAATTCGTGTTCATAAGACTGGAGCTACTAACGCCACCTTCGGCATCTACCGTGAACGAGGCAAAGAGCTCAACGTTAGGGCCACAGCCTCAATCGGCGCGTCGGTTGCAGTTGGTGATTTCAAACCGCTCGAACCACTGTTGAATGCACTCAGCAGCAATCCCAAGGCCGATCTGGAAAAACTCAAGGCGCAACTTGGCGAAGGAAAGGTCGAAGAGATCAAGAAGGTGGTTGAAGCGGGCATCTCGCGCAAGCTGGAACTCGCTTTGGCCCTTGAGCTCACATCGCAGACAACCTCGACGGCTGCGTTTCTCTTTGAAATTGATTTGAACCGCTTAGAGGCAAGCGGTCGCGAGGCGCTGCATCAAGCTATGGGTGGCAATCTCACGAAATTGCCGCTACAGCAAGAGAACCTCCCGCCCGGCATCACTTTGGTCCGCAGCATCTTCACCGAAGTCCAAAAAAAGAAACATGCGGTGAAATTCAACCTGCTGGGTATCTACAATTTTATTTCCGTCAGCACGCTCATTCTCCAGGGCCGCGTGATGTTCGAACCGTCCACGGGGGAACTCGTCATTACCGACACAGCCACGGCCTCAAAGATCTCGGCTTCGACTCTAAATTTTGCGGCCGACGGCGACAAGTTGCGAAAGGTTCTGGCCGAAAGTGTCTTGATTAGCGCGGCGTATCGCTGTAGCAATCTGGTTATCCAGCCGCCGCAGTTAAAGATTGCCCACAGTTATTTCGAGCTTCATACCAAGACCGATCAGACTGTGTTTAAGAATAACCTCGATGTATTTGAAGCTCTGGGGTTGATGAAGCATGACGAAAAGAAGGTCCTGGTTGCGAGCGCCAAGCAATTTGGCCGCACTACGCTTGATTGCGAAACTGGTTATAACAACGAGCTAGTAGAGAGCCTGTTCTTTCGTAACGGGAAGCCGCGGCCCCAGA
Organism: Pyrinomonadaceae bacterium; assembly: GCA_049283975.1. GTDB lineage: Bacteria > Acidobacteriota > Blastocatellia > Pyrinomonadales > Pyrinomonadaceae > PSRF01. The sequence continues at coordinate 4,041 of JBAPXA010000103.1, read as the reverse complement.
CTGAGTACGAAACCGCCGGTCGAAAAGCATTGGAGCTCTTAGTGGAAAGTGGTGAGGAAGCTGAGGGACGACGTTTTCCTGTGACCGACCCGCAGCTTTGGAAACAGATGACCGAGCTTGGTCAGGCAAACTTTTCAACGATTGACAGGTTACGAAATCTGCCAACGAATACACTCGGAGCCATTACGAGCGACTACAGTGTAATCATGTGGTGGGCACGCTCGATGAAAGAGATGGGAGAAGCGCTGGCGCAGGTGCGCGAGTTCATCAGCAAGAACCCAGGCTCAGATCCTCTCGCCGAACCTTTCAAAGGGCTGCGCAAGAAGTTGGGCTCGAAGTTAAGAGACGTGGCCAGCAAAACGAAGAGTGAGTTTGGCGATCCCTGGGGTCTGATCGCCATGGATCAGGCGTCTGGCGGAAAGGCAGCAGCGGCGGCTCGTCTAAATGGTCCGACAGTGTCGATTTTGCGGGAACGTAACGTTTGAATTTGGAGCGGCCAACGTAATAGTGCCACTGCAATTGCCTGTTGTAATTGCAGTGGCTTTTTGATTTTGGTAGCGCATACGGGACTCGAACCCGTGGTCTCTGCCTTGAGAGGGCAGCGTGTTAGCCGACTACACCAATGCGCCGGATGAAGTCGGATTATAGGAGTCGCCTGTCCGGTTCGCAAGTTGAGTGTGTAAGTCACGGCAATCGGCAATCGGCACACCGGACCGCGACCTGGATGGCATTCACCAGCATCAAGGCGTGATCCGGATCACGTTAGACTCCGAATCGACCGACAGTTTTTTGAGACGCAGACTCTGCGAATGTTATACTCCGCACGCTCGTCCTTATGCTTTTGAGATTAGTTCCATCAGGTTCCGATCGATCTATGCCGAATCTCGTTGCTGGCGCTTCCACCCGAGCTTTCACCACAGCACTTCCTGGTCTTGCAACCGTTTTTAATTCAACACGAATAGCTCAACGGAGAGTTCGATGAACGTAGTGGTCCTGCGTGAGACGACCGAAGGCGAAGCGCGCGTTGCGCTCGTGCCAGAGTCGGTAGTGAAACTCGTAGGCTTGAAAGCAAACGTTCTGATTGAAAGCAACGCCGGTCTCGGCGCGGCGCGCACGGACGACGACTACACTCAAGCAGGAGCAGAAATCGGAACATCCCGCGAACGGCTTCTTGAGGCCGCTGATGTTCTCGTCTGCATCAACCGCCCTCCGGCGGATGATTTTCAGAAACTAAAATCAGGCGCGATAGTCTTAGGATTTCTGCGGCCACTTGATGAGCCTAGAGCGCTCGAGCCGGCGATCGCGACCAGCCTGACGACATTTGCCGTCGAACTCATTCCCCGCATTACTCGCGCCCAGGCAATGGACGCGCTCTCTTCGATGGCAACCGTTGTCGGCTACAAAGCTGTGCTGATGGGTGCCGACCACATTCCGCGTATGTTTCCCTTGTTGATGACAGCCGCCGGAACAGTTCCGCCGGCGCGCGTGCTGGTGCTCGGTGCGGGGGTTGCGGGTTTACAGGCTATCGCCACAGCGCGGCGCCTGGGCGCTGTAGTTGAAGCGTATGACGTACGAGCGGCGGCAGGTGAACAGGTGCGCTCGCTGGGGGCAAAATTTCTGGAGGTGGATCTAGGTGGCATCAAGACTGAAGACGCAGGCGGTTATGCCGTTGAACTAAGCGAAGAAGCTATGGCGCGCGGTCGGGATTTGATTGCAGAACACGCAAAAACGGCTGACGTCGTTATTACAACTGCGCAGGTGCCCGGCAGGCGCGCGCCATTGCTGATGACAGAAACGGCTGTTCAGGGAATGAAGCGTGGCTCAATTGTGATCGACCTCGCGGCTTCGACTGGAGGCAACTGCGCCGTCAGCAAACCCGATGAAACGGTTGAGCGCGATGGCGTTACCATCGTTGCGCCCACAAACCTCGCAGCAACGGTTCCTGTTCATGCCAGCCAGCTTTACTCACGAAACGTTACAGCGTTTCTGTCGCTAATCATCAAGGACGGAGAACTGAAGCTTGATATGACAGATGACGTTGTTGGTCCGTCATGTGTGACGCACGGAGGTCAATGGGTGAATAGCCGGGTGGCGGCGCTATTGAGCTGATAGGGGAAGAGGGGAAGGGGGAAAAGGGAAAGATAGTATGAATCACGAAACGTTAATTGCTGCTCTCTATGTTTTTGCGCTCGCCGCGTTTCTTGGTTACCAGGTGATCTCGCGCGTGCCGCCACTCCTGCATACACCGTTGATGTCAGCGACCAACGCGATCTCCGGCATCTCGCTGGTTGGTTCAATCGTAACCGCGGGCGCGCACTACAACACAGTAAGCACAATTCTTGGTTTTATCGCGGTCGTCTGTTCGACGACGAATGTGGTTGGGGGATTCGTAATCACTGATCGCATGTTGCGGATGTTCAAACGAAAACCTAAATAAGTCTCAAGTTTCAGGTTTCAAGTCTCAAGTTAGATGAGAATTCTGACCTGAAACCTGAGACTTGAGACCTGAGACTTCAGGACCGAAGACCAAAGCCCTAAGACCAAAGACCAAACCTTGCAAACCTACTTCATCGAACTCAGTTACCTACTCGCCTCGGTGCTTTTTATCCTGGGCTTGAAGGGGTTGAGTCATCCGGAAACAGCTAAACGCGGCATGCACCTCGCCGAGTTCGGCATGTTGATGGCCATCATTGGCACCCTCCTGCATCACGAGATCGTTACTTACACGTGGATCCTCTCCGGTCTCGCCATCGGTTCGGTGATTGGTTTGGCGATGGGTCTTTGGGTACCGATGACTGCGATGCCGCAACGCACCGCGCTCTCACATGCTTTCGGCGCATTTGCCGCCGGTCTCGTCGGCGTCTCGGAGTTTTATCGGCTTGGGGGCAACGTCGACAAGGTGACGATGGCCGCGCTGGGGTTCGAGGTGATGCTGGGCGCACTGACGACTACCGGAAGTTTGCTCGCCTTTGCCAAACTGCAGGGACTGGTGCGCGGCACACCGATGACTTACAAGGGCCAGAATATTTTCAACATGGCTCTGTTGCTGACCACCATCGGTATCTTCCTCTATCTCGTCGTGTTCCCTGGTTCGCTTCCCCTGTTCTTTTTGATGGCTGGTCTGGCGCTCGTATTTGGACTCCTGCTCGTCCTGCCCATCGGATCGGCAGACATGCCGGTGGTTATGTCCTTGCTGAATTCTTATGCCGGCCTCGCCTCAGCGGCTACCGGCTTCGTCTTGAATAATAAAGTTCTGATCATCGCCGGCACGCTCGACGGATTCTCCGGGTTCATTCTTTCGATACTGATGTGTCGCGCGATGAACCGTTCGATGACAAACGTTTTGTTTGGCGCGTTCGGTAGCGCGGCGACTGCCGCAACTGCGGGCGAGCAACAGGGCACGATGCGCGAGGTTGGTCTTGAGGATATTGCCACGCAACTCGCTTATGCCCGCCAGGTGGTGTTCGTTCCCGGTTATGGAATGGCGACTGCCCAAGCGCAGCACGCGGTGCGAGAGTTAGCAGATACACTCGAGAAGCGCGGGGTTACCGTTAAGTATGGCATCCATCCAGTTGCCGGACGCATGCCTGGTCACATGAACGTGCTACTCGCAGAAGCTAATGTTCCTTACTCGTCGCTTTATGAACTCGAACAGATCAATCCGGAGTTTCCGGCGACTGATGTCGCCGTCGTCATCGGAGCAAATGACGTCGTTAACCCGGACGCTCGAGATAACCCGACGAGTCCGATTGCGGGCATGCCGATCCTCGAAGTCGATCGATGCAAGTCGGTGGTGGTATTGAAACGTGGACAAGGCAAAGGGTTTTCCGGTCTGGAGAATCCGCTCTTCTTCAAAGATGTAACGGGCATGCTTTATGGCGATGCTAAAGACACCCTGACGCGATTGATCCAAGCCGTGCAGCAAGTTTGAAAACCTTTTTTCCGCGACTCGCGTACTAAAACTCCCCACTCAATTCCAAGTTTTATCCACTGGAGAGCTAATGCGAAAATTTCTAAGTGTTCTAATCCTGACCAGTGTCC
>JBAPXA010000102.1:0-5740 GCA_049283975.1 Pyrinomonadaceae bacterium | reverse complement strand
GGAAGAGCTCATTAAGTCGCACAACGAGAGATGCCGTAGTCTGGAGGTTGGGAAAGCAAATATTCAGTTGGAAACCTAGTCCGGTTTCGCCGGATCGCTTCGAACTCTCTGGAAGCACCAATTTAAGCTTACATATGGATGAGGCCATTAGAGCATCGTCAGGAGCCGCATTCCTGGTCCCTACCTTGCTGATGAAGGAGGCGAGCTACTATCCCGCTAGCGCTATGCTGAGACGTGTTACGGAGCTGTCGTTTCTTCGGGAAGAGCAGGTTGAAGAATCGTTTTGCTATGTCATCTCGGGCAAGATGTCTGGAACACCCTGGACGCTCTGGATCGATCAAAAGACTCACCTCCTGCGCAAGACGAGAACTTCGTATTCAGCAGGATCATTCCACGAGAGGATGCAGGGAAGAAGGGGCAGGGAAATTTTCGCCGAGGAGATTCACCGTGACATAAGATTCAATCATAAGATAGATGACGCGGTGTTTAAATATAGACCGAAGATTGGGCGCAAAGATGTGGATTATACGCATTGACTTCTTCCGCCGCCGCCGAACAAAGCCTTGCAGCTGACGGCGCGATAGCATGCTTCTAGAGTAATCTTGTTCCTTCGCGGTTAAATGCTGATCGCGCGCCGCAGCTGAAGGCCATCGTTATCCCGCTGCGTACTGGACGACTAGGGCAACTTTATCGACGTGCTAATCGTAATCTCTGAAAAGGGAGATATGCTCAATGCACTGTCCGCAATGTGGTCAAGAACAAATTTCCGAAGAAATGCGGTTCTGTAAGAGTTGTGGCTTTTCCCTGGATGGTGTAAGTGAATTGCTTGCGACGGGCAATATTTCACCACCTCTTGATAAGCAAAGTCGTAAGCCCCGCCAATCTCCGCGTCGTCAAGGTGTGCGTCAGGGAGTGATACTTTTATTTATTTCTATGGTGTTCATGCCTTTGATTACCCTCATCGGTAAAGGTCGGGGTGAATTCTTGCCGATGATCTTTTTGATGGCTGGGCTAATGCGGATACTCTACGCAGTAATCTTTCAGGAAGGCGCGCCCCGAAAGAAGAAGCAGGACAATTCGCAGCCCTACGCTGTCCCAATCACATCTGATCAATCAGGTACAGCCACACGCGCGGCATTGCCCCCATCCCAAAGCGTGCCTGCTTCGGTCTTTAGCGCGAGGCGAATCGATACAGCGGAAATGGTTAGCCCACCGAGTGTTACGGAACACACAACGAAATTACTCGACAAATCGGAAGAACCGGAATAGCTGGCCGTATTTGCATGCGCTGCATAACAAAGCCTTGCAGCTGACGGCGCGATAGCATGGTTCTCAAGTAACTTCATTCCTTCAGCTTGAATGCTGCTCGCGCGCCGCAGCTGAAGGCCAGCGTTATATGACTTCGCGTTTAGAGTAACAATGTCATTCTCTGAGATGCAGTTGAAGCGAATCGAGCAGGTGGTCGGTGAGTTATGTCAACGGCGGTCGCCCGCTCATCTAAGGGACAAGCTGCGGCTTAGCTATTCGGTAAAGAATCATGATGTGCTCGTTCAGGAATCTCGGCCTGATTGGCACAATCCGTCTGAATGGATCGAATCAGATATTGCGAAGCTGCGATATGTACGTGCTTCCGATGAATGGCGTCTGTACTGGAAACGAGCGAGTGGTAAGTGGTGGCTATATGAACCGCATTCAGCTTCCAAGAGTTTGTCCTCAATGGTTAAGGAAATAGACATCGACTACGACGGTTGTTTCTTCGGTTGAATCGCCATATAACACAGCCTTGCAGCTAACGGCGCGATAGTATGCTTCTCAGGTAACCTTATTCCTTCAGCTCGAATCCTGATCGCGCGCCGCAGCTGACGCCAGCGTTGGGCGGCATGAGGGCGATGACGATTCCTTCAAAGCCGCCACGGTAGACAGCGTGAGGTCGAGGATCATGTTCTGCCTGTATCAGCAAACGTTGAGGACGGTCCCATGAACTGGAGATTCGCATACGCGATCGGCTTCCATCCGTGGGAGGACACCGATCTGCCATTTGCTCGGAAGATCTCGGAACTGTTTGATCGCGAGGAGAAAGGACACGAGCCGCCCTACGGGCTGGCGCTCGATCTCGGCACGGGCAGCGGGATCTGGGGGATCGAACTGGCGAAGCGTGGCTGGCAGGTTACGGGCATCGACATCGTCGACAAGGCCCTGCAGCGCGCGCGGGACCGGGTACAGAAGGCCGGCGTCGACATGCGGCTCCTCCGCGGCGATGTGACGGCTCTACGGGCGGCCGGCATTGGGTCTGGCTTCCGGTTGGTGCTCGACACCGGGACCTTCCACGACCTGAACAGCGCCCAGCGCGAGGCGATGGGTCGCGAGGTCAGCGCGGTCGCCGCGCGCGACGCAACCGTACTGCTGCTCGCGTGGCCGAAGCGCAGGAGACCCCTGATACGGGGGGCGAGCCGTAGCGAGGTCGAGGCGGCATTCCCCGGATGGAGGGTGACGGATGTGGAGCCCTCGCATTTCCGACTTCCCAAGATCCTGGACCTGCTGCTGAAGCCCGACGAGCACTGGTACCGCCTCCGTCGCGAATGATCTGCGCGCTGCGGGATACACTAGCCGTCGGGCGAGCTGTGACGGAAACAGGAGCAGGTTTAGCCGTTCAACTCGGTGTTCCAGCATGCCGCCCAACAACGCGCTGAAGCGGAGTTCGCCTACTCGGTTGCTGAGATAGTAGAGAGGGCTGCGGCTATGTCCAAAATATATGTCAAGCGTGAGCCGATGCGGACTGAAGCGAAACGTTATGCGCTTCCTGAACTTGCTCAATAGTCGCTGATTATTTTTGTAGACCGTTCGTTGGAAGCACGATCATAGTCAAGAGAGACAAAACTCTGAATCGGATAATTCTTGAAGTCGTCGACAAGCAGATTCGTCAGCACAATCCGCCTGAAACCAAGAAGACTTTAGATCGGCTCGTCCGTGAAGGCATCGCCGAAGGTGAGGCGCGTCGCTTGATTGGGTGTGTCGTTGCTAGTGAGATGTTCGATGTCTTGAGAGAACAAAAGCCATTCGACGAAGATCGTTTCGCGAAGGCCCTCGAGAAATTGCCCGCGCTGCCTGAATGAAGCTATGGGGCCGGAGGACTTCCATCAACGGCGCCCATAACAAAGCCTTGCAGCTGACGGCGCGATGGCGTGCTTCCCAGGTAATCTTTTTCCGTTCAGCTTGAATGCTGGTCGCGCGCCTCAGCTGAAGGCAGACGTTAGATTGCTCTCGTGATGTAATTGGTGAGTTGATAATCTATGAAAGTTTATCTAACCGTGTTGTTGCTGCTGATGTCGATGATAGCCGTCGGGCAACAAAGGGATAGAAAACCTATATATCCGCCTTCCGGCAAATTGGTGGATATAGGTGGCTATCGATTGCACCTGAACTGCACTGGCAAGAGTGGGCCGACGGTCGTGCTAATCGCGGGCGCTGGTGACTTCTCATTCGACTGGGGCTTGGTTCAGCCGGGCGTGTCTCGTTTTACGCGTGCATGCAGCTACGACCGCGCCGGGCTTGCCTGGAGCGATCCTGGCCCGACACCGCGCACCATGAGGCAAGACGCCCACGAACTTCAGTTGCTGTTGAGAGCTGCTCGGATTAAAGCTCCATACGTCCTCGTCGGACATTCCATCGGCGGCCTGATCGCGCGAGTCTATGCCGAGCAGTACCCGGGCGAGGTCGCTGGGATGTTGTTGGTTGACTCCACGCACGAAGACACAACCCTGATGTATCAAGGCAAACTCGTTCGGGTGCGGGAGGGTTCGACAGGGATTGTCGTGCCACCCGTTCAAACGATGCGCAGCAGTCCGCCGAAGCCTCCCACCGCAGCAGACATCGCACAATTCGAGTTCAACCAAAAAATGTTTGGGGCGCCGAAGACCGAACCGCCCTTCGACAAGCTGCCGGTGTCCACTCAGGCGATGCGCCTCTGGTTCCGGTCTCAACCACCACGCGCAGCCGCAGGGTCCGATTTCTGGGCGGAGGAACTGCAAGCGATGTACATTGCAAGGGCTAAAAATCCGTACCAACTAGGCGATCAACCTTTAGTGGTGCTCTTAGCGAAGCCAGATGGTGGCAACCCGCCGCCCGGTATTTCAGCTGACGAGTGGAAGCGAATCAACGAGGAAAAGAGGCAACAGAAGGTTGGGCTTGCTAATCTCTCCCGAAACAGCAAGTTAATTGTTGCAGAGAGCAGTGGCCATCACATTCAACTCGACGAGCCACGCGTCGTAGCGGATGCCATCCACTTAGTCGTTGACGCGGTGAGGCGTCGTTCCAAACTCGCGCCTTAAGACTAACGCCGCAATCTAACACCGGGATGCACCCGACGCCCCTCCAGCGTGCCTCTCATCAATGTTGAATGGGGGCGCGGGTGATGCCGGGCGTTAGATTGCCTTCAAAGGTGAGAATGAGTGATGGCAGATGATTCTGTTGTTTGACCTCGATGGTACCCTGACCGACCCGAGACCAGGCATCGTGGGTTGTATTCGATTTGCGCTCGATCAGCTTGGCTCGCCGTGCCCAAGCGACGATGTCCTGGCCGCCTTCATCGGACCTCCGCTTCGAGCGACGTTCGCGACGTTGCTTGAGACTACGGACACGTCTCGGGTCGAAGCCGCCATGGATTTGTATCGGCAGCGATTCGTTTGCTCCGGCCTTTATGACAATCAGGTGTACACGGGCGTGCCGTGCATGCTAGAGCAGGCCCGGGAGATGGCTACGGCGATGTTCGTGGCGACATCGAAGCCGGCAGTGTATGCCGAGCGCATCGTGCAGCACTTCGGACTCGATCACCATTTCGGAAAGGTGTACGGGGCAGAACTCGACGGTCGTCGCGATGACAAAGTGGAATTGGTGGCTTACCTTTTGGCGAGTGAGGGGGTCGATGCTGAGGCTGCAGTGATGGTTGGCGACCGAGCTGCCGACGTACGGTCAGCCAAAGCGAACAGGGTGGGATCAATTGGAGTGCTTTGGGGCTATGGCTCCGAGCAGGAACTCCTCGACGCTGGCGCGGACGTACTGTGCAAAACACCGTCGGAACTGGCTGCGCACTTGTTTTCCGAGACGCAACCTAACAAGCGCTTGCAACGGACTCGCCTGTGAGCGGCCTCTATCGGAAGTAGCGTGGGCGAGCCGCTGAAGCGTAACGTTGGGCGGCTGTAAAAACTTGGAACTAAATGTAATGCCTGGGTGAATTACTGGAAGGAGTTGCTCGACAAAGCGATGTCACATCCTTGAACTACTAGGCAGAGAAAGATTATGAAACAAACCTTGACGAGTATCTTGATCGCCATAATCATTATTAGTCCGCTTCATGCACAGACGATTCTGCGACCGTCCCCAACTGATGCTAACAAGACCTTGACCAATAACGAGGTAGTGAAAGGACTTGAAATCTTTATTGATAAACTTGCCGCTGAAGATAAGTTCTCAGGCGTAGTGCTTGTTGCCAAAGATGGCAAACCCATGTTCAAAAAGGCCTGGGGGCTGGCGAATGGCGAGGGCAAAGCTCCCAACCACGTCAACACGAAATTCAATATCGGCTCGTTGAACAAGATGTTCACCGCCGTCGCCGTTGCCCAACTCGTCGAACGCGGCAAGTTATCCTTCAACGACACAGTTGGCAAACATCTGCCGGACTATCCCAATCAGGCAGTAGCCAATGGAGTAACCATCCATCATCTGTTAACGCACACGTCTGGTA
>JBAPXA010000101.1:0-18167 GCA_049283975.1 Pyrinomonadaceae bacterium | reverse complement strand
CAAAAATACCTTGCTTCTAACATCTAAAGACCAATCGGCAATCGGCAATTATTCCAGTCCCATTTCCACTCTCGGATTGTCGTCGTTCATCTTCGCGTACTGTCGCAACAGCTCCTTCGTCTCTTCTGAAATCACTTTCGGCAGAATCACCTGCACTTCAACAAACTGATCGCCCTTTGATCCGGGATTGCGCAAGACTGGTGCCCCCCGCTCGCGCAAGCGAAACTTCTGCCCCGACTGTGTGCCTGGAGGAATGCGCAATTGCGCTTTGCCTTCAACTGTCGGTACTTCGATCTTTGCTCCTAATGCTGCTTCCGGCACGGTGATCGGAACGGTGACGTAAATATTGTCGCCCTTGCGCGTGAAGTGCTTGTGCTTGCCCACGTTCGTGATGATGTGCAGGTCGCCCGCCGGGGCTCCCATGCGCCCACCTTCGCCCTTACCGGGAATCCTGACGCGAGAACCTGTCTCCACACCCGCAGGTATGCGCACCTTCACCGTTTCCGTCTTGGGTAACGTCCCTTTGCCTTTGCACAACGAACAAGGAGAGCGGCGGCGGCCCGTGCCTTCGCAATCAGGGCATTCCTGAGCAAAGCGTAAACGCCCGCCCGCACGCTGTACCTGACCGGAGCCTTTGCAGGTCGGGCAAATCATCACCGGTCCGCCAATGTCCCCGGCGCCATTGCAGCGCGTGCATTGTTCGGAACGATTTACTGTGATGTTGGTGGTTAAGCCTTGCAGCGCTTCTTCGAACGAAAGCGCGAGCGGCATTTCAATATCGGCGCCGCGCTTGGGCTGCGGCCGCGGAGGCTCGTGCTCTTTAGTCGCACCCCCGCCGAAGAGATCGGAAAAAATGTCTTTGAAACTTGTACCGCTGCTGGTACCTGAACTGGTGCCCCAGTCAAAACCCGTGAAATCGAATCCTGGCGCGGCGCCGCCGCTGCTACTGCTGCCTGAAGTTGCTCCCCGTGCCGCAGCATCCGCGAGGTTGTCGGAATATTGACCGAAGCGATCGTAAACGGCGCGCTTTTTCGGATCTGAAAGGACGTCATGAGCTTCGGTTGTTAGCTTGAAACGCTCTTCCGAAGCCTTGTCACCGGGATTTACGTCAGGATGATACTTACGCGCGAGCCGGCGATAAGCCTTCTTGATCTCGTCGGGCTTCGCGTCGCGCTTAACGCCGAGCGTTTGGTAGTAATCCTGTTTCGCCATGCTAATAATCGATACCAGTACCGCTAATTCGCCGATTGCCGATTGATCAGTTACCTCTAGTCGAGCCTGAACTTCAGCTTCGAATTCGAGTCACAGACCAATCGGCAATTGGCAAACTTGAAATTGACAATGTGTTTACTTGTTTTCATCCACATCGACGTATTCGGCGTCGATGACATTGTCCTCACCCGAAGCTGAGCCCGAAGCTGCGCCGGCTGCCGAAGCTTGATCGCTCCCCGCCTCCGGTTCTGCGCCCGGCGTCGGCGCCTGCTGATAGAGAGCCTCTGCCAGTTTATGAGAAGCAGCTTGCAACTGATTGAACGCGTCATTCAGCTTGTCAACGCCGCCTTCCTGCAAAGCAGTTTTGCCCTGGGCAATTGCTGTTTCCACTTCGGAGGCCACGCTGCCGGCTTTCTCGCGGTTCTCGCTCAGAGTCTTTTCCATCTGATAGACAAGCCCGTCGAGCCGGTTACGCGCTTCGATCTCTTCGCGCTTCTTAGCGTCGTCGGCAGCATGCGATTCGGCATCACGCATCATCTTGTCGATCTCATCTTTGTTAAGACCTGAAGATGAGGTGATCGTAATCTTCTGCTCGCGGCCAGTCCCCATATCTTTCGCAGAGACATTAACAATGCCGTTCGCGTCGATATCGAACGTCACCTCCACCTGCGGCATGCCGCGGGGTGCGGGCGGAATGCCCACGAGGTGAAACTTGCCTAAGGTGCGATTGTCGCCCGCCATCTGTCGCTCACCCTGGAGGACGTGAACTTCCACAGATGTCTGGTTGTCAGAAGCCGTGGAAAAGATTTCCGACTTGCGCGTGGGAATTGTGGTGTTGCGCTCAATCAACTTCGTGAACACACCGCCGAGAGTTTCGATTCCCAAACTGAGCGGCGTGACGTCGAGCAGGAGGATGTCGGTCTTCTCCCCGGATAACACGCCCGCTTGAACTGCAGCGCCAATAGCCACAACTTCGTCCGGATTGACGCTCTTGTTAGGCTCTTTTCCGAACAACTCCCGGACGATCTCTTGTACTTTCGGGATGCGCGTGGAACCACCAACGAGTACCACTTCATCGATCTTCTTAGAATCCAGCCCTGCGTCCTTCAGAGCCCGTTCGACCGGGCCGCGCAAACGCTGCAAGATAGGCTCGGCCAACTGTTCGAAGCGCGAGCGCGTCAGCTTCATAGCCAGATGTTTCGGCCCAGACTGATCGGCAGTAACGAAGGGAAGATTGATCTCAGTTTCCATCGTGCTGGAAAGTTCAATCTTTGCTTTCTCCGCCGCCTCTTTCAAACGCTGCAAGGCCATCTTGTCGCTGGAAAGATCGATTCCCTGATCCCGCTTGAACTCTTCAATGATCCACTCGATGAGGCGTTCATCGATGTCGTCGCCACCAAGATGGGTGTCGCCGTTGGTGGATTTAACTTCCACCACGCCTTCGCCAACTTCAAGGATCGAAACGTCGAATGTGCCGCCACCGAAGTCGAAGACCGCGATTGTTTCGTCGCCCTTCTTATCGAGACCGTAGGCGAGAGCCGCCGCCGTCGGCTCGTTAACAATGCGCATCACTTCCAGACCGGCAATCTTGCCTGCGTCCTTCGTGGCCTGTCTCTGCGAGTCGTTGAAGTAGGCTGGCACCGTAATGACAGCCTTATCCACTTTGTGACCCAAATAGTCTTCAGCCGACTGCTTCATCTTCTGCAAAACGATCGCGGAAATCTCCGGCGGGCTCCACTCTTTGCCCCCAGCAGCAATCCGAACATCGCCGCCCGCAGCCTGAACCTTGTAGGGCACCTGCTTAATCTCTTCCGTCACTTCGTCGAAGCGACGACCCATGAACCGTTTAATTGAATAAATGGTATTTTCGGGGTTGGTGACGGCCTGACGCTTGGCCACCTGGCCCACGAGGCGACTGCCGTCCTTGGTGAACGCCACCACGGAAGGCGTCGTTCGCCCACCCTCAGAATTGGGAATCACTGTGGGCTCGCCACCCTCCATCACTGCCACGACAGAGTTCGTTGTTCCAAGGTCAATTCCAATAATCTTGCTACTCATCTTCTTATTCTCTCCAAAACCCAGTCTCGGTCTGAGTATTACTACTGGTCAGAATCGCCGCCCAAGCGCCTTTACTACAACTCCACCATCAGCTTACCCAGCTCGGTTGAATGCCGGGTTAATATAATACCTGAGTGTGACGCTGTCAACTTTGATGATGGGGTCGGGGTGCGGGGGGCACCTTGGGTCTTGGATGTTACGGTTCGGTGGGAGTTTGAGGCTGGTTTCGCCGGTCCTCGTTTAGGAGTTTTGAGGCAAAAAAGACGTAATGGGCCCCCGAAAGCACCGCGAATGTGAAGACGATCACGTACAGGGTTGGCAAATAATAGCCCGTTCCATAGGGAAAGCTGGCCGCGAAGATGATTATGGCTATAGCCACAATCTGAACAGTGGTATTGAGCTTACCCAGCCATGAGGGCCGGAAACCCCGGAATCCAGTCATGATGTTGATGGCCGCGGCCCCCACCACGATAAAGACATCCCGGCTGATCACCGCCACTGTGACCCAAAAGGGGACTGGCAAGTGGCCGGGCAAGGGTTGGGGAAAGACGCCTCGCATGGAAAGGACTACGAAGGCCGTTACCAGCATTAGCTTGTCTGCGATCGGATCGAGGACGGTCCCCAACTGGGAGCGCTGGTCGAAACGGCGGGCCAGTAAACCGTCGAGTCCATCGGTGACGCCGGCAAGAACGAACGCCGTTAAAGCCAACCAGAATCTTTGGTAAAAGAGCAGGGTGACAAAGACGGGTATCAAGACCATCCTGAAGATGGTCAGCAGATTTGGAACGGTAATTATTCGGGACGACATTACGTCGCGATTAAGATGTCTGGGAGTTGGCGTGTTTCCAACCGCCGCGATTCGTGGTCAAGTAGGGCTTACGCGGGACGACGTAGCTCTAAGAGTGAAACTTCGGGCGGACAACCATAACGAATCGGGAGTACGACGGTACCGAGTCCACGGGTGACGTAAATCTGCGTTTCACCTTGGCGACCAAGACCGCGGAGCAGGCGGCGCCTGGGTCTTCCTGAGGCAGCTTGTTCAGAGCGAAACTTTACCTGGCCCCCATGCGTGTGACCACTCAACACCAGATCCACGTGAGCTCGAGCCGCACGGCGCAGGATGATGGGGTTGTGTGCGAGCAGAAGCTTCATCTCACTCTCGCGCGCACCTGCCAGCGCCAACGAAAGATCTTCCAAGCCAACCATCGTGTCGTCTACGCCAGCCAGCCAGAAAGCCTCGCCTCTCTGCTCGAAGCGCATTCCCTGATTCACCAGGACAGTGATCCCCTCTGCGCGAAACAGGTCAGTTATCAAAGCGGCGTCAGTCCAATGATCGTGATTGCCAAGAACCGCAAAAACTCCATGGCGAGCACGTAACCTTCCCAGCAGTTCCGCGCAAGGAGCTGCATATCGCCGGTCATGCGAAATGTAATCGCCTGTCAGAGCGATAATGTCGGGCTTGAGGCGGTTCGCTGTTTCAACCGCACGCTCAATCTGCTCCCGACTAGTGAAGGGACTATGGTGAATGTCGGATAGATGAACAATCCGAAAGCCATCAAACGCTTGCGGCAACTTTGCTAACTGAATGGCATGGTGCTCGATGGTTAGCAGATATGGTTCAGTGAGGGCTGCTCGAGCAGTCTGACTAAGAGTAAGAGCCAGTGCCCGCAGAGGAGTTTCGGATCTCTTGGACGCAAAAGACGCAGGTCGCCTACGCTGCTTCAGCCTAAGTTGAGTTGTCATTTAGTAAGATGGCCGCTCTGAATTTGGGCCTTCCTGCCAGAATTAACCCAAACGAACGGGGCGCATTATAGTGACGGACCCCGTTTCTCGCAAATACAGAAATAGTTAAATAAGACTGCTCTAGCACCCTACCCCGAAATCAACCCGCAATAGCTATATAAATGTTACGAAAGCTTTGCGAAACTCTGAATATTTGCTTGACAGGTCACAATAGTTCCGTATAATTTCCCACATTGTTACTTAACGTGATCTTTTAACTACCGAATGGTCTAGCAAAAGGCACTGCTAAGCGGCGTGATTTTTCATTAATACCAGGCTTTATCTCACCCGCATGAACGCACCGCCTAGCCCCGAGGTCGCCCCCAAGCGACGATCTCAGTCCCCTTTGCCAAAGCCACGCGCTTGACCCGAACCTGCCCGAATGTCGGCCCCGCCAGAAATGGTGGGGCCGTTCTTCTTTGGAGAGCCGCTGGAAATCAGTTTCTGATGTTCGAGACCTCGGTTCTGAGGACTTCCTCGCTCACGGATTCGTCCACCGGCCCACCCGGTACATCCTTGCCGCACATCGAGGCGAATAGTTGCTCGTACTGGTCCACGACGTGTTCCCAATCATAATTCTGTTGCACTCGGAGTTGGGCCCGATTGCGGTAAGACTGCACCAGCGAACCGTCGCGCAACACGCGTTGCAACTTCTGCGTGAGATCGACTTCGTCGGCATAAGGGATACCGGCATCGCCAACCGCCTCAATGTTCTCAGGCGTCGCAAGCGTAAGAACGCAGTTGCCGAAGCCCATGGCCTCAAGCAACGCCGGGTGAGTTCCGCCTACCTCTGTCGCGTGGACGTAGCAATAGGCATTTTGTTGCAAGGCTCGATAGTCCTGACCGAAAACGAATCCGGTAAAAATTATTCGTCGATCGCCGCGGGCTCGCTCTTTTAAGTCGTTGATATATTCATGCGCGTAAGGAGCGTCACCCACAACCAGTAACCGGTAAGCAGTGCGGACCTTCTTAAAGGCCTCGATTACCATGCGGGCATTGTTTTCCGGTTCCAGCCGCGAAACGTAAAGCACATAGCGATTGGGCTCAACCCGCCACCTGCGTACCACGGCTCGATCAGGTTTTCTTTCAACTTCAGCGCCGTAGGCGATCATCGTCGACTCTGCGTTATACCTGGCTGCATAGTAGTCTTGAATGACACGAGCGTCGGTAACCGTCACGTTCGGCAGAATGGTTGAAAGACGTTCGGCAAGTAGATAGTACGCTCGGCCCAACCAGTTCCACTTCTTTCGTTTGTGCTCAAGCCCATCGACATTAATGGCCACGGGTGTTCCCGTACCCCGCAGAATTGAGGCAAAGGGAGCGTTTGCCGCGTTGCAGATCAGGGCTGCATCGAACCGCGAGGGCACCGCGTGTAGAGCGGAAAGAAAAGCGTGAATAACCGTATCGAAGTACTTGTGGCGGATTGTTGGAAGTACCTTTAAGCGAACACCGTGGTACTCAAGCTGACGGGGAGACACGTAATGGGCCCGACAATAAACCGTCACGTCGTGCCCGCGGGCCACTAGCCGCGTAGACAAATGTTCGGCAAAGGTTTCGAAGCCACCGTAGCTGGCTGGGATGCCGCGGGTGCCGAGGATCGCTATACGCATACGTTATGTCAGCAGCTGATGGGGGATTCTAACGAAGTCTTTGTTCACGCGTCTCTAGGATGTGGTCAGCGCTTTTATTATCGGCGGCGCGTTCGTAAACTTCAAGAGTTCGCTTCGCGGTCTCTTGCCAGCGGAATTGGCGCGAACGATTCAAGCCTTTGACGCGGAGCGCGTCGCTAAGGTCTCGATCATTCAACACCCGTGACAAAGCCGACGCTATCGCCTCCGGGTCAAGAGGATCCACAAGGATTCCTGCATCTCCAACAACTTCCACCAGACTCGTGCGATTTCCTGTGATTACCGGCACGCCACAGTTCATTGCTTCGAGGGGCGGAAGACCGAATCCTTCAAAAAAAGAGGGGTAAACAAAACAACTGGCACCGGAATACAGTGCGGGAAGATCAGCTTCCGGCACATACCCTGTCAGGATTATCGAATCGGCAAAACCGCTTTCGCGAATGGCGCGGAGTGTCTCTCCAAACAACCAAGCCTGACGACCAACAATTACAAGTCCGGGATGGACGCCTTGCGGAGCTTCCCGGCGCAGCCGCGCGTAGGCCGAAATCAGGCGGCCCAAATTCTTGCGTGGCTGGATAGATCCAACGGTGAGGATGTAGTCCCCAGCTATTCCGTAAGTATGTCGTACGCGTTGCAGTTCTCTCTCGTCGGTGACCGGTCGGAAGCGATCAGCAGCGGCCAGGGGAATTGCCGTTACGCGCTCAGGAGCAATCCCATAAGTCGCGACAATATCGGCCCGCGCATGTTCCGAGAGCGCCAGAATATGAGCCGCCTTACGAGCAGAACGCCTTACTGTTAACCGCAGTTGGGCGCGGCTGCGGCGCTTGAACGTTTCAGGAAGATGTTCAAAAGAGAGGTCGTGAATGCTGACCACTACCGGACAAGGCGCGAATGGTGGCGCCGTAAACTGAACGTGCAGCACATCGACTGGATTTTTTCTGAGCTCGGCGCTAAGCGTTAGGGGAATGCGAATAAGAGGGGTATGCGGACGAGTCTGACGAACGAGGAAGTTGGGCCAGCGCTGCGAAAACTTTCTAACCGCTTCCTGGCGGGTTACGTAGAGCGTGTATTCGTTTACTGAATCGATCGCTGCCAGCGCTTCGATTAAGTTAGTCGCGTAACTCTCGTTCCCGCCCAAGCCGGTGCCGACTGCATGGGCATCAATAGCGATCCGCAAAGTCAGCTCCCGGTCACATTGAACCAAGGCGAAGGATCCGCGGCAGTCTTATTTGACCTTGGCAGCGGACGCCTGGGCGTCCTTGGCCTGCTGGCCACGAGTGTCGCGTTCGCGAATGCGCGCTGCTTTGCCGCGCAGCTCGCGGAGATAATAGAGTTTTGCGCGACGGACCCGACCCCGCTTGATCACTTCAATGTGATCCACAATCGTGGCGTGAAGCGGAAAGATTCTTTCGACGCCGACACCAAAGCTCGTTTTCCGGACTGTAATGGTCTCGCGAGCTCCGCCATGCTTACGGGCGATGACCACACCTTCAAAGGCCTGGAGCCGCTCTTTGGTTTCGGATTCTTTGATCCGCACGTGGACGCGTACGGTGTCGCCCGGCTGAAATTGCGGGATCTTGTCGCGCAATTGTGTGTTTTCAATACGATCTAGTCGATTCATTTCGTCTACTCCACTACAACTCAATTTCAGAAAATCAGATCCTCAAATCGGCTGGGCAACATCCCAAATCGCTTGCAAATCCTTACTGACTAGTGCTTCAACAAATCCGGACGATTCCGCCGCGTTTTCTCTAAGGCCTTCTCACGCCGCCAGCGAGCAATCTCGGCATGATTGCCAGTTAACAAAACATCAGGCACTTTCAGGCCACGCAGTTCCGGAGGTCGCGTGTAATGCGGATAGTCCAGCAAACCTTCGGAAAAAGATTCAGACGCCGCTGACGTTTCGCTACCCAATGCTCCCGGCAATAATCGAACAATCGCGTCGATGACAACTAAGGCTGCCGGCTCGCCTCCTGAAAGCACATAATCACCGATTGAAATTTCATCGGTAACAAGTCCTTCCACCACTCTTTCATCTACGCCTTCATACCGGCCGCAAATCAAAACAACCTGTGTTGCGCTACTCGCAAAGTCCTGCGCTAATTGCTGTGTAAATACTCGCCCCTGGGGCGACAGCAATACAACTCGCGTTGCAGCCGGATAATCAACCCGCTCGCTCTTGCCTGTCAGTTGTCCGACGGCAGCAAAGACCGGCTCAGGCTTGAAAATCATTCCGTCGCCGCCACCAAAAGGTCGATCATCAACCGAGTGGTGTTTGTCGGTGGTCCAGGCACGCAAGTCGTGCGCTTTTATGTCAACCAACTTCGCAGCCCGTGCCCTGCGAACGATTCCATAGTCAAACGCCTCGCGAAAGAAGTCGGGAAAGATCGTGACTATGTCACAGCGCAGCACGATACTAAATCAACCTACAATTCCAACAACCCCGGTGGTGGATCGATCCGAATCTTCTTTCCTGCAAGATCGACCTCCAGAACGATCGATTCGACCAGTGGGATTAGGCGACTAACTCCCTCCGAGTCGACAACTGCGAGCATGTCAATTTCACCACCGAGGCGCTTTACCTCTTTGACTGTGCCAACCTGCGCGCCGTCGTTACGCTCAACCAGGCAGCCTTCCAGTTCCCAGTCATAAAAATATCCGGCTTCGAGACTAACTCGCTCCTCTTCAGGAACGCCGAAGTCATAGCCCACGAGCTCTTTCGCAGCTTCAATCGAATCGAAGCCCGCGAACTTCAAGACTACCCGCCCTTGCTGGAACCAGTGGTTCTCAAGTGCTACTGACTTGCGGTCACCCGCAGGACTAACTGCTATCAATGAGCTAATGTCTGCGAAGCGATCCGGAAAGTCCGTCAAAAGCTCGGCGACCAATTCGCCTTTAAGACCTCTTGTCTTTACGCCGCGAGCAACGATGACTACCTCGAAATCGTCTAAGCTCGGCTGCTTCATTCGACAATTTCTAAAATGAAGCGGTGTTTGCGCTTCAAACTCACCGCGTGCGCCAACGATCTCAGCGCGCGCACCGTGCGGCCTTGTTTCCCAATTACTTTCCCCATGTCGTTCGGCGCCACCCGCACTTCGAGGAGCGTGGTGCCATTGCGATCAATCTCGCGCACGTCAACGGCCTCCACGTCATCTACCAGCGCCTTAACAATCATTTCGACGGTTTCTTTCATGTAGCGTTCGCAATCGAAGACCTGCCGACCGAAATACAGCGAAAGTTCTAATCGCTGTTAAGCCGTGGCAGTCTGCGCTGCCGCTTCTGCTTTGGTGCTGGCCTTAATTAGCTGCCCGACGGTATCGGTCGGTTGCGCGCCCTTTCCGATCCAGTAACGAACGCGATCCATCTTGAGTTTAATCTCAGCCGGCTGCCGGGTGGGGTCATACGTCCCCACGTTCTCGAGATACGCTCCATCGCGCTTTGACTGTTTTTCCTTCACCACCACACGGTATGAAGGACGCTTCTTCGCGCCCGTGCGCATCAATTTAATAGCTAACAAGTGCTTCTCCTCCGTAACCTCTATCCTTCTTTATCTTCGTTTCTTCTTTTTCTTTTTTTTCAGTTTCTTTCGCGACGGCCCGGCGGGTAAATGCTGCTCTCCGCCGTTGCCTTCCATTCCCATTCCGGCTAGATCCGGCATGCCGGTCATGCGCCGCATCATTTTGCTTTTCAGCCCGCCGCCACCAAACATTCCCGAGCTGCTGAGCTGCCGCATCATCTGCCGCATCTCAGTGTACTGCTTGATCAGTTGATTAACTTCGGCTACCGACGTTCCTGATCCTCTCGCGATGCGCCGCCTTCTATTCGCGTTCAGGATCTTGTGATCAGCGCGCTCTTGCCAGGTCATCGAGTCGATGATCGACTCAGTTCGCTTCAGCTCCTTTTCCATCAGCTTGGTCTGTTCGTCATTGAGCTGTGGCATGCCCATTCCGCCCAGCAGCTGATCAGGCAACAGCTTCATGATCTTTGAGAAAGAGCCAAGCTTTTTGACTTGCCGCAATTGCGAGCGGAAATCATCCAGCGTGAATTCATTCTTCTGAAGCTTCTTTAGCTGCGCCTCGGCTTCATCCTGATCTACTTTGGACTGGACCTCTTCAATAAGCGACAAAACGTCGCCCATTCCCAGAATCCTCTGGGCAATTCGGTCCGGATAGAAAGGATCAAGCGCGTCGTACTTTTCGCCAACGCCGACAAACTTTACCGGCTGACCAATAACCTGTTTGATAGAAAGCGCTGCACCGCCGCGTGCATCGCCGTCCATCTTCGTTAGAACGACTCCGGTGATGCCTACGCGTTTGTGAAACTCTTCAGCGGAACGAACCGCGTCCTGACCGGTCATCGCATCCGCCACAAACAGAATCTCAACCGGATGCGTCTCCTGCTTGATTTGTTCCAACTCGACCATCAACTCATCGTCAATGTGAAGTCGGCCGGCGGTGTCAATCAGAAGTGTGTCGAATCCAGTCTGCTGCGCGTGCTTGTAAGCATCGCGAACAAGCGTCAGCGGATCGTTCGTCTCAGGTTGTTCAAAGATCTGCTGGCCAGTCGCTTTGGCGATGACCCTTAATTGTTCGCGCGCTGCGGGACGATAAACGTCAACTGATACCAGGAGCGGCTTCCGATCCTGGTTCTGGGCCAGCCAGCGAGCGATTTTCCCTGTTGAAGTTGTCTTGCCAGACCCTTGCAGTCCGACAATCATCACTACGTTCGGAATCTGTCTGGTAAAAACCAGGCGTGACGACTGACCGCCGAGCAAGTCGACCAGTTCGTCGTAAACGATCTTGACGACCTGTTCTGAAGGCTTAAGATCCTGCCAAACTTGAGCGCCTTCGGCCTTCTCCTTAACCGACGCGATAAAGTCCTTCGCGACTTTATAATTGACGTCGGCTTCCAGCAGAGCGAGCCGAATCTCGCGCAAGGCCGCCTCAACGTGTTCCTTCGTGAGCACGCCTTCGCCCCGCAGATTCTTGAGCGTTCGCTTTAACTTGTCCGACAGCGACTCAAACATACATCCCTAGGCGAAGTTCCGCGCTTACGACGGAAACGGCAAGAATAGCGACGGCTCTTGGGAGTGTCAAGTTTACACCCCAGCTAAGTTTTACTGGTACTTCGAGTTAACGATCTGGAGCTGGTTCGATTGATCTGCTTTAGGAACGCACAAAAGTTGAACCAACCAAGTCAGGCTTTGCCACTTGGCTGCTTCACTGATCGCACTTCGAAACCGGAACTTTGTAGACGCCCCTTAGAGCATGTGTTAAATTTAACTCGTTTAGAATTAATGAGAAGGCGTCGCGGCCAAACAGGCGAACTTCCAACCTTCCGCTCTTCACAGCAGTAGCGCAGTATGAAACGAGTCGTTAATTACGACTTTACAGAAGGTTAAATGGCTAAACGTGTGCGTCCCGGACCGGGCGGTCCTGAAACAGATGAGACTACAGACGGGCGAAGTGTCGTAGACCTCGCGGATGCCCGCGTTCGCCTACGCTCAAAAAATCCTACAAATGAAGCTCTAATTGAAGAATTGGATGACGTTCGGTCCCTTCTCGATCAGGGCTTGTCGACCGAGGCCAGGACCCGGCTCACCTCTCTAATCTCCGCAGCTCGCAATAATCCGACGGTATTGGCCCTGGCTCGCTGTGCGTTATCTGCCGCGCTTGAAATGCAGGGCAGGTATCGAGAGTCGCTGACTGCGGTAGCGATGTACGAGACTCCGGAAGCTCAGGCCAAGCTCGACCCGGAAACCATTTGCAGCCTGCGCGTGCAAATCGGGCTCGCACATAACTACAACGGCGATCACCCAAAAGCTATTTCAATCCTGAAAGCGTTGCTCCGCGAGTTTTCCGAGGGTGGTTCCGAAACCAAACTCGGTCCCATCTACGGCGCCCTTGCGCGCGTATATCGCACCATCAGCGAGTATCCGATCGCGCGCGACTATGCTCAGCGTGCGCTCGATCAGTATCGGCAGACGGGGGAGTGGCGCGGCCTGGCAGAAGCTTACTTTGGGATCGCCATCGCTGACACTCAGGAAGGGAACTACGAGTCTGGGCTGGAAAACTTCGAACAGGCGCTCAAGCTTATCGGTGATAATCCGGCTAGTTATTCCCTCGGCCGCATCTACGCCAACATGGCCGGCGCCTGCTGGTTCCTCAAACGACCACTCGAGGGCATTCGTTTTCTCGAGAAGGCGATCAACTACTACGAACGCACAGATCACAAGACCAGCGCGGCCGATGGCTACAACAATCTCGGAATCAATCTAATTCTGATTGGGCAATGGGGCCGTGCGCAGGAAGCCCTCGAAAGGGCGCTCTCGCTGGCTTCTGAGATCGATGACCGCGGCGCGAAAGT
Organism: Pyrinomonadaceae bacterium; assembly: GCA_049283975.1. Classification (GTDB taxonomy): domain Bacteria; phylum Acidobacteriota; class Blastocatellia; order Pyrinomonadales; family Pyrinomonadaceae; genus PSRF01. Next base: position 5,121 of record JBAPXA010000101.1, on the reverse strand, counting down.
GCCGATGATTCTCGATTCCCTCGGCGAACTCAGCATGCTGCGCGGCGATCTGGAAGAAGCACAATCTTATCTTGAACGCGCCGTCGCCCTCGCTACTGAGAATGGTAATAAGTGGTATGCCGGTCAGGCATTGCGCACGCTCGGCCGCTGTTATCTCGCCATTGACGATGAAGCGCGCGCCCTCTCGAAGGGCACCGAAGCCCTCGCGATCGCGGAAGGCATCGGCGATCGACAGGCTATTTGTGAATCACGGCTGCTGGTTGCCGAGGCGCATCTGCGCAACAACGAAATCGATGAATGCTCTAAGGAACTACAGATAGTTCTCGCCGAAGTTACCGACTCTACAACCGATCTGGGATTTGCCGGAGAAGCACAACGGCTTCTGGGTGCGCTGGAAATGCTTCAGTCTGATGCGACCGCAGCGGCGCAGCACTTCGGTAGCAGCGTTTCAATTTTCGATATGCTGGGCGATCGTTATCGCGCTGCAAGAGCACACTATGAACTCGGACGGGCTTACTCGATCAGTCAGCCACATCGAGCTGCCGAACAACTCTCTCGGGCGATCAATACGTTCCGCGAGTTAGGTGCTCGTCTCGATCTGGCGCGCGCTGAAGAAGCACTTGATAGCCTGGATCAGACAACGCCCGAACCGAGTTTGGAACACTCGGCGCTCACGCAGTTACTTACCCTGCGGCTTGCCGAGGCAGTTGCTTCTCGGGAGCTGCTGCTCCGCGAACTTGCCGCAATCATGCGACAGGAAACGACCGCGCAGCGTGTACTCATAACCGAACAAGGTGAACATCATCATCCGCGCGTAGTGATTGCTCACGGCTGCACACCGGCTGACGCGGCAAAGATCGCGGAAGAAGTGGAACACCTCGACACTGATCAAGATCGCGACCGCTACGCCAAAAAGCATGATGCCGCCATCATTCCCCTGCGTTCCTCAAGCGCCGCTGCAGCAACTCTTTATATCTATCCGCGCAATCGCAGTCGCCTCCCGGGTGGGATGTCAATAGAACCGTTGCTGCGGGTGGTCGGTCTGGGTATGGATGTTTGCGCCCTGCGTGCCGGGGCTCAGAAAGGTACCGGCTTACAGCAACCCGATGAACTTGCCGGCGCTAGTTTGATGCCTGGGTTCATTCATTCCAGTCCGGCAATGACGCGCCTCGTTGAAGAGGTGCATAAGATTCGCTCTTCGGATGTAACTGTTCTCGTAACTGGTGAATCGGGAACCGGCAAGGAACTCGTGGCGCGTGCAATACATGCATTGTCGTCGCGCCGGGCAAAGGTCTTCGTTCCTTTTAACTGCACGGCGGTGCCGAAGGAATTGTCGGAAGGCTACCTCTTCGGTTACCGGCGTGGCGCGTTTACAGGAGCAGTCACAGATTCACAAGGCGTTATTCGCACCGCCGCCGGGGGCACACTCTTCCTCGATGAAATCGGCGACCTCCCGCTCGATTTACAGCCGAAGCTCCTGCGCTTCCTCCAGGAAGGTGAGATTCAACCACTCGGTGAGCAACGGCCAATCAAGGTCGACGTCAGAATCATCGCGGCCACGAATAGCGACCTGGAAGAGATGGTGGCGCAGGGACGTTTTCGTGAGGATCTTTATTACCGCCTCAATGTGATCCGACTTCGAGTTCCGCCTTTGCGGGAGCGACGTTCGGAGATTCCCACGATCGTCAATTACTACATCAATCACTACTCAGCGAAGTTTGGACGAAAAGACATTCAGATCACGCCGCCTGCTGTCGACCTGTTGATGGTTTGCGATTGGCCCGGGAACGTGCGGCAACTCTGCAATGAGATCCAGCGCATCGTCGCGCGCGCCGAAGAAGGTGCAGTGATCACCCCGGAACAGCTTTCCCCGGAATTGACCCGAACGTCTGCTCCCGTCTCGCATGGCGCCGCTGCTTCCACCCTCGCCTCGATGCCTTCTGCTTCAATGCAAAACCTCACGCTTGCCGACGCTTTGCAGGAAGTTGAGCGTCGCATGATCTCAGAGGCTCTGCGTAAACATGGCGGTAACATCTCCCGCGCCGCGCGCGAACTCGGCCTGACGCGTCGTGGCCTCTACCTGAAGCTCGAGCGCTACCAACTCAGCGCCAGCGCCTAGGCACGCTCGCATCATTCCCCTTTTTCCCGCTTCCCCTTTTCCCCGGTTTCCCTTCTCCCCATCCCCGCTTCAAGGTGGATACTAGCTAACCAATGTATACCCACTTGCCATAATCGCCTTTGAGATCGAATTGGTCTCAAATTCCATAAAAAGCAGCGAAAAATCGCGGCTAACCTCCTCACCTGATTACCAGGTATGCAACCTGAGACATCTTCCTGATCGCACCTCAACAACCCTCGGTTACCTTTCTAACTTACTGGTCTGCAATAGCTTACCTTCCTTACAAAGCCTCTGACTGCGAATGGCACAAGCCTTGAAATAGAGACCAGCGCCACGCGACAGAAACTTTGAAAATAAACAGCATCACTAAGGAAGGCCCCCAAATGTTAAAGCGAATCGCAACTTACCTCAGCATCAGCAGCTTGATGGTCGTTTCCATTGCCCCCATGACCACCTTTGCCGCTCCCGCTTCCGGTAACGGCAATGCCCCCCGGCACGTTGAAAAGAAAACGGCGCCGGAATTCGCTGCGACAGCCAACGCCAACGGCACTGTCCGCGTGTTGATGCAAACCAAAGGGGCTCCAACCGCCGCTCACGACAGCGCACTCACAACCGCTCATGGCAACAAACGCGGCGCCTACGCCGAACTGAATACCATCATCGCCGACGTTCCCCTGAATCAGGTCGCCACTCTTGCAGCCCGCGCCGACGTTGCCTATATCGCTCCGGACCGCCCGGTGAAAGCCCAGTTCAACCTAACCAACGACACGACCGGTGCAACTCAAGTTCAACAGGGCGCCGGAACCATGCCGGGATTCGACGGCAAGGGAATTGGCATCGCGATTCTCGACAGCGGCGTCAGTGCCAACCATCCAGACTTCATTCGCAACAACGGCTCGCGCGTAGTCGCTTCCGTCGACTTCAGTGGCAGCACTCGTTCGGGTGATGCGGATGGACACGGAACCGGAGTCGCGGGTGTCGCGGCTGGTAGTGGCGAAACTTCAACTGGTTATGCTGCCAACTACGCGGGCGTTGCCCCCGGCGCTGACATCATTGACGTGCGCGTCCTTGATGAGCATGGCATGGGCCGCACCAGCAATGTGTTGTCAGCCATCGCCTGGGTGATGCAGAACCGGGAACGTTACAACATTCGCGTTATCAACCTGAGCATGAGCACTCCGGTGCGCGAATCGTTTCACAGCGACCCGCTTTGCAAGGCTGTTGAGATGGCCGTGCGCGCTGGCATCGTAGTTATCTCCAGTGCCGGAAACCTTGGTCGCACCGAACAGATTCTTGGCTACAACGCTGACGGCTCGCCAATCTATCAAATGGTTTATGGCGCGGTGGGTAGCCCCTCCAACAGTCCCTATGCAATCACGGTCGGTGCCACAGACAGTCACGAGACCATCAAGCGCTCTGACGACACTGTGGCCACCTTCTCTTCGAAAGGCCCGACTCGCTTCGATCACCTGGCGAAGCCTGACCTCGTTGCTCCCGGTCGTCGCCTGGTCGCGGCTATGTCTCAGGAAGTAAATCCGACGCTCGCCTCAACCTATCCCGACCGCGTTGTGCAACCGACTTCAACGAATGGTCGCCCGAACAGCTACTTCACTTACTCAGGCACTTCTTTCGCCGCCCCCGTGGTCGCCGGAACTGTGGCGCTTATGCTCGACGCCAACAAGTCACTGACTCCGACCCAGGTGAAAGCCGTATTAGTGAAGACTGCACAAAAACTTTCCGGCTACGACAACAAAGCCCAGTCGATCTTGTCTCAAGGCGCCGGCCTGCTTAACGCTGCTGCCGCTGTTCAGATGGCAACTGCAATCACCCCACAAGCCGACCGCCTCACCGCCGGCGACCACTTCTTCCGCAGCAACACCACCCTCGGTTCGCTCGCTTCAGTAAACATTGGCGGCGAGAATGTCGCCCTCAGCAATCGCGTGCTCTACGCCCATGGCGTGCTCTTCTCAAACCAGCCCGTTTCCATCAACGGCATCATGATTGGCGACGGCATCATGATCGGTGACGGCGTGGTGCTCGGGGATGGTGTGGTCCTCGGCGATGGCATCATGATCGGCGACGGCGTCGTGCTCGGCGACGGCATCATGATTGGCGACAACTTCGCCACCGGGAATTCAGTGGTAAACAACGGCCGCCTGGTGCTGAGCGATGGCATCATCCTCGGCGATAGCTTGCGACTGCGGGATGGCGTGGTCCTCGGCGACGGCATCATGCTCAGCGACGGCATCATGATTGGTGACGGCATCATGATCGGCGATGGTGTGGTCCTCGGCGACGGTGTAGTTCTTGGCGACGGTGTAGTCCTCGGCGATGGCATCATGATTGGCGACGGTCACGTAACCAAAGACGGCGTTGTCCTCGGTGACGGCATCATGATCGGCGACGGCGTGGTGCTCGGTGACGGTGTGGTTCTCGGCGACGGGGTCGTGCTTGGCGATGGCATCATGATTGGCGACGGCATCATGATCGGTGACGGTATCATGATCGGCGACGGCGTGGTGCTCGGTGACGGTGTGGTTCTCGGCGATGGCGTCGTGCTGGGCGACGGTGTGGTGCTCGGCGACGGCATGATGAGCTGTAACGGAATCATGATCGGAGATGGGATCATGATTGGCGACTAGTTGTTAAGCCCTGCTAGCGCCCCGCGGGCGAGGTCTCGAGCAGAGACTTCGCCCGCCTTTTTTTGTTTGGGCTGAGTGCCTTTGCCTGGCCTGATGTCGAGGTGTATCTTGCCTCAAAGCTCGATTCAAATTCCCAGCCAAAAGAAAGTTAAGACTGGTCGCAATGGACTTCAGTCAATTCGTGTGAATTCGTGGTCGCACTTCCTGCTGCTACAAAGGACGAACCACGAATTGACTCGAAACGAATTCCGCCGGCGCTGCGTTAAGCCAATGACAAATGAGAAATGATGTATGGAAAATGCTCTGACGATTCGTAGCCCAGCCATCCGAGAAACAATATGAAGATTCTGATCCTAAATC
>JBAPXA010000100.1:0-17679 GCA_049283975.1 Pyrinomonadaceae bacterium | reverse complement strand
ATGTAGTACTCGGTTTGCTGGTGAGCAGGTGGAGGTGATCGATCATGATCACGTACGCAAATAGCAAAAATGGCCTCCGAGCTTCATCAATCGCCTGACAAAGAACTTCTTTCAGATAGTCTTTTTGAAAGACTGGAAGTCTCTCTTTTGTAACGATCGTAATGTAGAGCGCTGGTGAGTCTTGAGAGATGAGGTAACGGTGAGGCATGAGGCCGCTCTCCTATAGTGCAATGAAGTTGGGTGAAAAAATTAATTGCTTTTTGCTCCTGCAGTAAAGGGCAGAGCCCAAACGACGGGCGCAGCCCGAATGAAAGAGTCAGCGCTACGGCGCGGCAAGCCGCGCCTCACATCCGGCGGGCAAAGCCGTTACGCGAGCGGCAAGTTCAATTCATCATCTGTTTGAGAAATTATTAGGGGTTGGGTCTGGGCTGAGGTGCAGCAGGGCCTGTCCGACCTACCGGCCGCGGAAAACTTACGGGACTACGATTCCCTTCCCGGTCAACCGCGCGCACGCCAAAAAAGTAGTTGTCTTTTGACATTCCCGTCATCGTGTAGGCCGTTTCATTTCCAATCCAGCGCGAGTTTGTCCAGACAGGCGAGGTGGTGTCGCGCCAGACAATTTCGTAGCCAGCGAGATCAGGCTCGTTGTTTGCTTCCCACTGGAGGTCAGTGTCGTTGGTGAGCCGCGCCGTGAGAACACTAACGCCTTTTGGTTTGGCAGGGGCGAGGGCCAGGACTGCCAGACTCGCAGCGTTGACCCGGGCAACATCAGCCACGTAGGCGAAGTCTACGTGTTCAGGCAGATCGCCATATTTGATACCATTCTCCGTGCGGAGTGTCTGATGTTGGTGGGTGTAATCCTCGTTCGGTTCGGTAAAGCGCACCGCCGGAAAACCGCGTTCCAGAAACGGAATATGATCTCCGCCTCGTAGATAGCGATCACGACGATAAACCATCATCACTCTCACATGAGGTACGTAACGTTCCGCAACCTGCTTGATGAAGCGCGCGAGCTGTCGTGATGCGGAATCATTCTCGCCCCCAACGCCGCGCCGCACCGTAGCTTCTTCAGGCTTCTCACTCGACGGCACACCTTCTGAAAACACTCGTAGCGTACGCCGGTCACGGACGCCATTGCCGCCGAGCGTGTTGCCGACGATGTCGTTGGTGAACATTGCCTCGATGTCAGTGCCTTTTTGCTTCGCTTGTTCGGCAAAATGCGTGGACCCCAGCAGGCCCTGCTCTTCACCGGCAACCGCCATGAACACAATGGTGGCGTCAAACTTGTAGGGCGCCATCACGCGCGCCATCTCCAGCACGGCCGCCGTTCCTGATGCGTCGTCATTGGCGCCGGGGGCATCACACTTGTCATCGGTGGGACTAGAGCACATCGAATCGTAATGACCACTAACTACGTAGACGCGCTGCTCCGCTTGCGACTGGGTTCCCTTGAGCGTGGCCACTACGTTCGTGATCACGGTTGGCGTCGGAATGCGCGCGGCTTTCTCTTGCAGAAAACTCTGCTTCTCCACACTCATGCGCCCGCCGGCTTTTGCGGCAATTTTAAGAAACTCCTGGTAAAGAAAGTCGCGCGCTGCGCCTATGCCGCGATTCGGGTCGTCCTGTATTGACAGCGTGCCGCGTGTGCCAAAGGAAACCAGTTTGCGAATCGTGCGTTCGATGTTGCGCGCGTTGATTTCTCTAACGAACCGGGGAATCTCACGATTACGACTCGCCGGATAGCTCGCCGCCGCTCTTTCTTTCCAGGATGGTTTTACTTCTTGGGCAGTGACTGAGGCAGAGTTTGTCAAAACGATCAGGAACAACGCCGACAGCAAAGTGATCGTTTGCCTGGACTTTGATCTAATTGCAACCTCGCAAGTCTGATGGGCAGTCATGATTATGAGGCTTAACTCGGGTCCGAAGGCTCGCGATAGATCGGCGAGAACGTGCGGGTCGTATGCTCGGTGACGCTGGACGCTGGATCGTAACGCGGCGGAAGTTGCTGCGGCACAAACGGCTGAGGCGCGAAGCTTTTGATGTTTGGTGGCGGCGATGAGATCTGCCGCAGGTTCAGAATCTTTGACCAAAAGCGCAACAGCATGGCAGCGCTCCCAAACAGAGTCAGCATGCTGAAAAGCACCATCCACACAATCGCGAAGGGATGAACGCCCCTATCTGCCAACCCAGTTGCCCCGCCGATAATAATTGCCAATCCTATGACGATCATAAGTCCAAGCATCAGTGTCGGCACCGTTAACTTAACCGGCGCAACAACCGTGGCTGGTAAGTTGTTGTAGGTTAACGTCAGGTTCGTGCCGCAGCGATTGCAGTACTTGAGCTCGACATTGATTTCGTTGCCACACGACGGACAGAACATGTAGCGCCTCCACCCCAAAGGTTTGCAGGGCTAATGTATCACTCTCAAGGAGAGATTGCCGATCGGCAATTACCAATACGCTCAGCGAATGCGATAGGCGCGGCTCTTCCAGACCACGATCACTTCCCCCGAGAGTCTTTCGGCTATCGTACGAATGCTGGGTTCATCTGCGACGAGAACGCGATACTGTTCAGAACCTCTCACTACATTCATTGCCGGGCGAGTGGCTACATAAGCGATATCGATCCAAGCGTCACCTTGTCTGCGAAAACGGCGTCCGGCAACTTCGCGAATTTCTGCGTCCTTGTCGGCGCGTTTTTGTTCCGTCTCGCTGCGCCGTGCTTCGGCCGTGCTGGGCGCACCACCTCTTCCAGCCGTCGCCGCTTTACGACTGCGCGACGCATCGACTTCGCGATCTTCAGCGACCTGTAGCTTATCTCTGGCTGGGCGATCGACCGTCTCTCCTGCCGCCCCTTCTTTCTGTTTGGCAACCGCTTCATTCTTATTTGCCCCGGCGCTTACCGCCGCCTGGGGCTTTGCGGCCGCTGGTGCTGGTAATGGTGCTGGAGGCTCGGGAGCAAACTTTGGTTGAGCCTCGTCTGCCTTCCCGGCTTCGGGCTTGGCTGCATCTTTAGCCAAAAAGCCGGAAGTCGTATCGACGGGGGTTACCTTATCCGTAGCCGCGGACTCTTCTCCAGGGTTGGCCGGTTTAGCTCCTACTGGAGTTGCGTTTGGCGACGGAACCGGGGACGAGCGGGGCGCGCTTTGAGTGTTGCTTGTTGTCGCGCCAACTGGTTCCTGTTGGGGCTTTGAAACTGACTGGGGCGTGGCGGGTTCCTGATTCTGCGCCACAAAATCTGCAGACCGCTGCTGTCGGAGAGTAATTATCCCAACCGTGATCACAGCGAGCATAGCCAGTGCGGGAACTGCGAAACGTAATACTGCTGGGGAGAGAAAGGCCGGCAGTCTTTGCCAGAAACTGATTTTCTCCCGGTCCTCAGCTTTAATCTCAGCGATCGGCAGACCGGCCGCGGCACTCAGCGTTGCCACCAGTTTTCTACAACGCGCGCAATCAGCAAGATGAGCCGTGTAACGTGCGCGCGCTGCGGGCGGAACCGTGCGCTCAGCAAATGCATTCAACTCATCGGCATCAAGATGTGCGGCGTCTTGCGGCGCGCCTTTGCCGCCATTCGAGACAGACGAAGACCGTGTTGCCAGTCCCCGCAACAGAAGATCCATCTCGTTGTTTTCAGAATGTTTCATTTCGAGTCCGACCCGGCCATCTTAAGAACGCTGCAATCTCAAACACTTGCACAGCCAGATTGTCGTTAAACGCGAGCTAAGTGACTGAACGCTGCTGAGTCGCTCCTTCGTCTACAATCACCAGACGTTCCAAATCCCCGTCGAGATGAGTCGCCAGCTCGGCAAAAGAGCGATTAGTTTCACTCTGACTCCAGCCTTTTTCGGTAATCAAGATGCGTTCAACAAACCGGCGCAAGTCGCCGTGAATTCTGGTCAACCTGCGGCTTGCGGTCGCTTCGTGAACTCCCAACACCGCCCCAGCCTCGCGTAAGCGCAGACCATCAAAATAGTAAAGCTTAACCAGCAAGCGATCCTCGTCTGAAAGTTCTTCGAACGAGCGCGCGAGCGCCTTTTGCATTTCGGCTCCCGCAATCTTATTTGCGAGTGACTGCTCGGGATTAACCGCCCCGGCGGAGAGTAGCTGCTCATTACCATCGTCAAGGTTCTGCGCCAGACGATCCAGATCCGCGTCTTCGTCAGTCTGCACCAGTCGGGATTGCTTGCGATGCTGATCAACTGCCAATTGTGCTACCACCGCTCGTAACCAGCCGGCCAGGGAACCGCGTCCGGAGTAGTAGGCCAGTTTGCTGCTTGGCTTTCCGTCATCACGCACGCGCAAACCGTAAAGCTCTGCCCAAATCGATTGCGCCAGATCTTCTGCCGCATCCTCGTTCGAACTTGCGGAACGTGCCGCGGAGCGCACTGTGGTGGTAAAGCGCGCTACCAGATCACTCCAGGCAGATTCAGCACCATGCTCGCAAGCGACAATCAAGCAGAGATCGTCGGCTTGTAGACCATCAATAAATTCTGAGATGGCATCCGGGGCAGCGAGCGGGTCATCCTTGAGCAGGTACTTCACGACAGCATTGCGAATGCGGGGCTTCAACTGAGACACGTCGAGCGCATGAGTGTCGCTGGCGCGCGCAAGCAAACGCTCGGCGCCCGCGGCTACCAGAATATCAACTTGTTCGCTTGTCTCACTCAAGGGGGACATTCAACCTGCTGAACCGTTAATGCTATCACGCCGGGAGATGATTGAGTCATGGGTGATTGTCTCATTGGGTGATTGTCTCATTGGGTGATCGGGTGATTGAGTCATTTAGTGATTGAGTGATTGGGTGATTTAACCATTGACTCAATCACCCAATGACCCGATTGACTTAACCCTCCAATCACTAATGACCCAATCGCTCAATGACTCAATCCTTCAATCACTCAATGACCCAATTGCCCGATGACCCAATCGCCCGATGCCCAATCGCCCGATGCCCAATCGCCCGATGACTCAATGGCTTCATTCTTTGACAGCCACAAAGCACTCGGCTAGATTCGATGGCATAGCGCCACGTCGGGTTTTCCAGTAGTCACTCTCGGTCACAAGTGACGCCAACTTTCCGTAAAAATGCTGCGAGTTACCGAAATATTCCAATCCATCCAGGGCGAATCAACTCACGCCGGCAGACCCTGTATCTTTGTCCGACTCACCGGCTGTCCGATGCGTTGCGTCTGGTGCGACAGCGAGTACACGTTCAGCGGCGGCGATCATATCTCTATTGAAGCTGTGCTCGATCAAGTGCGTTCATTTGGAGGCAAACTCGTCGAGGTCACGGGCGGAGAACCACTCGCGCAAAAGGAAGGTTTTCTGTTAATTGAGAAGCTTTGCGACGAGGGCTACGAGGTGCTGGTTGAGACCGGAGGATATGTTTCCACTGCCGCCGTCGATCCCCGCGCCAAAGTGATCCTGGATATTAAGTGTCCGGCATCTGGTGAAGAGCCGCGGAACCATTGGCCTAATCTTGACCGCCTCCGAAGCGACCTGGATGAGGTGAAGTTCGTAATTGCCGACGAGGCAGATTGGGAGTACGCGCGTGAACTGATAACGCGCCTGCAGCTTGAGAAGCGCGCCAAAGCGATTCTGATCTCGCCGGCGTGGGGCGCGCTTGATTTACCTAAACTCGCGCAGTCGATCGTCGCGAGTGGGCTGGACGTTCGCATGCAACTGCAACTGCATAAATACATTTGGGGCCCGGAGGTTCACGGAGTCTAGTGGGAGGCACCGACGACACTGCTTACGAACTAGCTGCGCCTGGAGACGCTGCGCAATCGAGTCTGGCAATTTGTCTGGTCTCAGGAGGTATGGACTCATGCGTTACCGCTGCCATCGCGCAAACAGAAAACGAGCGACTGGCCTTTCTTCATGTCTCTTATGGACAACGTACGGCGGACAGGGAGCGGCGCGCTTTTGAAGAACTTGCAGATTACTTTGGTGTGGCTTTCAGGTTAGCTGTCTCGATCGAATACCTAACCACCATCGGTGGTTCATCCCTGACAGATCCCAATATCCCAGTTTCCCTTGGCAAGACAAAGGCACCCGGCATCCCCACTAGTTATGTGCCATTTCGCAACGCTCATCTGCTTTCTATCGCGACGAGTTGGGCAGAAGTCATCGGAGCGACACGCGTTTATATCGGAGCTGTAGCCGAAGACTCATCAGGGTATCCCGACTGCCGCCCGGAGTTTTACGAATCATTTCAAAGCGCAATTGACACGGGCACCAAACCCGATTCTCGGATCCAAATTAGGACGCCTGTGATCTCGCTGCGGAAGGCCGCGATTATTACAGCCGGAGTGGAACTGGCCGCGCCTTTGCAACTGACGTGGTCATGTTATCGAGAATCAGAACGCGCCTGCGGCGTTTGTGATTCCTGCGCGCTAAGACTGCGCGCATTTCGCGACGCGGGAATCGCTGATCCGATACCCTATTTGCTTGACACCGTCGCCTGAGCTTATTAAGTTTAGGGCGCTTCTAGTCAATTACTTACAACTGATCGAAGTTGAGACTCATCTTATTGGTCTCTCCCGGAACCTAATCCCTGGGTAGACCGCGTCTTGGAGGAATATTTGGATGTTTCGTAAATCACTTTTCACAATGGTCGCAGCGGCGGCAATGGTATTTTCGGCGGCGATCGCGGCTTCTGCCCAAGTTGGAGAACTGCACGGTCACGTCTTCATGCAACAGGCTGACGGTACTAAAGTGCCTCTGGCCGACGCCGTTATCGACGTTTATCGGACTGACATCTCGTCGAAGTACAACACCAAAACAAACAAGAAGGGTGAATGGATTTTCGCGGGCATTCCCTACATCGGCACTTACACCGTGGCCGCCAGTCATCCGACTGCGATGCCAACATGGCAACCCGGTGTGAAGGCGGGTCGCGATGTCGATGTCGTGCTCACCGTTTCTCCTGGCGACGGCAAACGCCTTACGATCGACGACATCAAGGGCTTGGGGGCGGCCACCGGCACGCCGGTATCGGGCTCAGAGTCTGCGGCTGACCGGGCTAAGCGCGAAGAGGCGATGCGCAAGAACGCCGAGATCGAATCCAGGAACAAGAAAATTGAAGAAACGAACGCCATTGTTGAGCGCACCTTCAACGCCGGAAATGCTGCCTTAGGCCTTAAGAATTACGATGAAGCTATCACTCAGTATGACGCCGGTCTGGCCGCCGATCCCGAACAGCCTATGATTCTTGCGAACAAATCCGTCGCCTTAAAAGCACGCGGGGTGCAGAGATACAACGCCGGCATCGGCGCTAAAGACGACGCCGAAAAGAAGACCTCCCTTGAAGCAGCTAAGAGCGACTTCCGAGCGGCTGCCGATGCCATGAAAAAGTCGGTCGAGATGATCAAAGCCCAACCGGTTCCCGCCGATGCGGTGCAGTACAACACCAACAAGTTGTTCGCATATGCGAACCGCGCCGACGCAATGAGGTTATTTGTCACGAAGGTGGATCAATCCCAGGCCGAGGAGGGCAAGGTCGCGTATGAAGAATACATAGCGATGGAGACGGATCCTGCCAAAAAGGTTAAAGCTCAGCGTGATCTCGCGCAAATGCTCTTTGACGCAGGTTCATTTGAGCCATCGCTGGCCGAATACAAGAAGATTCTGGAGTCGAATCCGGATGATACTGACGCCCTCGTAAAGGCCGGAATGTTGCTCTTCAACATTGGCGCGAGTCAAAACAACGACAAAGCTAAGTATCAGGAAGCCGCCAACTACCTGCAGCTGTTTGTCAACAAGGCGCCGGATACCGACAAATTAAAAGACGACGCGAAAGCCATTCTCGATAATCTCAAAAGCGAGCAGAAGGTGACGGCGGAGAAACCCGCCACCCCGGCTCGTCGGCGCCGCCCGTAAGCTCTCTTAAGGGCATAAAACCAAGCCGCGCGGTCCTCTCAACCGCGCGGCTTTTCTCTTTCTAATCCCACTCATCGCAACCCCATTTTTGCTAGAAACTCTAGCAAAATGACTTCTTGACAGGTCAAAGTAACAACCTGTACTATGCTTGGGCAACGGTGTTTATCACGCCGCTTGCGCTGTCCCAGGGCATGCAAAAGCTACTCTTCAAGCTCCAGCCCCACCCGTTAGATCGTCTCTCAAACGTCTGAACCCCGAACGAAATGTCTGCAAAACTAGGCGAAATTCTCGTCCGCGAGAACCTCATCAGTGCTCAGCATCTGCGTGAAGCTCTCGACTACCAACGCGAGCACGGTGGCCGGCTTGGCTACAATTTGGTCAAGCTGGGGCTTGTCACCGATGACATGATCACCGCTGTACTCTCGCGCCAATACGGTATTCCTTCCGTTAATCTCGATCTCTTCAAGATTGATGAGGCAGTACTGCGCCTTATCCCGCAGGAAGTGGCCCAGAAGTATTCGGTAATTCCGCTCTCGCGTGTCGGTGCCACTCTCACGCTCGCCATGGTCGACCCGACCAATGTCTTCGCCATGGACGATATCAAGTTCATGACTGGGCTGAATGTCGAGCCTGTGGTTGTCGCGGAGGTCAGTATTCAACAAGCGATTGCCAAGTACTACGGCACTTCGCGCGAAATCGAATTGTCGTCAGTTACTGTCGACGATGCCATGTTCGAACCGGTCGACATGAAGACGGGCAATGGCGGCATCACCCATGCCGATTTGGTGTCGCTCGACAGCATTGACTTCGAAGTCGGACGCTCTGAAGACGTCGAAGTGGTCGAGGACAACGAAGAGATTGATCTCTCCACGCTTTCCCGCTTGAGTGAAGACGCGCCGGTAGTCAGGCTGGTTAACGTTCTGCTGGTTGACGCCCTGCGACGTGGAGCTTCAGACATTCACGTTGAACCTTACGAGAAAGAACTGCGCATCCGCTTCCGCATCGACGGCGTGCTATACGACGTGATGCATCCGCCCCTCAAGTTGCGCGACGCGCTCATCTCGCGCGTGAAGATCATGTCGAAGTTGGACATCTCGGAAAAGAGATTGCCTCAGGACGGGCGCATCAAGATCAAGGTGAAGGTCGACGCACGTTCACGCGAACTCGATTTTCGTGTTTCCACTCTTCCCACTCTCTTTGGCGAGAAGGTTGTACTTCGTCTGCTCGACAAGGAAAACCTGATGCTCGACATGCACAAGCTGGGGTTCGAACCGGAGTCGCTCACAAAGTTCCGCCGCAACATCTCCAAGCCGTACGGCATGGTCCTGGTTACTGGTCCGACGGGCAGCGGTAAGACGAACACGCTCTATTCGGCGTTGCAATCGTTGAATACGATTCAGACTAACATCATGACCGCGGAAGACCCCGTGGAATTCAACCTCATGGGCATCAACCAGGTGCAAATGAAGGAACAGATTGGCTTGAATTTCGCGGCGGCCCTGCGCGCCTTCCTGCGCCAGGATCCCAATATTGTTCTCGTGGGCGAAATCCGCGACTTTGAAACTGCAGAGATTGCTATTAAGGCCGCGCTCACGGGCCATCTCGTACTCTCCACACTGCACACGAACGACGCACCTTCAACGATTTCGCGCCTGATGAACATGGGTATCGAGCCTTTCCTCGTGGCCACCAGCGTCAACTTGATTCAGGCGCAACGCCTAATCCGACGCATCTGCAACGACTGTAAGCGCGAAGAGTCTATGCCCCCCGAGGCCCTCATCGAAGTTGGTTTCTCTGCCGACGAGGCGAGCAAACTAAAAACCTACAAAGGGAAGGGTTGTGCGACCTGCAACAACACCGGTTACAAAGGACGAATCGGGCTTTATGAAGTCATGGAAGTTACCGACGACATTCGCGAATTGATCCTGATTGGTGCGTCGGCTTTGGAATTACGCAAAAAAGCCATCGACGACGGCATGATCACTTTGCGCGAGTCCGGTCTTCATAAGATTCGCAATGGACTCACCACGCTCGAAGAAGTAGTTCGCGAGACCGTGGCTTAACAGAGGATAAAAACATGTTGCGTATAGCTTCGCTAGCACTGGTTTTGGTGATGTCGACTGGAGTGCTCCTGCCCTTCGCCGATTCATCAGCGCATGGACTGCGCCAGAGTTTCATTACCAAGCGCAATTTCCACCATCGCCGTCATTCGCGCGCCTGGTGGCGCCGTTATCGCGCGCGCATGGCACGTCTTCGCCTGAAGAGACGGCAGGAAATGGCAATCATGGCGCATCGCAAATCAGTGCTGCGGCCCGTAATGCCTCTGCGGTTCGCTAAGGCTGCCCCGGCGCCGGTTGCGGTCGCAGTTCCAGAACTAGTTCTGTCATCGATTCCCGGTACGGTTCCCGCATCGGTTGCGGTACCAGTGCCGACTGCGACTTCAGTCCCGGCTACGATTCTCCCACCCGCTTCGCGAAAACTCCCCACGCCAGCCATCGCACCTGTGCCACGTTCCGTAATGGTTTCGGCTCCGGTTTCCGTGACGATTCCTGCCCCGCCTGCGAAGACGGTTGCGCCTAGCTCACAAACAACTTCCGCTCGACCTTTGAAGTCAGTCAGGGCTGCTGCTTCGGTTACCGTTCCCGCGCCGGCTGTAAAAACAGTCCTCGCTGGAGCTTCAAAGCCTGTTGCCGCCAAAGTACGACCTGTAGCTCCAGTCGCCGCCGCCAGTGGACCGCAATTGCCGACGGGCTGGAACGCTCTGGGAGCGTCCAAAACTGGTGAAGTGAAATTCCGCACTGAGACCGCTGCCGGCGTGCTAAACGGTCAGGCCTCGCTTGATGTTGTCGCCAAGAGCCAACCCAACCCTCTCTATATGTCAGCTCGTGAAGAGCGCCGGCTGCTCGCAGGCGTCGCCATTGCCGATCTGCGTCGCATAGTGATTGACAAGATGATTTCGGACGGTGGCTGGGTAACCAACGATTACTTCCGTGATGTTGCCGGCCAGCGTGTATTCATCGTCTCGGCGCAGACTCCCGGTGACGGTCGCAATCCAGATAAGTCCTGGAATTTCTACTTCACCGAAGTAAACGGCCGGATCTACAGGCTCACCACCAACACGCCGCAACAGTTTTCAGAGCGCATGGCGGCGGAGGCCGAAAGCTTCATCGCCTCGTTCCATGCGATTTCCAAACCTGCTCAGTAAGCAACTAGACATTTAAGTGTCTTATCCTCGGAGGAAAATTGCTCGATGCGAATAAATGAGAGCGCCCCCCAAATCTCCTTGTCAGACCTGCTCAGAAAGCTTTCTGAGATGCGCGGTTCGGACTTGCACATCACCACCGGCTCTCAGCCTCAAGTTCGTGTCGATGGTCACCTCAGCCCACTCGACGGTTATCGCGTCCTGACCTCGGCCGATACCAAACAGTTGGCCTACTCAGTCCTAACTGATGCCCAAAAGCACCGCTTTGAGGAGAACCTCGAACTCGACTTCTCTTTCGGTGTTAAAGGTCTTTCGCGCTTTCGCGCGAATCTCTTCAATCAACGGGGCGCAGTGGGCGCCGTATTTCGTGCCATTCCCTACGAGATCAAGGCCTTCGAAGAGCTTGGCTTACCCGGTGTGGTAAAGCAGATGTGCGACAAGCCTCGCGGCTTGATTCTGGTTACCGGACCAACCGGATCGGGAAAATCAACCACGCTCGCGTCCATGGTCGACAAGATCAATCGCGACCGCCACGAGCACATCCTGACAATCGAAGATCCGATCGAGTTCCTCCACAACCATAAGAACTGCGTCGTCAATCAACGTGAAGTCAATGCCGACACGCATGGCTTTGCTGAAGCACTGCGAACCGCCCTCCGTCAGGATCCCGACGTAGTACTCGTCGGTGAAATGCGCGACCTCGAGACGATCGAGTCGGCCCTACGCATTGCTGAAACCGGCCACCTTACGCTCGCGACGCTGCACACAAATTCCGCGGCCTCGACAATCAACCGCATCATCGATGTCTTCCCGTCCGACCAGCAGGCCCAAATCCGGGCCCAGCTTTCCCTCGTGTTGGAAGGCATTCTCTGCCAGGCATTACTACCGCGCGCTCATGGCGGTGGTCGCGTGATGGCGTTGGAAATACTGGTGCCGAATGGCGCTATTCGCAATCTGATTCGTGAAGACAAGGTGCACCAGATCTATTCCATGATGCAGACCGGTCAAGATAAGTATGGAATGCAGACCTTCAATCAGGCGCTCGCGACGCTCTATCACAAGCGATTGATCACCGCCGACATCGCGATGCAGCGATCCTCGAATGTAGATGAGCTGAAGGAATTAATGGATCGCGGTGCGGGCGTTAACACGGGAAATGGCAGTCATCAACCACCCGCCCCGGGCAACCACCCCAGCCCCTACGCTCAAGCACGCCCCGTAGGCGCTCGCCCCACCATCACCAAGTAAATCCTCGACAATGGAGCTCTAGACTATGCCTACCTATGTTTTCAAAGGCCGCAACAAGCTAAACGAGACTGTCGTTGGCGAACGCGTTGCGGATAATCGTGACGCGTTGCGCCAGATTCTGCGGCGCGAGCAGGTCACGCTGACCTCCGTGAAGGAGAAGGGCCGTGAAGTAGGCATTCCGAAACTTGGTGGCCGCAAGAAGGTCAAAGCGAAGGTGCTGTCAATTTTCACGCGACAGTTTTCAGTAATGATCGATGCCGGTTTGCCCCTCGTCCAATGTCTCGAGATTCTCGCGCAACAACAGGACAATAAATATTTTCAGGCTACCTTGCTCCAGGTGCGTCAGGACGTCGAAGAAGGTTCAACTCTTTCCGCAGCTATGGCGCGTCACCCGAAAGTCTTTGATCAGCTCTACACGAACATGGTCGAAGCCGGTGAGACAGGCGGTATCCTCGACCTGATCCTGCAACGTCTCTCGTCGTTCATCGAAAAGATCGTGAAACTGAAACGCGACGTGATCTCCGCGATGATCTACCCGGCAGCGGTGGTGTTGATGGCCGTTGGTGCGGTGGCAGTGATCATGATCGTCGTGATCCCCCAGTTTCAAAACATCTTCATGGGTCTATTGGGACCTGGCGAACAGTTACCATTGCCTACACGAATTGTGGTGGGTATCAGTAACTTCCTGGCTGGTTGGGGTGGTCTCATCATCCTGATCGTGATTATTGCAACTGTGCTGGGCGTGAGGTTCTACTACAAAACACCTAACGGCAGACGAACCATTGATCGCATACTGCTCAAGATTCCAATCCTGGGGGATATCCTCCGGAAGGTCGCGGTCGCCAGATTTTCGCGAACGCTTTCAACCCTGCTCTCTTCCGGTGTGCCGATTCTCCAGTCCCTGGAAATTACAGCACGAACGGCCGGCAACGTGATTATTGAAGAGGCAATCCTGAAAGTTCGCGCTGGCGTCGAACGCGGCGAAAGCTTTGTCGATCCTCTGAAAGCGACTGACGTATTTCCGCACATGGTGGCCCAGATGGTGGGCATCGGTGAGCAAACGGGTGCGTTGGACGCTATGCTGGGAAAGATTGCCGACTTTTACGAGCAGGAAGTGGATGCTGCAATCGCGAACCTGTTGACCTTAATGGAGCCGTTGCTGATTGGTTTTCTCGGTGTCACCATTGGTTCAATCGTGATCGCGATGTATTTACCGTTGTTTAGCTTGATCGGTAAACTCGCCTCGCAGCACTAGAACAATTATCACTACAGCTTCTTTGGCTGTGTGAAAGGGAGGCTTTAAAGCCTCCCTTTTTTGTTGCTCGTTTCCGGAATTACTCGCTATGCTCGAGGCATATGAGGATGGTGGAAACAATTGGATTCGTCGCTAACAATCCGGCCCGCGACCGAGAGTGATGTGCCGCTGGTTCTTGAATTCATAAGGGAACTTGCGGTCTACGAAAAACTCCTCGATCGCGTGGAGGCCAACGAAGCTCGGTTGCGTGAAGCATTGTTTGGGAACACGCCGGTAGCGGCTTGCGTCCTGGCGTATCAAGCAGAACTCCCGGTGGGTTTCGCGCTCTACTATTTCTCTTATTCGACTTTCGCGGGCTTACCGGGTCTGTATCTTGAGGACCTATTTGTGAAGCCGGACTTCCGCGGTCAAGGTTTGGGACACGCGTTGCTCCAACATCTGGCGAAGCTAGCGAAGGACCGAGGTTGCTGGCGGATCGAATGGGCCGTCCTGCATTGGAACCAATCAGCAATTCGCTTCTATGAAAAGTTGGGAGCTATTCCGATGAACGACTGGGCAGTCTATCGCCTGTCGGGAGCAGCACTTTCCAAACTGGCAGACGAGAAGAACTGATTTGCGGATTTTAGAAATCATAATGACGGACTGGTGATAACCCGCATTCAAAGTGAGGCAGGCACTCGGTGCAGTACGGGAGCGTTAGCGACCAATGACATTGCCCATTTCCAGTTGCCAATCATTATCGGTCGCGCTTGCGGCGGACCATTAGGGCAAACTCCTTGCCCTAATAGAACATTGCGCTTGAGCTGCTCCGGTTAGTGATCTGTAAATGTCCAAACCTGCTGACGAACTCGATTCAGAGAAGCCCCTTCCACCGCTGGAAGAGGGTCAAGACTATTACCTGGAGAATGGGCTGATGGTTTTCACCGCTCGGTACTTATTGAAGCGCGGGTATTGTTGTGAACGTGGCTGCCGTCACTGTCCCTACGGATACTTAAAACCGGAGGGTCCACGGGAATAGCGATTAACAGGAAAATCATGAATCAGACGGAAACGCATAACACAACTTCGCCCATGTGGTAGGCTTGGCTGCGATGGCCGCAGAGGCAATAGCGGAACAACACCCTAACCTGGGGCGCAGGCTCTGGTGGCTGATCGTCGGCCGACTGGCAGTCTCAATACTGCTGTTGGCCGTTTCATTTTGGACCGGCAACACCACCCGGGACGAATTGTGGCCCCAGGCTTTGCCATTCATTTTTTTCGTCGCCACTCTCACGGCGGCTTACACACTTGCGCATCGCTTTCCCCGGACTCGCCTTTTTCAGGTGCGGCTTCAAATCGCCGTTGATATCTTTTTAGTGACCTGGCTGGTTTGGAACTCTTCCGTCATTCAGTCACCTTACACGGCGCTCTACATCGTAATCATCGCGGTCGCAAGTTTGTTCCTGACACCCCGAGAAGTGGTAATCACATCAGTCGGGTGTGCCGTTGCCTTTACCGCTTGCGCACTCGTTGCTCTCAGCGGCTACGGTAACCGACTCGCTGCCGAATCTCTGGAGGCAGCCTCGGTCTCACGCGCAATCCAGTCTGTGGGGCTGTTTGATGTTGCCTTTTTCGTCGTTGGCCTGCTGTCGGCGCGACTAGCCGAGCATCAATCGGCATCTGATGTCCGTCTCAAAGCCGCAACTCAATCCCTTGCGAACCTACGCGCGTTGCACGAACGCATTGTGGCCTCGATTAGATCCGGAGTGGTGACCACCGATCTTCAGGGACGGATTTACACTCTCAATGCTGCTGCCGAGGAAATCACTGGTTACAACGAGCTCGATGTGCGCGGACAGGATGCATCGATCTTCTTCGGTGAGCTTGGTGAACATACACGAACTTCGCTGAATGCTTCTGACCCAGGCGCGACGGGACGGCCACGCCTGGAAGCCGATTGCCTGACCGCCGAGGGTATGCGACTCCGACTCGGCTTTAGCATCTCGCCGCTCTTCTCGGAAACTGGGGAGACAACGGGCACCGTAATCGCATTTCAGGACTTGACCCACATTCGCGCGCTGGAAGAGACGTCGCGCCGCCAGGATCAACTTGCCGCGATTGGTCGCATGGCTGCCTCCATCGCACACGAGATTAGAAATCCCCTGGCGGCGATGCGCGGTTCGATCCAGATGCTGCGGCACGAGATGAAGGGCGACTCGTCGCAAGCGGAGCTGATGGAAATTATTCTTCGTGAGTCTGATCGCTTGAATCGTATCATCACTGACTTCCTGAATTATGCGCGGCCGCGTTCGGCCAGTCATGCCCAGGTTGAAGTGGGCGAGCTGCTACGACGCACGTTTACGCTCCTGCGTTTTAGTCCGGAGATAAATGAGAAACAGTTGATTGAAGAGAAATTTTCCGATGGAAGTTTTTTTGCTGACGCTGACGCTGAACAACTGCAACAGGTGTTCTGGAACCTCGCCCGCAATGCCTTGCAGGCAATGCCTGAGGGCGGCACCTTGACCGCGGAGTTGACGCGCAAGGCAAACGAGCGGCTGCGCATAACTTTTTCCGATACCGGGCGAGGAATGTCACCGGCTCAGGTCGAGCGCTTGTTTGAACCCTTCTCTTCAACTACAGGCGGAACGGGTTTAGGTCTTTCTATTGTTTATCAAATCATTCGTGAGCATGGTGGTACAATTAATGTGAGCAGCCGCGAAGGCCGCGGCACAACGATTACGTTAGAGCTGCCTGGTCAGAAGGCAGGAGTCAGGAGTCAGGAGTCAGAAGTCAGAAGTCAGGAGTCAGAAGTTAGAACAAAACCCTGAACACCAAATCACCGAAAGGAGAAACCTCACATGGAAACAAATCCTGCTCGAACTTTCCGGGACCTCATTGTTTGGCGCAAGGCTCATGAATTTGTCCTTTGGGTTTATCGATTCACCACAAGCTTTCCCAAGGACGAGCGTTACGGTCTAACTTCACAGTTTAGGAGGGCCGCCGTATCAATACCGGCGAATGTCGCCGAAGGGTCCAAGAAACGAAGCCGCAGCGATAAAGCACGATTCATGAATATTTCACAGGGATCGCTCGAAGAGTGTAGATACTATCTGATTCTGGCTAAGGATCTAGGATATGGCGATTCTCAAACATTGATGAACAAGCTCGAAGAAGTCAGTAAGTTGCTCGAGGGCTACAGTCGAGCAATTGTGGCCAATAGCCACTACTCGTAACTTTGAACTCCTGACTCCTGACTCCTGGCTTCTGACTTCTGACTCCGAACTTCTTAACTATGTCCAACCTTCTAATAGTCGACGACGAATTAGGCATGCGTCAGTTTCTGACGCATCTCTTCCAGCGCGATGGTCACGAGGTCAGAGTGGCGGAGAGCGGTCGTAAGGCCATGTCCTTGCTGCGCGAAGAGCCGGCTGACCTGATCATCTCCGACGTGAAGATGCCGGACATGGGCGGCATCGAGTTGTTGCGGGCCGCGCGCGAACTCCTGCCGCAGGTGGAAGTGGTATTGATGACTGCTTTCGCGAATGTTGAGACCGCGCGTGAAGCTTTCCTGCTCGGCGCCTACGACTTTGTCCAAAAGCCTTTCGACAATGACCTGCTGAAGGAGGTTGTCGCGCGGGCGCTGGAAAAGATTTCGCTGGTTAAAGAGAAGGACGCAATCTTAAAAGTGCTGGCCCAGGGCCAGCGGAAACAAGCACAGCTCGGAAACATCATTGGACGTTCCGCCAGCATGCAGGCGCTCTTTCAGATGATTGAGACGGTGGCGCAGGTCCAGGCGACAGTACTGGTAACCGGAGAATCAGGGACCGGAAAAGAACTCGTTGCTCGCGCGATTCACGATCTTGGCCCGCGCGCCGAAAAGCCGTTCGTGTCGATCAACTGCGGCGCTTTCACTGAAACGCTGCTGGAGTCGGAGTTGTTTGGTTACGTCAAAGGGTCATTCACTGGCGCTAACGCAAATCGCAAGGGTCTGTTTGAAGCCGCAAACAGCGGCACAATCTTTCTCGACGAGATCGGTGAGATGTCGCCGGCAATGCAGGTGAAACTGTTACGCGTGCTGCAAGAACGGAAGCTGCGCCCGGTGGGAGCCACGGAGG
>JBAPXA010000099.1:0-23374 GCA_049283975.1 Pyrinomonadaceae bacterium | reverse complement strand
ATGTACTGCTCGCGTAAATCAATTGAGGTCAAACCGGGACGACTATTGGTCCAGTAGTAGGCGCGGGGTCGATCAAGAAACGGAATCAGAATGTTTAAGCCGCTGCTGGCAATCTTATCGAAGCGTCCAAGCCGCTCGACTAACATCACGGTTGCCTGGGGAACGATGCGGATCGTTTTCACTGCAATGACAAGCAGGACGATCGCGATAAAACCGAAGAAGAAGAAGGCGAGAATACCGGAAAGGGGCTCCATATTTTGACTCCTCTAACAGGACAGTAAGTTGGCGTCGCGAACAAGAAACTTTGGTGGAACTATATCGGATCAAAAGCGGGAAAAGAAGGACGGCACGAATTGGCCGAGTGCGCTGCTTCGATGATCGTAGCCGCGTTCAGAACCCTCTCCTCCTCAAATGGCCGTCCCACGATCTGAACGCCTACCGGCAACCCAGCTGCTGTACTCCCAGCGCGTACTACCGCTGAAGGCAGATCGAATACATTAAAGGTCTGCGCGTAACTAAATGCCCGGAACACGCTGATGGACTCACCGTCAATCGAAACTCTGCTGGCGTGATGCGGAAAGGCGGTAGTGGCACCGACCGGCGCCACGATTAAGGGCGACGATTCCATTAGCGCCAACAGCTCCCCTCGCAGGCGGTCTCGCTCTTGAAGAGTCTTCGCCAAACCTTCTGGCCGGGGTTGGATCCTGGCAGTTTTCAATATTTTACCCACGCTGGGTCCGGCAAGATCCTCGAAACCCAAGTAGAACTCGCGTAGGTCACTGGCGGATGAAGCGGCAAACATCTCAACCCATAAGCGCTCGCCTGCAGCCACTGCTGTTGGCCTCTTTTCGAAACATCGCAGTCCAGCATTCTCTAGTGCCTTTACCGCAGCACCAACTGCTGTCCTCGTCTCAAGTGTTACTGGCGTCACACCATCGTAATCGTACCAGCAAACTGAAAGACCTTTAATGCCATGCGAGTCTGGCGGATTATCGCTTTCAATTCCCGCCAACACTCGAAACAAGAGGGAAACGTCAGCAACTGTTCGCGCCATCGGACCCAGACACGCACCAAGAGCGAGCGTGCCTCTCGGGTGCGGGACGTGACCGTCCATAGGTATGCGACCACTTGTCGGCTTCAAACCTACGATGCCGCAGAAATGTGCCGGCACGCGAATAGAACCTGACAAGTCGCTACCAACTCCTCCCGGAGACAGACAGGCAGCGATCGCGGCCGCTTCACCGCCACTTGAACCACCGGGGGTTAGTCGCTCATCGTACGGGTTATTGGTTCGACCAAAGACTGGATTGTCAGTCTCGTAAGGAATTGCCATTTCGGGCGTGTTGGTCTTGCCGAGAATGATCGCGCCTGCTGCTTTAAGCCGCGCGACCGCGGTTGCATCAGCGCCGGGAATGAAGTCCTTCCTGATACGGGAGCCACTCGTCGTGCGAATCCCCGCCGTGGCAATCGTGTCCTTAACAGTAAGCGGCACACCATGCAACGGACCCAATGCTCCACCGCTGGCGATTGACGCTTCAGCCTCCCTTGCCTGCTCCAACACATCCGGCGCGATAGTGACAATGGCATTGAGCTGGCCGTTGATAGAATCGATGCGTTTGAGGTAGGCGTTAACCACTTCAAGCGGCGAAGCCTCCTTGCGACCGATTAGTGCCGCAACTTCGACCAGCGAGTAACCTGTTAGTTCCCTATCCGCCATGAATTAGAGCCCCTCTTCACGAAAGCGGCTTTGCACAAAAAGCAATCCTCCAGTCAATCACTTCAACCTGACCTATTCAGGCATTTCAAGCTGACCGAGTGGTCACCAGCTCCTGACAAATATCAGCGAAAACTCCTGCAAAACATCGCTGTTTAGCGATCCGCGTGACGGCACAGTCGTTGCCAAAATCAGCAGTGCGGGAATGTTCCTTTGCCCGAACAAGACCAAGCTGGCCCCGCGCAAGTCCTGGCAACGAAGAATTTCTCAAAAGCCTGCTGTCAGGCAACCCGGTCGATTGCCGTTACTAACGCCGGGTCCAATCAGGCGGCAACGTCAGCGAGAGAACTTTAGATCTTCAGGTGCGGCAGCGGATCGATTTCATGGCTTCAACAATGCAACAGAAAGTTTCAGCTGGTTTCACGCCCCGTTCCAATTGCGAGCGGCACAGCGCCCAGCCACTCGCTCAGGTTGAAGCACCTGAAGTCCTCGACTTTTTAGCCGCTCGACCCCTCCATACTGTCTTCATGGCAAGTCTCATCCGCGATAACGGCGTCGTTAGCAATCTCAATCGCGGCGCGTTCTTTGGTTGTCGCAGCCAGCGCGGCACTCTTGAAGGTGTTGCCCTGCTGGGTCATGCAACTTTAATCGAAACCGAAAGCACAGAATGCATTAAAGCGTTTGCCCAACTGGCAAGAACCCACTCGCCTGGTCATTTGATCCGTGGCGAGCAACCAAAGATTGCTTCCTTCTGGAACTACTATAGCGGCGGCGAACGGAAAGCGCGCCTGCTCTGCGGTGAGCTGCTTTTGCAACTGAAAGAGATCCCGCCCCAGGTCGCCGCTGTCTCCGGATTGCGTCCGGCGACAATTGCGGAACTGGAAACAATCGTCAAAGTAAACGCCTCTATGGCTTGCGACGAGAGTGGCATCAATCCGCTCGCGCGCGACCCGCAGGGTTTTCGTGAGCGCGCTGCCCGCCGGATCGCCAAGGGCCGCATCTGGGTCTGGATCGAAAACCAACGTCTGCTCTACAAGACCGACGTTGTTGCCGAAACGCCACAGGCAATCTATCTCGAAGGCGTCTACGTCCATCCCGATCACCGCTTTCAGGGATATGGCCTGCGCGGCATTTCTCAACTCGCTGCTTTCCTGCTTGAACGAACCGAAACAATTTGCCTTACGGTAAACGAGAAGGCCACGGGGACACAGCGATTTTATGAACGGGCCGGCTACGAACTGGTCTGTCGTTACGATTCAATCTATCTGGACAACTTCACTCCCAGCTCGAACCCGGTGGCATAGAAAAAAATGCATCTGGCAAAGGAAAAATACACTAGGACATACAAGTGGGCCGTAGTCTTCATCGGCGCGCTGCTTTGTTCCTTCTCTGCCTTTAACCTCGTTACCAGCGAGATCGACTGGCGCTTCCTGCTGCTGGCCACGATGACGGTGATTATCAGTTCCCGGCTCGCTGTGCAGATTCCCCGAGTAAACACGAATATCACCGTCTCCGATACGTTTATCTTCCTGGCGATCCTGCTCTACGGCGGACCCGCGGCCGTGCTGCTGGCAAGCGCCGAAGGCTTCTGCTCCGGTTACCGCATCAGCAAAAAACCAGTGACGTTCCTCTTCAATGCAGCGGTAATGGCGTGTTCCACGTTCTTCACCGTCGCGATCCTGGCAACGGTCTTCGGCAGCCATGCTCAACTTAGAGCTCACGATAAAATCGTGTTTGCACTTTGCCTCATGGCGCTGGCGCAATATTTAAGCAATACCGGGATCGTGGCAGTGGGCCTGGCATTCAAGACCGAACAACCGCTGTGGCAGACCTGGCACAAGCACTATCTCTGGACTTCGATCACCTACTTCGCCGGCGCAGTCGCGGCAGGACTGATTCTCTTCTTCATTAACACCTGGGGATTCTATGCAGTGATCGCCGCGATTCCGGTAATCGGGATCGTCTACTTCACTTACTACAAATATCTTGAGGACCTGCGCGTCACGTCCGTTCAGGCTGAGAATGCAGAACACGCGCGCGCAGAGGCGGAAAGAACTCGCGCGGAGCAGGCGGAAAGACACATCGAGGAACTAAGCCGCCACATCGCCGAGCAGGACCGCATCAGTAAAGCACTGCAGGAGAGCAAGGACCATTTTCGTCACGCCGCTTTCCATGATGAGCTGACCAACCTGCCTAACCGCGCACTGCTGACGGAACATATCAAGCTTGCAATTGAACGACCCCGTTCGCGCGACGAACAGTTCTTCGCGGTACTGTTTCTAGACCTCGATCGCTTCAAGAACATTAATGACAGTCTGGGCCACATCGCCGGAGATCAACTGTTAGTGGCGACCGCGCGCTGTCTCGAAGACTGCATGCGCCCCATGGACACGGTGGCGCGTTTGGGCGGAGATGAATTTGCGATCCTTTTGGACGGTCTGGAAAGTGTGGCTGAAGCCATCCTTGTTGCAGAAAGAATTCAACAGGCATTAACTCGTCCTTTCTCGCTCAACGGCCACGAAGTATTCGTTACGACCAGCATCGGAATCACCTTGAGCAATACAGGTTATGAAGATCCCGAGAACGTCTTGCGTGATGCCGATACGGCCATGTATCGCGCCAAAGAAAGTGGTAAGGCTCGCTTTGAAGTCTTTGACTCGTCAATGCACTCGCACGCTGTCGCCCTGCTACAACTCGAGAACGACTTGCGGCGTGCGATCGAGCGTCGCGAGTTCAGGGTTTACTATCAACCAATCGTAAACCTCGACACCGACGAGGTCGCGGGCTTCGAAGCATTGGTACGCTGGTATCACCCTGAGCGCGGTCTGGTGCCGCCCGACGAATTTATTGGCATCGCGGAAGAGACCGGTCTAATCGTCGACATCGGAATCCTGGTGTTGCGGGAATCATGCCGGCAGTTGCGCGAATGGCAATCAAGACCCGGACTCAAGTCGTTAACTGTAGCCGTGAACCTTTCCGCGAAACAGTTCGCGCAACCGGACCTGGTTAGTCAGATAAAAGATATCTTGCTGGAAACAGGACTCGACGCTCAGTACCTGAAGCTCGAGATAACAGAGTCGGTGGTGATGGAAAACGCTGAAGTGGCGCGCAACATGTTGAGCCAGCTCTGCGCGCTGGGCGTCCAACTAAGCATCGATGATTTCGGCACTGGCTATTCTTCACTCAGTTACTTGCATCGATTTCCGGTCACGACGTTGAAAATCGATCGCTCGTTCATCGGCCGGATGGGCGCCAATGGCGAGAACGGCGAAGTCGTGAAGACAATTAATACATTGGCTAATAACCTGGGAATGTCAGTAGTGGCCGAGGGAATTGAAACGGAAGATCAGCTCATGCAACTCAAAGCGATGGGCTGCGGTTATGGGCAGGGGTACCTCTTCGCCAGACCGCTGACAACGGAAGCCGCCACTTTGTTCGTTCGGAAACACAGCGCCGTCGCAATGATGATCCTGGTGGAGGACGGCCCGGTGCAAGAAGAGCTGCAGCTAGTCAACTGAGGCTATTTGCGATTGCCGATTGGCGATTGCAAATTGCCAATTGACGATCGTTTACCCTGCCTTCTTTATTCTTCTTTCATCCTGGCATCTATCCTTCTTCCAATCGGCAATCGCCAATTGGCAATCGGCAATTTTGAATTTCCTCACCCCTTCCTTATAATTCAATTGTTCTGGGCAATCTCTTATACAACCCGCCTGATTCAAGACCGCCGGCTTCGCTGCCGAAGCTTTGCGGCAAAGGAGTGCGTTCTTGGCGATTCAATTGAGCAGGACATTTGTCCTGCGCAAGCTGCATCAGTTATCGGGAATAGTTCCTCTCGGCCTCTTTTTACTGGAACATTTTTATACGAACTCAAAGGCGCTCGGCGGCGCGGCCCCTTTCAACGACGCCGTTAAGGACCTCCAGGCAATTCCTTACATCCTATTTGTAGAAATCGGTGGCATCTTTATTCCGCTGATTTACCACGCCGTCTATGGTCTTGTAATCACCATGGAGGCGCGCCCGAACAACCTGAACTATCCCTATCCACGCAACTGGTTCTATTTGATCCAAAGAATCACGGGGATCGTGCTCTTCTTCTTTATCGCTTTCCACGTGCTTAACTTCCGCTTTGGTATGATCCCGAGACTAAATACGATCTCGGTTGCTCATCGTCCCGATCTCGCTTTCGACATCGTCTCCGGCGAGTTTCGCATTGTGCCGATTTTCATCATCTACCTCATCGGAATTAGCGCCACTGTCTGGCATTTCGCAAATGGCATCTGGCTCTTCACCGTCGATTGGGGAATTGCCATCGGCGAGCGCGCACAACGTCTAACCGGATATGCATGCATTGCCTTTGGAGTGGTGCTGCTGCTGGTGGGAATCAACGCCGCGATTGCGTTCATACGTCCGGGCGGCTTGTTGGGAGGAATTCTCTAAACGATGGCAAGTAACGGAATCAGGATCGCGATCGTGGGCGGAGGTCTTGCTGGTCTGGCCGCGGCGATGAAGATTGCCGAAGCTGGTCACAACGTCGACATCTTCTCAGTCGTGCCAGTGAAACGCTCGCATTCAGTCTGTGCGCAAGGTGGCATCAATGGCGCCGTCAATACCAAGGGCGAAGGCGACTCCACCTGGGAACATTTCGACGACACGGTTTACGGCGGCGACTTTCTCGCTAACCAACCGCCGGCAAAAGCTATGTGCGAGATGGCGCCTTCGATCATCTATCTCTTCGATCGCATGGGTGTTCCCTTCTCGCGTACGCAGGAGGGACTGCTCGACTTTCGTCGCTTCGGCGGCACCAAACATCACCGCACCGCATTTGCCGGAGCTTCAACTGGCCAGCAGCTCCTCTACGCTCTCGATGAACAAGTGCGTCGCTTTGAAGTCGCTGGAAAAGTGCGAAAGTTTGAGCATTGGGAAATGCTTTCGCTCGTGCTCGACGATCATCAAGTCTGCCGCGGATTGGTGGCGATGGATCTTCAGACACTGGAGCTCAGGGCTTTCCCTGCCGATGCCGTGATCATGGCGACCGGGGGACCAGGCTTGATCTTCGGCAAATCGACTAACTCGATGGTCTGCACGGGAAGCGGCGTCGGCGCCTGCTATCAACAGGGCGCGAAATATGCGAACGGCGAGTTTATCCAAGTACACCCCACCTCAATTCCGGGCGAAGACAAACTGCGATTGATGTCCGAGTCGGCCCGCGGCGAAGGTGGTCGCGTCTGGGTACCTCGCCAGCCCGGCGACGTCAGATCGCCCTCCACGATTCCGGAGAAAGAGCGCCTCTATTTCCTCGAAGAGAAGTACCCGGCCTACGGCAACCTCGTACCGCGCGACATTGCGACCCGCGAAATTTTTCAGATTTGTATCGAAGGCAAAGGTGTAGGCGGCGACAATCAAGTCTATTTGGATCTGACGCACATCCCGGCAGAGACCCTTGACCGCAAGCTCGGCGCGATCCTGGAAATCTACGAAATGTTTGTCGGCGACGATCCCCGGCATGTGCCAATGCGCATCTTCCCCGGGGTGCATTATTCGATGGGCGGTTTGTGGGTCGACTTCAATCAGCGCACAAACATTTCCGGTCTACTCGCGGCGGGAGAATGCGACTATTCAATTCACGGCGCCAATCGACTGGGCGCAAACTCGCTCGTCAGTTGTGTGTTTGGCGGGTTTGTCGCGGCGCCCGCGGCCATCGAGTGGGCCCAGAATGTCGAGCGAAACGGCGCTGACGGTTCGGCAATCTATGACGGGGAGCTTAAACGTCAGCAGGAGATTAATGACTCGCTGATCAAGCAGAGTGGTAACGAGAACCAGTACATACTTCATCAGGAGATGGGCAAGTGGATGACCGACAACGTAACGGTCGTGCGCTACAACGAGAAACTTAAAGCCACCGATCAAAAGCTGCTGGAGCTAATGGATCGCTACAAACGGATCTCGATTAACGACTCAAACCTCTGGGCGACAATGGCGCTGCCACATGCCCGGCATCTTGATAACATGCTTGAGCTGGCGCGCGTGATCACGTTGGGCGCGCTCAATCGGAACGAATCGCGGGGCGCCCACTTCAAACCGGAGTTTCCTGATCGCGATGATGAGCAGTTTTTGAAAACAACGATTGCTGAGTTCTCGGGCGAGGGGCCAGTGATTTCTTACGAACCGGTTGACGTCTCGCTAATCACTCCGCGCAAACGCGACTACAGCAAAGCCAAGAAAGAAACAGCCAAGGCCTGAGACTGCAACCATGTCGGCACATCCACAACCAGCAAAGCCCAGACGCGTTCCGCCCAAAACTGTCGAGTTACACATCAGGCGCCGGCCCAATCCGGATGCACCAGCCCATTGGGAGCAGTTTGAAATTCCTTACCGGCCAAATCTAAACATCATTTCCTGCCTGATGGAGATTCAAAAGAATCCGGTGACCAAGGAAGGTAATGCCACGACGCCGCCGGTCTGGAGCATGAACTGTCTGGAGCAGGTTTGCGGAATCTGCACGATGGTGATCAATGGTCGCGTGCGGCAGTCTTGTTCCGCACTTGTGGATAATCTGGAGTTGCCAATTAAGCTCGAACCGATGTCGAAGTTCCCCACAGTGCGGGATCTGATCGTTGATCGCTCGCAGATGTTTGAGCACCTGAAGCGGGTTCACGCCTGGGTCGAACTGGACGGCACTCACGATCTCGGACCCGGACCGCGCATGGATCAGGACGACGTGCAGGAGCGCTACGCCTACTCCCGTTGCATGACTTGTGGTTGCTGCCTGGAAGCCTGTCCGCAATACGATGGTGATCAGTATATTGGACCGCAAGCGATTGCTCAGGTCCGTCTCTTCAATATGCATCCCAGCGGGAAGATGAACCGCGATGAACGACTGGAGGCGTTGATGGGCGAAGATGGCATCACCAATTGCGGAAACGCGCAGAACTGCGTGAAAGCCTGCCCCATGAATATTCCTCTCACGCGCGCAATCTATGAAGAGAACCGCGAGACAGTGATCCACGGGCTCTTAGGTTGGCTCAGGAAGTGATTGCCGATTGGCGATTGACGATTGCCGATTGGCCTCTAATCAAAACTCTGATCGCTGGGCGCCGTCGGCAGTGTCGTCACGATCTACGTTTAAGTGTATTTCTCAACTCACCTAGTCCGCCAATCGGCAATCGCCAATCGCCAATCGCCAATCGTTTCAGTCCACGTCGATCCCAAGGCGGTCAGCGCACTTGAAGAGCGACAGTCCCAACACACAAGCAATAACCAGGTTGAAATAAAAAGTCAGCGAGCCATCGACAAACATCGCCGGCAAGTTGCCTACAAAGGGCAAGGCGAAGGGTGACAAAAGGATGGCGACGATGATTCCGATTATCCCGCCAACCACTTGAACCATTAGCACGAGGCCAAAGGCTTTGAAGTAGGTCGCTCCCATCCGCTTGATTGTATCGAGTCCAACGAGTGGGTTGACGACGGAACCAAAACTCTGGGTGTAGCCCGCCACTGCGAGGGCCATCGGGTAATAGAAGATGCCCCACCCGATCGCCAGCAGCAGCAGGAGCACGAGCAGAATGGGCGCGCGCAGGTAGCCAAATAACATCTTCAAGTCGGCTGTCGGATCGTTGAGCTGTTCCTTAGATCGCTCTGCTTCCCTGCTGATCTCATGGCCGGGTCGCAGTTGATCTAACTTCTTGCTCGCCTCTGCCTGTTTGGTGGGATCGGCATTGGGATCAAGCAGCGTGTTGAGGTCACTTTCGTTCAGTTGCTCGGAATTTGCTGCCGTCTGAGGTTGAAGGGCGCTCGCGGGCGAGAAGCCGGAACTGACTACTCCAAAAATCAACGCCAGGATCAGCACGATTGCCGGACCCCAGGTCACAATCGTGATCCCGATGCCCAGGGCAACCGGAACCGCGACATCATCCCAAAGGGAGAATTCGCTGAAGTCAGGCATGAAGCTCTTATGTAAACGGCCCCAGGCGACGTTGCTGATCACGTGCGAGATGCAACCAAACATCATCACTGACGCGACAATCCTGCCTCGGAACCCGGCCATCAACATCAAGCCGTAAAGAGCAGCTCCAAAACACAAGGCGACTTTGTGTTGCAACGGATAACGAAGCGCCCGCGCAAAGTCAGCGAAGCCAAAACCCGAATCCTGGAATTGTTCACGTTGAGCCTGGCTGCGCTCAGCCGCGTAAACTTTGCAGAGATCGCCGCAGACGCCGCAGAGGGGAATCTTGCTACCGGGAACCAATCGCGCACACTGATCGCAGAAGCCTTTGACACAGGACCAGCAGACGTACTTCGTCGCGAGCTCAGGGTGGTTAGTACAGAAATCTGTAGAGGTAGACTCATCCCGGAAAACGTCCGGGACAAAATCAGCCGCAATGGCGGGAGCATAAGCCTCAGCTTTGACTTCACTAACTGGCGTCTCGGCCACCGCGACGTCGGAAAAG
This sequence comes from Pyrinomonadaceae bacterium, assembly GCA_049283975.1. Taxonomy (GTDB): domain Bacteria; phylum Acidobacteriota; class Blastocatellia; order Pyrinomonadales; family Pyrinomonadaceae; genus PSRF01. Next base: position 13,210 of record JBAPXA010000099.1, on the reverse strand, counting down.
CCTTCGACCAATACGGGCGCAGTTGGCACCGCGATGGGAACTCTCTCACCGGCAAAAGCTGCACGAAGCATCGGCGCTTTGCCGGCGTCGATCCAGTTCATATTGCCTTTTGTGACTTTGTCAGTAGGCTGAACACAGCCTTCGAGAATCCACTGTCGCAGCGTTTCAAGGTCGGCCTCAAAAACGCCTTCCACAGTGCTCACACGCCAGGTTTCAGGTTGCGCACTCATCAGATCCTTCCTAAGGGTTTTGCGAAGATTCAGTTCAGCTTGAAGTTGTGGCTGTCGTCTTTTGACTCGAAGTGAGGTAAAGACTGGAGGCAAGAACTGCGGCAGATGCGGCCGGGGATCCGGCCCTGCCAATCGTACGGTATATTAGGTTGGCCTAGGAATTTCAGTCAACAGTTTAATTCTAAGTCGAACCTGGAGCAGAGTTTAGCATGACCCTCAGGAGGTCTTTCGCTATCGTCCCGGCGGCGATCTTGCTCATCACAGGCGTCCTTTTCTACGTCTGGTACTCAAGACCCACCTACCAGGGCATTCGGGCCGGCCGCGCAGACGAAAACTATCTCAAGTCAGGAGATTGCCGTGCCTGCCATGAGGGTCATTACCTTTCCTGGGCCCGCACTTATCACAGCCGCATGACGCAGGAAGCGAAGCCGGCCACGATCCAGGGCGATTTCGATCACAACAACTCACTCGATTATCTCGGCCTCAGGGCACGCATGGAACGGCGCGGTGACGGCTTCGCGATGTCGTTTACGTTCCCGGATGGACAGACGCAGACTGTCAGCGTCGATCGCACCGTGGGCTCACGACGAATCGAGCAATATCTGACCAGGGAAACGGGACAATACACTCGCCTTCCGGTCGCCTATTCCCGAGCCGGCTCTAACAGCTGCGTATGGTGTTCCCAACGCGTGCAATCAGTGTCACATGGAAAGGTCGGTTAACTGGAGCATCGCGCAAACTCGGCAGCTCTGGCCGGATCACTATGCGAGGACCGAAACAACCGCTGATACTCAATTCGACTTACCCGAAGCCGCTCGCGCGCTATTCGCGGGCGATGCGTTAACGCGAGCCTTAGCGGCAGATGCGTTGAGTGGGGGTGGTCCACAACAACCGGATGCGCTTTGGGCGAGTCCCTTTCTCGTCGAGGCGTTTGCAGATAAGTATCCAATCGTCCGTTTCTTCGCGGCGAATGGATTAACCAGACCGGGAGTGCCGTGGCGGCAGGACAAGCCGGACTACCTCAGCCCACTTGGGACGCGCGAATCCCTGTTGCAGAGCTGGCGAGCGACGACGAAGATTTGTCGTGCTGATGCACGCGCCCAGGCGGCAGAGATATCGAGAAGCCTGCGTGCCAAAGGTCGCGATGTGGACCTGGAGGTTGGCGAGTGACAATAGGTTCATGTGTTGCCTTCCCCGTTCAACCTTGCACCCACAATTCGTGCCGCCACTTCAAATTTCGTCGGCCTCTTGGTTCGCAATTTGGCGATTGATAAGGGCGCCTTTCCCGCTCGAACCACAAGCAATAGTTCTTGACAAACTACTATCAGACGCCGTAGTCTGCGGCCACTTTTTCAGGTCATGCCGATAGGTTAGCCACCTTTTTGGGTTAACGCTGCTCGGGTCGTGCGCTGGCCGTTTTAACAACCACAAAAAGTCGGAGTTGATATTTCCAGATCGGTTCGCTGTCTCCGAATAGCGCGCGGAATGTCCGACCTGTACCTGTCCGCCATCACTTCAAATAATCACCCTTACCGGAACAATGCCCGAAGGAGAACTCAATGCCTAGAACTACCAGATGGATGCTGATTCTGTGTTTCATCGTCGCGTCAATCGCCGTTGCCTGGGACTTTACGCCCCTCACCGCTGGGCGTGACAAAGGCAAAGTTAATGTCTCCGCAGCCGGCTTGATGCAGAAGCAGGCGGGCAAGCGAGAGGGCTCAGCGAGAACGGGCAAGCAAGAAAAGAGCAAAGCCCCAGAGGCTACGAAAGCTGATCTCGATCGACCGGAAGTGGATGATGAGGATGAGGATCCGGATCTGCCGCCAGGAATGGCCGGAAGAGTTGATAAGGAAGCCTATCTGCGCGCACGTGGCGACTACTTCGATATGCTGCGCGGCCGCGACGGCGAGGTCCCTGAAGATGCGCGCGAGCGAGCAATTCAGCAGATGGAGCGGCAAGAAAAGCTCTTGAAGAGCCGCCCGGCAGCCACCTCAGTGAGATCCTTAGTAAATATTACTGACTGGGCTTTCATCGGTCCGAACCCCATACCGCTCGGGCAGACCCAGGGAACTCGCGTCCCGGTAAGCGGACGAACGATTTCGATCGCGATTCATCCAACAGACCCGGACACCGTTTACGTTGGCACCGCGCAAGGCGGTCTTTACAAGTCGACGAATGGCGGAACAAATTGGACTAAGTTGTTTGAATTCCAGTTGGAAACTCTCGCGATTGGCGCCATTACGATTGACCCAACCGACACCAGCATCGTCTACGTGGGAACTGGCGAGAACGGTCAATCAGCCGACAGCTTCGCCGGTAAGGGTCTTTACATAATTCGCAACGCGAATTCTGCGACCCCTACCTTGAATGGCCCATTCCGAACAAATTCGGTCGGCGGTAACGTCTTTAACGGCCGGGCCATTGGTCGCATTCTCGTCAACCCACTTGACCACAACACGATCTTTGTCTGTACCGCATCAGGCACCGGAGGCAACCCCAATACCACCACGGTGCTGCTGCCGCCTCGTGGGCTTTACCGTTCAACAAACGCGCAATCGGCGACGCCAACTTTCGAACAGATTCCAATAACCGGACTTGGGGTTCAAGATCGCAGCACGATTGACATCGAAATGGATCCGGCGGATCCAAACCTGTTGCTAGCTACGGTGATTGGAGTCACAAGTGACGGTGGTATCTATCGAACTGCGAATGCGCTTGATCCGGCACCGACATTCACACGCACGCTAGCATGGGGAAATGGGTCTGGGCTGCGTGCGGAACTGACTGTAACCAGGAACGCAACCAACGGACTTACTTTTTACGCAGCCACCGGCGAACAATCGACGGCCGCGCTGGGTGGTCCAGCTTGCACGGCGAGCCAGGCAGGCTTGCTAAGGCGTTCCACCGATGGCGGCTTGACCTGGTCCGTCCCAATGGCAGGTTCAACGGGCTTTTGCGGGGGACAGTGTTTCTATGACATCGCAATCGGCGTCACGCCCGACAATCAGACCATCCACCTGGCTGGCGCTGCGGGTAATTCATCCGCTAATTGCGGGAGCAATGTGATGAAGCGCTCGCTTAACGGCGGCACCACCTTTGCCAGTAATAACGCTACGCTGCATGCGGATGGACATGCCGTCGCGATTGCCCCGTCTAACCCGCAGATTGTATACACCGGCAACGATGGCGGCATTTGGCGCTCCACCAATAACGGCAATACCTGGCAGACCCTCAACAACGTCGATTTCAGCGCCACGCAGTTTCAAGGCGTCGCCGTACACCCCTTTGACCGGAACTTCCTGATGGGAGGCACTCAGGACAACGGCACTATCTGTTGGGCGGCTAATGGAACGGTGTCGCATTGTCGCGACGGCGATGGTGGTTATGCGGTGATCGATGACAATGCTCAAGATACGTTCAACGTTTTGATGTATCACACCTTCTTTAACCAGACGAACGGTCAGATCGGCTTCGAGCGAGCCAGCAATACCACCGCAAACGCCGACGGCCAACTTTCCGGTTGGACGTTTAGAGGCTGCTCCGGAACCACCAGCAATAACGGCTTCCGCTGCGCGGACAACGTGTTGTTCTACGCGCCTATGAATCAGGGGCCAGGTACCCCATTCAATACTCTCTACTTCGGAACGGATCGCCTCTATCGATCGACCAATCGTGGCGACACTATGGTGCTGGCCAGTCAGGGACCACTCGTCCCGACGACGCCCGGAGCGCTTTCAGGTGTCGTTGTCACCAGCATTGGCATTTCGCCGCAAGACGACAGTGTAAGGCTCGTGGGCTTGCGCAATGGTCAAGTCTTCGCAACCACCACTGGCTCCGCCGTCATGACGGACGTCACCGGCGGTAACTTTCCGCCGCCAAACCCGGCAGACCTGAACAGAAACTCGATCGGCGAGACGGTCATCGATCCCAACAATAAGTTTACGGCTTACATAAGCTTTACGAGCTTCTCGCCGCCTGCCGGTCAACAGATCTTTAAGACGACAAACCTTAACGATCCGGTGCCAACCTGGACAGCATCGAGTAACGGAATCCCACAGGTTCCTGTCAGCTCGATCGCAATCGACCCGCAGGATTCAAACTCGCTTTACGCGGGAACAGACATCGGCGTCTATCACTCGAGTGACGGCGGCGCGACCTGGTTGCCTTTGGGATCCGGCTTACCGCGCGTCGCTGTATTTGATGTGAAGATTTCCAACGTGCAGCGCTACCTGCGTATCGCAACTCACGGCCGCGGCATCTGGGAGATTGGTATTCCCGGACGCCAGTTGCCGGTGACAAGAAACGCCGGAGCGACGATCGTGGCTGAAGGCTGCGCTCCGGGCAACGGAGTAGTTGATCCGAGTGAAGACGTAACCATAACTCTAGGCGTTACGAATATCGGCCCGGGACCAACTGATAACCTGGTAGTCACCTTGTTGCCAATGGGAGGCGTTACTTTCCCAACTGGACCTGAAAGTTACGGGGTAGTTGCCAGTGGCGCAACAGCGTTTAGAAACTTTAGCTTCTCCAACAATAGAAGTTGTGGCGACACGATTACCCTGACTTTCCATATGCAGGACGGAGCCATAGATCTCGGCAACTTCAGCATTTCCTACACACTCGGCGTGCTGGTTAATTCTCCGGCAACGTTTACGGAGAACTTCGATGGCGTGGTCGCGCCGGCCCTGCCTGCTGGTTGGACAACTGCTCGCTCAGGCGCAGGTGCCAATCCGCCTCTTTGGGTAACATCAACCACCAATGACACGCCGCCAAACTCCGCGTTTGGCGCTGGTTCCACCACACCGGGTGAGAATAGCTTGACCTCGCCCGATATCGCGGTCCCGACCGCGCCGTTAGGCGGAACAAATCCAGGCGTGCGCCTTACCTTCCGTAACAGTTACAACACTGAGCCGAGCTTTGACGGAGCCGTACTTGAAATCAGCATCAACGGCGCGCCCTTCGCGGACATCCTTGCCGCAGGGGGCAGCTTCATTGAAGGCGGTTACAACGGATCCATCACGGTAACGGATAGTGTGCTAATGGGTAGGGCAGCATGGACCGGAAACTCTGGTGGGTTTATCACCACTACAGTGGTCCTTCCGGCTGCGTCTTATGGGCAGAACGCACAACTGAGATGGCGTACTGCTTATGACACCGGCACGAATCCAGGTGGAGGCGGCCAGCGGGTAGATACAATCTCAATCTATCCCAGCACTCGCTTCTGTTGCAGTGGCGCCTGTGTTCTTACTTGCCCGAGTGATATTTCAGTTCCCAATGATGCTGGTGAGTGCGGTGCGATCGTTAACTACCCAGCGCCGACTTACAGCGGCAATTGTGGAACAGTCAGCGCCAGTCAAAACTCGGGAACCTTCTTCCCAGTCGGAACCACTACGGTGACGATTACAGGAGAGAGACTGGACGGGACTAGCGACGAGTGCGAATTCGATGTCACGGTCAATGACACTGAGTTGCCTGTCGTTGGCACGCCGACCACCAGTCCCGATACGTTATGGCCCGCCAATCACAGTATGGTGGACGTTACCGTGAACTATACGGCGACAGATAACTGTCCGCTCACCTGTGTATTGACCGTCACCAGCAACGAGCCAGTTGACGGGTTAGGAGATGGCGACACCTCACCTGATTGGCTGGTGATTGATGATCATCACGTGCAGTTACGCGCCGAACGCAGCGGTAAGGGCACCGGGCGTATCTATACGATCACTACCACGTGCACTGATGGGTCTAATAACACCACGGTGAAGACCAGCACGGTACTCGTACCCAAGAGCATGAAGGGGGGCGCGTGGACAGTGATTGGCGGTCAAAACAAAGACGCAAGCGGTGGAATATCTGGCGCTGCGTCGCTGTTCGATCCGGCGGTCATGGGCATGGTCAACTTCGATTTCGATGCCAAGACCGCAACTGCAAGGAGCAGCAGAAGTGAAAGTCTGATCAATCTGCTCCTGGGAAAACTGGAATTCCGCACACTCGGCTACGATTCCAAAACGGTTGCCGGCGCCAGAATTCAGTTCAAGGGTTCCGGTACCGTCAACAATCTGCCTGGTTATCGGTACCTCCTGACCGTCATTGACGGTCAGGCGGCAGGCGGTGGCGGGGTCGATAAGTTCCGCTTGAAAGTCTGGAATGAAAAAACGGGGGAGACGGTTTTCGATAACCAGGCGGGAGCCGCTGATGATGCCGATCCGACCAACGTTGTCGGGGATGGCGCTAGCATCAAGCTTCCGTAAGATCCGGGATCTCAGATTTCAGATTTGAGATCTTAAGAATACAACCCCCCACTCAGCCAAAGAGGCATCGGTTATCAGCCGATGCCTCTTGCTTTATCAGAAACGTTGCCGGTGAAGGAACTTGAGACTTAAGACTTAAGACCTGAGACTTCCTTAGATACCCAGGACGTCAATCAACTCCTGAACCGCGGCCGCACTCTTTTGTAACGCGATTCGCTCATCCGCCTGAAGATTGATTTGGATCACTTGTTCCAGACCCTTCGCTCCCAACTTACAGGGGACGCCGACGTAGAGCCCATTGATGCCATACTCGCCTTCAAGATAAGCCGCACAGGGAAGAATCTTTTTCTTGTCCTTAAGAATGGACTCGGTCATTTCTACCGCGGCCGCGGATGGCGCGTAATAAGCAGAACCGGTTTTCAGCAGCGAGACTATTTCGGCACCGCCGCCTGCGGTTCGTTTGACGATGGCGTCGATCTTATCCTTCGACAACAGTTCGGGAATGGGAATTCCGGCACAGGTTGAAAAGCGTGGCAGTGGAACCATCGTGTCCCCATGACCACCAAGAACAAAGGCCGTTACGTTTTCGACGGAAACATCAAGCGCCTCGGCGAGGAAGCAGCGCATCCGCGCCGAATCGAGTACTCCGGCCATTCCGATCACCCGATGCTTGGGAAATCCCGAGCGGCGAAAAGCTACCTGACACATCGCATCAAGCGGATTTGAAACAACGATTAGGATTGCCTCCGGCGAGCGTTTCACAACTTCATCGACTACTTTCGAGACGATGTCGGCGTTGGTCTTCAACAAATCATCGCGGCTCATGCCCGGCTTGCGCGGCAGACCAGCGGTAATGATGACGACATCAGAATTTTCCGTGCCGTCGTATGAATTCAAACCTTTGAGCCGCACGTCAAAACCCTCGATTGGCGCGGCCTGGGCCAGATCCAATGCCTTACCCTGCGGCACACCCTCGACAATGTCGACGAGGCAAACGTCGCCTAGTTCTTTCGCGGCCAGCCAGTGAGCGGCAGTCGCGCCGACGTTGCCGGCGCCGACAACCGTGATCTTATTTCGCGCACCCATAAGAAATCCTTTCGCAGAAAAGTAGTGCCAGCGTTAGTTTGCGTCAGCGAGTAGGTAGCATTTCCGTTAAGCTCGCTGATAACAAATCTGATTTACCTTGTTGGTTTTTAGAGCACCGGAGTGTACAAGTGCCTCAACGAGAGTGTCAAACATAGATAGCCGATCGCCAAATGCCAATTGTCGATTAGTTAAAGTCAGTACCACCAGGCGGTAGCCGGTGGGCCGATGCGCGGCACTCTCATCCCGCGCGAGCGCTTTGGTGTGGCTTCGTGTGATTTAGTGGATCGTATTCCCGCAGCAGCATTAGCGAACGATCCACGAGGTAACACCAAACGGCCGAAAGACGTTGAATCTCCCGGTTCTATAACGATGGCAGCGGACACTACAGCAATCATCGCAATATGTCAGTAATTGATTGGTTTCGGAATCTGTTTGGCGGGTCGAACCCGAAGGTGGTGCCATCTCCCAGCGACGATCTTATTGATCCCGACATCGATCCCTACAATCCTTTTCCCGAACTGGTTGAGATTGAAATCACCGACGTCATTGATCTGCACACAATTCCACCGCGAGATGTGGCGCGGGTGGTCGAAGAGTATTTGCGACAAACCTATGAGGCGGGCTTTCCCATAGTGCGCATTATTCACGGCAAAGGAATTGGCGTGCAGCGCACAATCGTGCGCTCAATTCTCGCCAAGACAGCTTTTGTAGTTGATTGGACGGATGCCCCGCCCGAGGCCGGCGGGTTAGGAGCTACAATAGTGCGGTTAAAACCCGGTGGTTTCTGAGCGCTGGGTGCGCCGGCTAATGGTCATCAATTCCGCGACATGACCCTGGTCGTGTTCAACCATCATGTGCATCAGTTTCTCGAGACTAATGGGGCCGACACCTTCAAGAGTACCCGCACGCGTGAGTTGCTCCGGGCTCAAGTCTTTCAATAGGTCGATGTTCTTATCGCGAGCATCGCAAAACGCCTTTAGCGCCGCCTTTCCGTCCTGGTCATTGTAGTTGCGTTCAATCGCCAGCCGGGCGCCATCGACATCCGCCAACGAAGGATTGTCCTCTTCTAGAATCCGTACAATTCTTTCTCTGTAACCTTCAATTTCGATGTCGCGCAGGTGACAGATATTTTCCAGGACGGAAAAGTCGTCAGAATTTTTGACCTTCAGGTCCGCTTGCGAAAGCGGATTGAACACTCGCGCCACGACCAGCGGAGTCTGTTCCAGCGACCTGATAACTTCACGAAAATCCTCAGGAGTCATACGATTCATCATAGCACCTGGGATCGACGGATTCATGATATCGCTAAGTCGCGCGCATTCGGCTTTGCCGCCGGATGTGAGGCGTGGCTTTGCCGCGCCGTAAGCCCGCATGAGCCGGCGGGCTACGCCCGCAAGTCTTTGCCGGGGCGGAGCCCCAACCAGGTTGAGTGGAGCGCACTCGGCGCGGCAAAGCCACGCCTCACATCCGGCGGCAAAGCCGTTTCGATACAACGCTAATAGTCCACCCGCGGTTATCTTTTGCAATCCTCCTCTGGTATTTTAACGTTAAAGAAACATCAGGTCAGGCGATTCAAAAACACAATTCAAATGTCCACAGCTGAAACCGCCCTTCAGGCAAATATCAAGCAAGCACGCGAAACTCTCGATGCGTGGGTGCGCGAAGTGGTGCAGTGGCACTTCGATCCCGCCACCGGTTGTCCTTTTTGGTTGGACTACGCCCGCAACCTCGGATGGGATCCCCGCGACCAGATCCATTCCTACGATGATCTTGCGAGACTGGGCCCATTTCAAGACGAGTGGCTGCGCGGTGGGCCTGTGCGGCGTTGGGTGCCCAGGGGTTACACGGGCCGCCCGGTTTACACTTTTGAAACTGGAGGCAGCACCGGAGTGCCGAAGTCGCGCATTAACATCGAGGACTTTCGCCTCGACTACGAAGCATTCAGTCCTACTTTGCCGGACGAGTATTTCCCCAAAGACTCGGATTGGTTGTCGCTCGGACCGACGGGGCCGCGCCGTCTGCGCTTAGCAGTCGAACACCTGGCACAGTTTCGTGGCGGCATCTGTTTCATGATTGATCTCGATCCGCGCTGGGTGATCAAGTTGCTAAAAATGGGTCAGCCAAAAATGGCTGAGCAATACAAGCAGCACGTGATCGAGCAGGGGCTGACCCTCCTGCGGGCGCACGACAACATCCGTTGTCTCTTTACAACGCCTAAACTCCTGGAAGCCCTCTGCGAAAAAGTGTCACTGAAGAGGCTTGGCATTACTGGAGTGTTCTGTGGCGGCACCGAAATGACGCCGCAGTTTCACCGGTTTGCCGTCGAAGAGTTATTGGAAGATGCCTACTTCGCGCCGACGTATGGAAATACGTTAATGGGCCTGGCAGTGCACAAGCCGCGCGTGCCCGAAGACAACTTTGCGGTCATCTATTATCCGCCTACACCGCGGGCGATGATCGAGGTTGTCGATCCGGACAATCCGGAGCGAGTGGTGGAATATAGCGAGACCGGGCGGGTACGTTTGACGACGCTGACGAAAGAATTTTTCATGCCGCGCTTTCTTGAGCGCGATGAGGCAGAACGCGAACCGCCTTGTGAGCTGTATCCCTGGGATGGCGTCAGGAATGTCCGTCCTTTTTCGAGATTTCACTCGACCGTCGTTGAAGGAGTCTACTGATTGGCGATTGCCGATTGCCAATCGGTTTTGGGTCTTTGGTTTTAGGTCTTTGGTTTCCTTCTAAACGTAGTGGAATGACCAAGCATTAAAGAACAAAATCAAAGGTCAAAAACCAAAGGCCAAAGACCAAAACAAATCGGCAATCAGCAATTGGAAATTCACAATGTTGCATATACCAATCCTCCGCAAAGGCGAGCTCTATCGCAGTCTCGACGTCGCTAGTGTGCCGCATCACCGAACGCGCGAGCCTTTCGTAGAAATCAGCCAGGCCAACAGTGGCTTGATTCGACGCGATCTGCGCGACCAGCAAACAGCTCGTGCAAAACTAGCCTCGCTTACTACCGCCGAGTTAGTCGCCATCTGCGCGCGCGCGGCCGATTACTTCAGCAACGATAGTTTGCCGCTCGGGGAAACGACCCAAACTCCAGAGGACTATGTGAGCCAGGTGTCGGCGACTACTGGCATGCCTTACGTTCTTGCCCGCAACAACATGGACAAGATTCGCGGCGTGCTCGCGGGAGTGGGAAACGTGCTGAACGGTCTCACGCGAAACATCGATTGGCAGGTTCTGGATCGCGGCTTCGGCGAACTCAACGGGCAAGCAATCAGTTTCTATCCGCGCGCGGAATCGTTGGGTGTGGTTCTTCCCAACAACTCGCCAGGCGTGCACTCACTCTGGATTCCCGCAGTCCCGCTGAAGATTCCACTGATACTGAAACCTGGCAGCGCTGAGCCCTGGACTCCTTGCCGGATCGTACAGGCCTTAATAAAGGCCGGCGCACCGCGGGAGGCATTTAGCTTTTATCCGGCCGATCACGCCGGCGCGGGCGAGATCCTGAGAAACTGTGGCCGCGGCATGGTTTTCGGAGACGCCTCGTCAACCAGTCTGTGGCAGGGTGATCCGCGCATCGAGATTCATGGTCCGGGCTTCAGCAAAGTCCTCATCGGTGAAGATTGCATTGACGACTGGGAGCAGTATATCGACGTGATGGTGCGCTCGATCGCTGATAACGGTGGGCGCTCATGCATCAACGCTTCCGGAGTTTGGGTTCCGCGCCACGCCGAAGAGATTAGTGAAGCTCTTGCTGATCGTCTTTCTCAAATTACGCCGCTCCCCGCGGACGACGAACAGGCACGGCTGGCTCCATTCGTGGATTGGAATGTAGCCGCGCGTATTTCGCAGATTATTGATCAGGGACTACGGGAACCTGGCGCCCGCGAAGTGACAAATCGAAACAGCGAACGCCTGGTCAGTCGGGACGGGTGCTCCTACTTATTGCCTACCATCGTGCTCTGCGATAGTCCCGAGCATCCGCTTGCGAACAAGGAGTTCATGTTTCCTTTCGCGAGTGTCGTTACCGCTGCGCCCGAGACTATCCCTGAAGTGTTAGGCCCAAGCCTGGTGGTTACGGCAATCACTTCCGACTCCAAACTCATCAACAAACTCGTTAACTCCCCGCATGTAGATCGCCTAAACGTCGGCGCGCTTCCCACCAGTGTTGTGAGTTGGGATCAGCCACATGAGGGCAACCTCTTCGAACATCTCTACGCGCGGCGTGCGTTTCAGCGCGCGATTGCTTGAGTCGGATCGATCCAATTCCTGTAGGGGCGTCATTCTGTGGGTGCCCCCAGACTGGCACGGAGAAGGGGCGCCCACGGAGTGACGCCCCTACAACCTAGTTAAGTGAAAATCCTTTATCTCACTGGCGGCGCGGGACAGATGTATTGCGGGAGTTGCCTGCGCGATAACGCCCTGGCCGCTGAATTGATTGCCCGCGGTCACGATGTGACATTACTTCCAATCTACACGCCGACGCTCACAGATGAACCGAACGTAAGTAACGGAAAAGTGTTTTTTGGTGGCATCAGTGTCTACCTCGAGCAGTATGTGCCGGTCTTTCGCAACTCGCCGCGCTGGCTCGATCGTTTGTGGGATTCAAAACCCCTCCTGCAACTGGCTTCGCGTCGTTCCATATCTACAAGTCCAAAAATGCTGGGTGAACTTACCGTGTCCATGTTGAAAGGAGAGCACGGATTTCAGCAAAAGGAAGTTGCGAAGTTGCTGGAATGGGCCAAGCACGAAGCCCCGCCCGATCTTGTGAGTTTGCCTTACTCGCTCCTGCTTGGTCTGGCGCAGCCGATTAAAGAAGCCCTGGGCCGTCCCGTCTGTTGCACCCTGCAAGGCGAAGACTTGTTTTTGGACGGCTTGGAGGAACCTTATCGCAGTGAAGCGATGAGTTTGATTCGACAACACATCAAACACGTCGATGCGTTCATATCTGTGAGTGACTATTACGCCGGGTACATGCCCGGATATTTGAACGTGCCGCGAGAAAAGATTCGCGTTGTACCGCTGGGAATTAACCTCGAGGGTTATCATTCGCGACCGCCGGGGCGTTCGCAAACTTTTACGATTGGCTTCTTTGCGCGTGTCGCCCCTGAAAAAGGACTTCATGTTTTGGCGGAAACCTACCGCCTCTTGCGCGCGAGCGGCGAACTGCCCTCGGCGCGGCTGGAAGCGGCTGGTTACCTCGCGCCGGAACACAAGAAGTATCTGGCGGACGTTGAAAACGAAATGACCGCGGCCGGGCTCGGCGATGAGTTTTCCTATCGCGGCGTTTTGAATAAGGACGAGAAGATCGCGTTCCTCAGCAGTCTCGACGTGCTTTCTGTGCCTGCGACCTACGACGAGCCCAAGGGAATGTTTTTGCTGGAAGCGATGGCTTGTGGTGTTCCCGTTGTGCAACCAGCGCGAGGCGCATTCACCGAGATCGTTGAGCGTACCGGCGGTGGTCTCCTGGTTAAGAAGGATGACATACAGAGCCTGGGCGAAGGCCTGCTAAGCATCTTTCGCAATCGGGAGTTGGGCGAGCAACTGGGGCAACGTGGCTTGCAGCAAGTGCGTGAACACTACAGCGTGGGCCGCATGGCCGAACGCGCCCTTGAAGCCTATGAGGGTGTGCTG
>JBAPXA010000098.1:0-8226 GCA_049283975.1 Pyrinomonadaceae bacterium | reverse complement strand
CAAGAGCGGCCAGTCAATAGTTGTCATCTGCAATTATTGTCACTCCGCCATTGCCCGAACCGATCGGGACTTAAGAGATCTGGGAAAGGTCGCGGAAATTGTCGAAACCGGTTCGCCTCTCGACATCGGTATCCACGGGAAGTGGCAAGACATTCCCTTTGAATTAACTGGCCGGGCCCAGCTCGGTCACGAGATGGGTGGTCAATGGGACGAGTGGTACGCGACATTTTCTAACGGCTGGCTTGGCTGGCTCGCTGAAGCCCAGGGTCGCTTCTATCTAACCTTCCAACGTCCCATTCCGGAAAACGTCCAGTTACCTTCCTTTGATCAGCTTCAGCTGGGTCAAACTGTTCCCGGACTTCCCTGGCCCACACCGCTGATGGTTGCCGAAACCGGACGAGCGAAAGCTCTCGGCGCTAAAGGCGAGATTCCGTATCTGCTAACACCTGGCGAGACCTACTACTACGCTGATCTTTCCGGACCAAACGCGTCGTTTGGAACACTCGATTACAACGAAACTCCACCGCTGGTTTTTCTCGGACAGGAAATATCGTTAGCCCAGTTGGGAATCACTTCAACGCGGACACCCGAACGCGAGCAGCGCGGGGTCGATGCCGCACACTTGGGTTGTCCAAACTGCGGCGGCCCGCTTGAGCTGCGAGCTCCCGATAAGACTGAGCGAGTAACCTGCCCCAATTGTAATTCCCTTCTGGATGTTAACCAGGGTCAACTGAAGTTTCTAAAAGCTCTCGAACAACGGGGGTTTCAACCAGTCATTCCCATCGGTGCTAGTGGTGATCTACCCGAAGGGAAAATGACGGTCATTGGCGCGATGTCTCGCAGCGTTACCATTGAAGGGACGCAATACTTTTGGAGCGAGTATCTCCTCTACAATCCTCAAATCGGTTTTCGCTGGCTAGTCCATAGTGATGAACACTGGAACTATGTACAGGCGGTACCACCTGGTGAGGTCGTCGAAGTCGCTCGCGCGGCGCAGTTCCGGGGCCAGAATTACAGAATCTTTCAGGATGCACAGGCAAGAGTCGAATCTGTTTTGGGTGAGTTCTACTGGAAAGTCGAAGCGGGAGAGGCGGTGCGTGGCGTCGACTATGTTTCGCCGCCTTACATGCTCTCGAAAGAAGTAACCACGTCTTACGTCGCCGATGCGACTGAGCCTGAGAAAAAGCGTTCCACTGGTGAGATCAACTGGTCCCTGGGTACCTATGTAACTCCCACGCAAATCGAAAAGTCGTTTGGTGTATCTGGTCTAGTTCGTCCTTCAGGCATCGCGCCCAACCAACCTTACCGGCACAAGTGGATTTATAAATACTGGATCGTCTTGATCCTCGCCGCGTTGCTGGTGAGCTTTTTGGTTTTCATAACTTCCGGTTCCAGCAAAGAGGTGTACTCGCAAAGCGTAAACCTCCAACCACTGCCTAACGAAGATGGGACCCAGGTATTTTTTAGCGAACCGTTCGAACTGGCGGGCCGCCGCAACATTCGAATTACTGGCGAATCCCCGGTGCAGAATACATGGGTTTATCTCGAAGCTGATTTGATCAACGAAGAGACCGGTCTGGTGCAGTCTGTTCCGATCGAGATCTCGTATTACTCCGGTGTTGAGGATGGTGAATCGTGGACTGAGGGAGCGCAGAAAGATTCAACTGACGTATCGTCGATGCCGGCTGGAAGGTATGTCCTTCGTCTGGAGGGACAGTGGGAAAAATGGCAAACGCCGGCCACTGTTCAAGTACGGATCATGCAGAACGTGACCAGGGGTCTCAATCTGCTAATCCTTCTGATCGTCCTTTCGATTGTGCCGCTAATCATGGGCATCTACCACATTAGCTTTGAGCGCCGCCGCTGGAGCGAAAGTATGTTTGGTGGTTCAAGTGCGAATGAGGATGACGATTAGGGTAGGAAGGTGGCTCTTCCCGAGAGTCGGATGTACAAGCTCTTTCGGCCACTGAACGGGCGTCGTGGTCGGTACAGTACGGGAGCGGTAGCGACCGCATTCAAGGAACAATGGAATTCGGATTAGACCTTGGCGTAACTTGGGAAGGGTACTTGATGGGTCCTAACCTTGATCGAGTAGTTGCTTGAATGCGGTCGCTACCGCTCCCGTACTGTACCGAGTGACTGCGTCGGCTATCCCGAACCCGGACATCGGCGCCCGACATTTGAGAGAAAGTGATAGGAGGAAGCGGTGCTTAAGACTGCGTACACAATTTTTAGTGCGGGCGTGATTGCCCTGTATGCCATGGCCTCAATCTGGGGTTGGGAGATCAGCGGTGGCTCACGACGCCAGTTACCACCGGATGCGCGACAGAATGGCTACAGATCGTTCCATTTCTGGCATTACGGTCTACACGGAGGAAAATAATGCTGCACGTCTCAACTACGATGGGCTTGCCATTAGTTCAGGGATTCGCAATCCCGCTGGAAGGCTTGCTGCCATTGCTGGTCGCCACAGTTGTATTCGTTGTGCTGGGTTTGCTGGTCTTCGGTGTCGCCTTTCTGATCATCAGCAAGGCCGCCCCTTTTTCCATCCGTAAGGAGTTGGAGGAAGATCAAAACGTGGCGCTGGCGATCGTGATTGGCTCGGTAATACTCGGCACTGCACTAATCATCGCCGCGGCCATACACGGCTGATGATCCACTTAGATATTTTGTAGGGGCGGCCCTCCGTGGCCGCCCCGTTTTCCGCACGATCAGGCGGCGGCCACGGAGGGTCGCCCTACATCCATAGCAACATGACCCGTCCGCCTCTCCTCTTTCTAAACGTACTGATCGTTGCAACCTGTGGATTGATCTATGAACTACTGGCAGGAACATTGGCGAGCTACGTTTTGGGAGATTCCGTTACGCAGTTTTCGCTCATCATTGGGATCTATCTGTTCGCCATGGGAGTGGGATCGTGGTTCTCTCGTTTTATTGACAAGAATCTTGCTCGTCGCTTCGTCGACATTGAGCTGGCGGTAGCAATTCTTGGAGGGTTCTCAGCGCCAATCTTGTTCCTCACGTTTGCACGTGTCAGTTATTTCTATCCCGTCCTTTATTTCCTGGTCTTCGCGATTGGTGTTTTCGTGGGGCTTGAGATCCCTTTACTGCTTCGCATCCTCAAGGACAAGGTAGAGTTTAAGGAGCTCATATCGCGAGTGCTGGCGTTTGATTACATCGGCGCGCTGCTGGCCTCAATCCTCTTTCCCATTCTCTTCGTCCCCAAACTCGGATTGGTACGCACGTCATTAATCTTTGGCATGCTTAACGCCGGCGTCGCCCTCTGGGGAACATGGCTGTTGCGGCCTTTGATTAAAGGCAGCATCTTCAGCATAAGGTTGCGAGCATACATCGTTCTGGGATTGCTCCTCGTGGGTCTCGTGAAGGCAAATACCCTTACTTCTCTCGCCGAAGATGAGATGTTTGCCGACGAGATTGTCTATACGAAAGACACCCCCTATCAACGAATCGTCATCACGCGCGGGCGCGCCGGATTTCAATTGTTCCTTAATGGTAACCTGCAGTTCAGCTCGACAGATGAGTATCGCTACCACGAAGCACTGGTTCATCCGGCAATGTTGCTGGCGAATAATCCTCGCCGGGTTTTGGTGCTGGGTGGCGGCGACGGTCTGGCCGTTCGTGAAATTCTAAAGTATCCGTCTGTGGCTCAAGTGACTTTGGTTGATCTTGATCCTGACATGACGGGGCTTTCCACTCGCTTCCCGTTGCTGGCAGATCTAAACCAGCAGGCAATGCGTGATAGCCGCGTACAGATAGTTAATCGGGACGCTTTTGTCTGGGTTGAAGAAACCTCTGAGGCGCCATACGACGCAGCCATCATCGATTTTCCCGATCCCAATAGCTTTGCGCTGGGGAAACTTTATACCACCCGCTTCTATCGCATGCTGCGAACCCGACTCACCGAGAATGCAGCCGTTAGCGTGCAGGCGACGTCACCGATGTTTGCGCGGAATTCGTACTGGTGCATCGTTAGAACCCTCGAGGCCGCAGGCTTTTCCGTAAGACCCTATTCCACCGCGGTGCCAAGCTTCGGTCTCTGGGGTTATGCACTGGCACGCTCCGCGCCCTTCGAGATCCCGACCCATCCTCCGTCAGGTTTGAAGTTTCTTGACGAGCAAACCTTACGGGCGATGTTTACGCTATCAGCGGACATTGGTCCCGTTCCAGTTGAGATTAACCGGCTCGATAATCAAGCTTTGGTTCGTTACTACGAAGGCGAATGGCGCCGATTTGAGTGAGGACGACATTGGCAATTGGCGATTGCCAATTGCCGTGATTACGGAACAAATTTGATTTTCCGCCGTCGATAACAAGCTAAGCGATTCGAACACGAACTTGGCAATTGGCAATCGGCAATCAAGAGATGACGACTTTAAATCGCCGAGAACTCCTGGCTTCCTTCCTCGGCCTCCCCTTAGCCATAGCAGCTTGTCGCACCAGCAGTGTGCCGACGTTGCCCGCGGGAACGATCGTCGGCGCCTCGGACGGTTTTGGTCATCGGCTGCGGGACGGCATGCAAATACAGGTTCCGACCGATGCGTGGATAGACATCCCAGTCGTAATTGTTGGTGGCGGAATCGCCGGTCTCTCGGCTGCAAGGCGTTTTAGTAAATCAGACTTCGAAGACTTTGTTCTGATCGAATTAGAAAGCGCTCCCGGCGGAACATCGCGTTCGGGCTCAACTCAAAACATCTCGTTCCCGTGGGGTGCGCATTATGTGCCGGCGCCGATGAAGGAAAATCGCGAACTGGTTACCTTACTTGATGAGATGGGCGTGCTGGAGGGAATTGACAAGGACGACGAGCCCGTAGTGCGCGAAGAGTTTCTTTGTCGCGATCCTGAAGAGCGCGTTTTTTACAAAGGCCGTTGGTATGAAGGATTGTATTTGCATGCCGGAGAATCCGATGAGGACAAGAGACAGTTTGCAAAGTTCAACTCGGAAATTGATCGCTGGGTCTCGTGGCGCGATGGCAGAAGTCGGCGCGCGTTTACACTTCCCATCTCAGCTTGCTCCGATGATGCAGAAGTAACTGCGCTTGACCGCATTTCAATGGGAGATTGGATGAACCAACGTGGGTTCAATAGTCCCCGACTTCGCTGGTTGGTGGATTATGCATGCCGGGATGATTACGGCATGAGGTCCGATCAAACTAGCGCCTGGGCCGGCCTCTTTTATTTCTGTTCGCGGGTAGTTCAAGCGAAAACTGACTCCCAACCATTAATCACCTGGCCCGAGGGCAATGGACGTTTGGTTAATCACCTGCTCGAGACCGCTAAGACGAAGATTCAACTTAATAGAGCAGCAGTGGAAATAATTCCCGTGGAGAAGAATGGCCGAACGCGAATAGATGTGGTCACACTCGATCCGGAGGGCCGCCACCCAATTGGTTACCGAGCGCAAAAAGTAATATTCGCCGCTCCTCAATTCGTGGCGCGCTACGTCGTTCGTCCCTATCGCGAGAATCCGCCTTCACACCTGGCTGCGTTTGAATTCGGATCATGGATGGTAGCCAACCTCACCCTACGTGAACGGCCAAAACTGATGTCGCCGCGAGACTTTCCGCTAGCATGGGACAACGTGCTTTATGAGAGCCCGTCGCTCGGATATGTAGTCGCCACTCATCAACGCAGTCTCGATCGAGGTCCAACAGTCTTTACTTATTACTATCCGCTATGTGATGAGAACCCACGCGTAGCTCGCACTCGCCTTTTGGAGACAGATTGGCGGGGATGGGCGGACGTAACCCTGGCTGATCTTTCTCGCGCGCACCCTGACATTCGAGAGCGGGTTGAACGGCTGGACGTGATGCGCTGGGGTCACGCGATGATTCGTCCGCGAACTGGATTTATGTGGGGTCAGTCACGACGTGACGGCGCCAGACCTTTTCGATCGATCCACTTTGCTCACTCAGAACTAAGTGGCGTGGCTCTTTTTGAAGAGGCGTTCGATGTGGGTCTGCGCGTCGCCGATGAGGTTCTAAAAGGATTGCAGCGCCGGAGTTAAGGATTTGCGATTCGTTTGTCACTACGCGCCGCGAACTCTTTAAGCCACTACACCCGGCCTGAAAGCCTTTCAGAATAGAACATCAAACAAAAATTTGGATACAGGTTCGGGCTCTGCCTGGACTACTCGGTCGTTATCTCGAGTCTGGCGTCACTTGAATGCGGTCGCTACCGCTCCCGTACTGTACCGAGCGGCTATGTTACTTGAATGCTGTCGCTTACCGCTCTCGAACTTGCCCAAGGCGTCCCCGTGTTGCACTTCGGAGTTGAATCCACCCAATACATAGGCGGGAAATGACTTTTTTTCTAAAAAGATGATCAGAATCCCTACTTGGCGGTGTTATGCCTACAGGAAAGAAATTAACGCCACAGCGTTAAGAAAATCCCAAACCGGCCGTTATCAAGATAAGGGGTGGTTGCCGCCAAACAGCGAAACCGCGTAATCAGCACCAGCCAGCATAGGGGGATTCGACATGTTGAAGGTACACGCCAAAAATTTGGAGGCGGTCACGATCGTGACCCTGCAAGGAGAAATCGTGACCGCTCAGACGGAGATGCTGGAAGGCGTCTTGCAGTCGTTGTCAGGGACGAACGCAGTCATACTCGATTTGGCGCGAGTGTCGCGAATAGATGCTCACGGTTTGGGAGTGCTGTTGGAGCTGCGTGAGCAGGCGCAAACAAAGGGGCTTCGTTTCGAGCTCATGAACGTTAGCAAGTTCCTGAGGGGGGTCCTTGAAATGACGCGCCTGGATTCGGTCTTCCAAATCACTTCCGGAGTCGAATTCTTTCCTGGCGTCGCCGCTGAGCGGCGACCGTCGATTACGCCACTCAGATCGTGCGCTTAGCTTCGTCATGCCCAACGCGCCGGCGCTCAACTTTCGGAATGCGCCGGCAAGCGTAGCGACGACGGCGCTTTGGTTGCGCTGTTCTTTCTCGCTGCCTTTCGTGATATCTCCTGCCACAAACTCAAGCCCAGCTGTGTTTCTTCGTTGAAGCAATCCGTTCATATCTCTTCGTGTGGTTTCGTGGAGAGGCTTGCCTCAAAGCATGGGGCAATCTTTAAATCGGCTTTGCCGCGGAAGATCTGATCAAAATCGAGAGGTAGAGAAATGTTCAACCGGCTCATCTTGATAATCGCGCTCTCGCTGGCTAGTACGATCGCCGCTGTCGCGCAGCAAGCGACGACTGAGAAATCCAACGCGCGCGCCGAAGTCCTCGTGCTTGGTGTCTACCACATGGCTAATCCCGGCCGCGACGTCTTTAACATGAACGCGGACGACGTACTCGCTGCCAAACGCCAGGCCGAGATCGTTCAGCTCATCGAAGTCTTAAAAAGATTCCAGCCGACTAAGGTTGCGATTGAAGCCGATATGTACGGCAGGCGGCGGCAAGAGTACGCCGACTACCTTGCCGGCAAGCACACCCTCTCGCGCAACGAGAACGATCAAATCGGATACCGGCTAGCGAAGGAGTTGGGCCACAAGACCATTTACCCGGTGGACGCCGACGGAGAGTTCCCCTGGCCGCGCGTTGTGAACTATGCAAAAGCCAGTGGTCGTTCGCAGGAGTTGGAGGCGATCATGGCTGAGGTCGGCGCCATGGTTAAGGCTCAAGGAGAGTACCTCGCGTCTCACACCGTGCTCGAGACCCTCCTTTACATGAACGCGGACGCTAAGGTCACTGAGGACGTCGGGTTTTACTATCGCGAGGCCCACCTCGGTGAGCCTGGCGATTGGGCCGGCGCCGATCTGGTTTCCGACTGGTTCCGGCGCAACATGCGCATCTACAGCAATGTAGTGAAGCTCGTCGACTCTCCGAACGAGCGCATCCTTGTGATTTACGGCGCGGGTCACCTCGGCTGGTTAAGGAACAACTTCGCCAGCGATCCCACTTTCCGCCTGCGCAAGCTAGCCGAGTTTGTGAAGTGATTTATGGGATTTGAGCTTGAATCGTAGATTTTGCCCGCTATGTTGAAGAAGCTTCGTATCCCGCCGCTACGACGCGTAGCGTCGGAGAGGTTTTAGCCCGGCCCAAGGGCATTAACATACTTGACTCAGCACAGTCGGATAAAACCCGTCGTACAAGGGCGACACGTGAGGTCCGCAGGACCGTCATTAAATAGCCACGGCCGTGAGGCCGTGGATGCCGAAACATCAATCGTCGAGCGCCGAAGGTGCGGCATTAATTCGCAGTGAATAAATG
>JBAPXA010000097.1:0-2090 GCA_049283975.1 Pyrinomonadaceae bacterium | reverse complement strand
ATACACACCTGTGCGTATACCGCTAACGGCAGCAGTGTGCACGCTGCCGATCGAATGGCAATCCTCTTCTCGTGCTCTGCGAATCTTAAGCATTTAAGAATGAGAACAGCAGTTCAATTCGTTGGCTGCAAGTTGAAAGCGGATACAACGTTGAAAGTCTCTTGGTAAGAAAGGGCGGCTTGCCCCCCGCCCAAGGTGCATTGAGTTCAACCCTCGCAAACCAGTTAAGCAATCCAACGCTGGCCTTCACCTGGACACAAGCGAATAGCGTTTGAGTTCCGGTGGCCGCGCGAGTCGCAACAACCTAAAAGCATAAACTTGATGAAGAGACGCATTCGCGGCTCACCTGCATCGATTTGTTAGGCATCCTGCAAACAAGCCGTGGATGTGTGACCGGGCACGGGCCCTGGATCTGAAAGAACTGGCAAAGTAAACGATATTCGGGGCCTCTGACCGAGCCACCGCGATATCCAGAAGGCCATCTCGATCGAGATCTGCGATGTCAAAGCCATAGACGACGCCCTTATTGTCGCCAAAGTGAATGGGCGTGAAGTGGCGCCCGGAGCCGTCGTTGAAGTAGACCGTTGACGGAGCTTCGACATTGCCGACGACGATATCGATCTTCCCATCGCGATTCAGGTCGCCGACTGCGAGCGCGTACGGCGTTACCTTACCGTTATCGATCGGCATCCCAGCCGAAAACGTGCCATCCTTCTGCCCGAAAAACACGGCCACACCCAGGCGTTCACCGATGGCGACGATGTCCAGCAGACGGTCTCCATTGAGGTCTACCGCTTGGGCCATCCGAATCGCCGCATTCGGTGGGCCGAAGAGGACTCGTTTGAGACTCGAAAAGGTGGTGTTGGCGCTAGCGAGATACACATAGCTCTGGCCGCCGTCCCGATTCGGCACGGCCAGGTCGATGAGCCTATCGTGATTGAAGTCGGCCGCAGTGATAGTCGTCGCGGATTCGTTGGAGAAAGCGATGCAGTCGGCGTCGAAGCGTCCTTTCCCCTTGTTTAGACAAATGTAGTTGGCGCGGTTCTTGTCGGTCCGATTGGCAACGATAATATCGGGCTGGCCATCGCTGTTGAGATCAACCACGCTGGCGTTTCGAGTCTCCCAATCAGGTCGGCCGTAGGATGATCCGAGGTGGAAATGAGCCTTCCCATCATTAAGGTAGATGACCTTTGGGTCTGGCGAGTCGTTGCTGAGCACGACGTCCAAATCGCCGTCCCGATCAATGTCGACCAAGCGACCAGAATACGAGCGATACGGCGTCTCGCCGAGATTGTAGGCAATCGGAAAGTGACCCCTGCCGTCTCCGAGAAGCACCCTGCTGATCAGCGGCCAATGCCGTCCTTTGACGAGCACAAGGTCGAGATTGCCATCACCATTCAGATCGCCGATGCTCACGTTGGCAGAGGTTTCGGAGGTCGTCTCAAGCAGGAGGGCGCGATCAAAGCGCGGGAAGGACTGAGAATTGGCACCCGCCGGGAACTGCGCCAGGGCGACACTACTGGCTCGCGTGTCCGCAGTTGAAGGTGAGGCAGTCATCAAGACCAGACCAAGGATTAATGCTGTGAACCTAAACATGATGTGCATTTCGCCCTCTCGACCGAGCGGCGCTGAAAGCAATGATGAATTCGGAATGATGAATACGGAATCTTTCATCAATCCTCGTTCATCGTTCATCATTCATCATTGTCTTTCCGCTCCGGTCCAACGAGTTGTTAGAATGCCCTTACGCAGTTAATTGCCCCCTTTCACGAAGGCAATTATCTTCGCCTTTACTGGCTGTTCGGAATCCAACCGATATTGCTTCAACTCTAATTTGGTGTCACTGCCCCCTTCGAGAATCGTCATCTCACTGTTGAATCCGACGAGCGGCTGCCACCCGTCTTTATCTTCCGGCCCGCGAATTTCCCAGCCTGGATACACACTGAGCTGCTCATTGTGAACCTCTTTGTAGCCGCCAACCTGAAAGCCGTCGGCAGACCTGAAATGTTTATCGCTAGTGGAGATGTATTTGATGAGACGGCGCTTTTCATCATAAGCAATCACATACCTGACGCCGGCAACATCTCGTT
>JBAPXA010000096.1:0-10100 GCA_049283975.1 Pyrinomonadaceae bacterium | reverse complement strand
GCGTGGACAGCGGTCGCAATAAAACAAAAGCGCCGAAGGTGCGACAGTGATTTAGCGAATCAATCGACTGTCGGTCCTTCGGACCTGGGGTCAGTTTAATTGCTTGTTCCACGCCCTCACGGGCGTGGCTATTAACTTCCGGCCCTTCGGGCCAGCGTTGCACTTCCAAGTTGAATCTGCGAATGACAAATGAGAAATTTGAGATGAGATATTGAAAATGCTTTCTGCCTTCTGCTTTCCCGTCAACCCTTGGCGACCTTGGCGTTTCTTGGCGCCTTGGCGGTGGATTGATCCACATAAATCTTCTGCAAGGATCAGAACAACAACTTCAACCCAAACTGTAAGTGCCGCGGATCGCGTGCGGAACTGATCTGACCGAACGTCGGCGACCCGAGGAAGTTATCCGGTAAATTAAAGTTCGGGTGATTGAAAAGATTGAAAACTTCGGCCCGGAACTGAAGATTGAAACGCTCGTTGAGGTGCGTGTTTTTCACGAGGGACGCATTCACGCTTTGATAGCCCGGTCCGTCGATGATGTTTCGGCCGGCATTTCCGAAAGTGCCAGGCGTGGGAAAAGCAAAGGCCGCTGTATTAAACCAGCGATCCGTCGAGCGTGAAGTCAACTCTGGATTTCCCAGCAGGTTCGGACGGTCATTTGCTCCGAATCCAAGAATAGAACGACCGGTGCCGCTGTTATCGATCTCAGGCAGCAAGGCAACTGTAAAAGGCCGGCCGGATTGCCAGGTAATCACACCGAAGCTTTGCCACCCGCTTAAGAGCGTTGACGCCCAACCATTATCAGCGACATACCGCTTGCCCTTGCCGAACGGCAAATCATACGAGTAACTGATCGACAGCCGGTGGCGCACGTCGAAATTCGAGCGGCCACGTTCGGCGCGCACGTCGTAACTGTTTTGCGGAAAGTTTGGATCGCCAGCGCTACTAAAGAAGTTCGAGGCATCATCAATCGATTTCGCAAACGTGTAAGACACGAGAGCCGCCAGTCCGCGTGAGAACCGTTGTTGCAGCCTTGTCTGCAGGCTGTGGTAATTCGAATTCGCACGCGATTCGAGCAGGTTAATGTCGTCAAAGCGAGGATCGGGTCGCGGCACAAACGGCAGACCGGGAGGCAGCACACTCGGTTGCGGTTGATTAATGTCGCGGGCAGTTATCAGTTTCGTTCCCTTTGAGCCGACATAAGCAACTTCCAGCACGCTGTTACGGCCGAGTTCGCGCTGCACATTCAGATTCCAATGCTGCATGTAGGCCGTGCGTAGATCACGCTGGATGGCGAGCGCTGAATCCGGGAGCGGAAAAGGGAAGAACGTGGGAAAAGGATCGCTCAACGTCAGCGGCAGGCCCGGCAACGAGAAGAAGATGTTGTTATCGAAGTAAGGCGAGTTGAAATACAGGGCCTCAGTCGGCGCGAGCGCTGACTGGTCGTAGTAGATTCCATAGCCGGCGCGGATAACAGTTTTCTCATCCTGGCCGACGGTCCACGCCAGGCCCACCCGCGGTGCGAAGTTATTCGTGTCGGACTCTATTCCGCCACGCGGCACGCCATTAGTTCCGACGCGCACGAGGTTACGTGTAGCAAGATCATAGACGTTCGCGCGGTCATCGGCATCGACCGGAGGCGAGTTGAACTCGTAACGCAGACCCGCATTGAGCGTCAAACGGGAACTGAGACGTAGGCTATCGTTGAAGAAGGCATTGTAACTTTGCGTGCGCAGTCGCTGCGGATTATCGACGCGAGCGACACTCGTCAGGAGTGGAAAACCGAGTAGCAGATCCGCCAACGCGTTACCTGAGATTTGCGCAAAGGGCGAGAACGTCAAGCGTCCGCGCGATTCCACATCGCGAAAAGCGTTCTGTTGTGAAAAGCGAATGTCGCCGCCAAACTTAATCAGATGGCGCCCCTGCGAATAGCTTGACGTGTTAATGAGTTGGTAGACGTTGGTGACGCTATTCTGCGGATTGTTACCTTCGTCACCGAGGGGTGAAAGGCCGGTAACGGAAATGAAACTCAAACCGGCATCGCGGGGGTTCGGCGAAATCGTCGGCAGTCCCAAGTCGCTATTGAGGTGGCTGGCTTCCTGAGTGACAGACGCTGCGACCCGGCTAAAAGCTGCGCGCGTTTCATTAACGAGATTGGGGGTTAACACGAGCGTCAGTGCAGTCATGGCGTTTTGGCTACGACGCTTGACGGTGTCGCCAAAGCCAGGCACTAAAGAAAGTGTCGGCCCGGTGAAGGGCTCAAAAAGATTGCGGTCGCCAAAGCTGTAACGGAACGTTAGATCCGCTCGCTGCGTCACGCGGTGATCGAGCCGCACGTCGAAACTGTCGTTATCGTCACGTTGCGTTGGCGACGAAACGAAGTTGCGAAACGGCTCGTTACGGTTCGGCAAGGGATACAACGCGGCAATATCTCGACCAATAGGATGAATAAATAACGGGTCGATCACGCCACCAGAAAAAGGCATTCCGGTAAACGGATTGATGGGAGGTGCGAACAGAGTCTGCGAAAAATCGCCCTGTCGCTCGGCCAGTGTCGGCACGTTGGTGATGCGGGTGATGCCTTCGCGCGCGCGCGTACCTTCGTAGTCACCAAAAATGAAAGTCCGATCTTTGATAATCGGCCCGCCGAATGATCCTCCAAACTGGTTGCGGAGGTACTTGGGTTTTGGTTCATTCGCCGGAGCAAAGACATTGCGAGCATCGAGAGCAGCATTGCGATGGAATTCAAATAGGGAGCCGTGGAATTCATTCGTGCCCGATTTGAGCACCACGTTAACCTGCGCGCCCGGATTGCGGCCAAACGACGCGTCATAACTGCTGGTCAGCATTTCAAATTCGCGAATCGCATCGACCGGTGGACGCACGCCGAAGGTGTTCAACTTCGGATCGAGGTTATAGACACCATCGAGCAGGAAGTTGTTACTGTCTTCGCGCGCGCCGTTAACGTTGAAAGCAAAATCGCCACGTACAGAGCCTGCCGATCCTGGTGCTGCCGGAGCGGCGCCCGGTACCAGTAAGCTGAGCTCATAAAAATTTCGGCCATCGAGTGGCAGTCCACTCACGTGGCGATTTTCGATTACTGTTCCGATGGAAGCCGAATCCTGTTTCAAGTTGGCAGGTGGCAGGATGACAGCATCCACCGTCGCGTCGCTCACGCGGGCAACTTCCATGACAACATCGAGCCGCAATTCCTGATTGACCTGCAACACCAACTGTTGGGGAGGGCGGTCAAACCCAGACGCGCGTACGCTCAACGTGTAAGAACCGGGAGACAAAGCGGAGACTGCGTACTCGCCTTGCGAATTGCTGGTTACAGTTCGCCTTTCGAGAGTCTCTGTGTTGTAAATCTCCACGCTGGCTCCGGGGATGACTGCCTGATTCGGGTCGGTAATTATTCCGCGCACGGTTGCCCGGTGAGTTTGCGCGCCAACCATTACCGGCAACAGGATCAGCAATGCCAGCATCAGAGTGTTAACTGCCGTTGACCTCAAAGTGGATCTCCTTACGTGTTCCTCGTAGGGAACTACGAAAAATTGGACGGGATTTCTTACTAGCCCGACTATTATTACCGAGTAGGTTCAAAGTAGCGCAAGTTGTGGCTTGCGCGGAAACCAACAGTTTGCGTTACCAGTGAAGCGGGATTTTCAGTTAGTGTATTGAAACTGATTGCGTATACACGCCGTATTCAGCCTAATGGCCCATACGATCAAACCGGAGCAATGCTTATGATGGATCTTTCGCGACTTTCGTTTCCAGCCTTTATGCAAAGAGTTTTTTGCCTTTTTAGCCTCGTCCTCTTATTTACCCTTACTGCTGCGGCTCAAACCAATGGCACCATCACGGGGGACATTAAAGATCAGAACCACGCCGTGCTGGTTGGTGTCAAAGTCACCGCGACTAATACCGAAACCGGTCTTTCGCGGACTACTACGAGCGAAGACGAAGGAAGGTTCGTTTTTCCCGGGCTGCCAGTCGGCCTTTATTCATTGCACGCCGAGTTTCAGGGTTTCGACCCGCTCGATTTTCCAAATGTGAACCTTACAGTTAACGACACCACACACGTTGATCTTGTTATGAGAATAACGGTGCAGGCTGAAGTGGTAGTCAAGCCCGGTGACGAAGCCCTCGTGAATACGCAAACATCCGAATTGAGTTACATGGTAACCGAACAAGCAATCCGCGATTTGCCTTTGAACGGCCGGAACTACACCGACCTGGCGTTTCTCCAACCAGGCGTGATTCCGTACGCGCATCGCGATGGCGGATCGGTTGTGGCCCATGGACTTGCCATGAGTATCAACGGACAGGATCCGCGTTCGAATGTTTACCTGCTCGATGGCACGCCGCAAAACGACTTTACCAACGGGCCGGCGGGAAGCGCGGCGAGCACGGTGCTGGGCGTGGAGACGATCAGGGAGTTTCGCGTTGAAGCTAATTCCTACGGGGCCGAGTTTGGTCGCAATTCCGGTGGCCAAATAAACGTGGTCAGCAAGTCTGGCACCAACGACTATCACGGCAGTCTCTACCTCTTCCATCGTAACGATAATCTTGATGCGCGGAACTTCTTCGACCGTCTGCGCAAGCCTGAGTTTAAGCGGAATCAGTTTGGGGGGAGCGTCGGGGGACCGATCAAGAAAGACAAGACCTTCTTCTTTGTTGGCTACGAGTCGTTGCGAGAAAATCTCGGCCAGACAATTTCAACCGTGGTTCCTGATTTGGCAGCTCGCAGCGGGAATATTCCCGGCGGTGCAGTGGTCGTCAACCCTTCTGTGCGCCCATACCTTGACGAGTATCCTTTGCCGAACGGAGCTAATCTCGGCGGCGGACTCGCAGAGTACACTTTCGGTTTCAACCGGACAATTACGGAGCACTTCACGCAGGGGCGCGTCGACCGCAACTGGAGCGAGCGCCACCAGTCGTTTGCCCGTTACACTTTTGATAACGCCGATCAAGCACTGCCGACAGACTTTCCGCAGTTTCCTCGGTCCTTCAGATCGCGTAACCACTTTTTTACTGCCGAGCATCGTTACATCCAAAGCGAACGAACGATTCACACATCGCGCTTTAGTTTTGCGCGCACGCGCGTGGGCCAGGACGTCGACAGCAATACCACGCAGCCGCTGCAACCATTTATCCCCGGTCGCGAGTCGCTTGGCAACATCGACATTGGCGGCATGCCGCGCTTCGGCCCGCAAACTTCCGTCAGCGTGAAACTGACCCAGAACCTTTTTGGATTTGAACAGGGAATGGTGCACACGCGCGGACGCCATTTGATTAAGGCCGGGGGACTGATCGAGCGCTATCAGGACAACATGGTGAATCCCACGTTCTCCCTTGGCATTTGGACGTTCGCTAACTTGAGAAATTTCCTGACGAATGTCCCGCAGAGCTTTCTCGGGCTAACCCCGAATGGAGCGCTGGATCGCTACTGGCGTTTCACTCTCTTTGCCGGCTATGTGCACGACACTGTCCGTGTTCATCCGCGCCTGACAGTGAATGCCGGTCTGCGTTACGAAACGACAACGATGCCGGAAGATATCTATGGACGCGACTCGGCGTTGCCGTCATTGACTGATACTGCTCCAACCGTCGGGCCGCTCTATGAAAACCCGACCCACAAGAATATTAGTCCCCGTTTTGGATTTGCCTGGGACGTTTTTGGGGATGGTAAGACGAGCGTGCGCGGCGGCGGTGGGATCTACTTCAACACTAACAATCAACAGAACCTGATTGTAACGGTGACAAATCCGCCGGCCACACCGCGGATTGCGGTTCAGTTTACGCCGACCTCAACGTGTCCTAGATCTTTCCCGGCAGCGCCGCTCGGCTGCCCGTTTGCGAATTCGATCCGGCCGGTACAGTTTGATCTGGATAATCCCTATCTCAACGTCTACAACTTCAGCGTTCAGCGCGAGCTGCCCTGGGATACCGTCGTCACGCTGGGATATGCGGGTTCACGCGGCATCCACCTGTTGCGCAGCAACGATGTGAATACCGCCGTCCCTGTCATAAATACTGACGGCACTCCCTTTTATCCGCTGAATGCACCTCGGCGCAACCCTGCTTTTTCAACGATTGAACTCAAGAGCAGCGATGGCGATTCCTGGTACAACGCCATGATTTTCGAGGTGCGCAAGCGCTGGAATCGTGATTTTAATTTTCAGTCGTCGTACACCTGGTCCCGCAACATTGATACGACGCAGGCGTCCACGTTCTTTTCGGACGCCACCAACGGCACCACGACAGCTTTTCCGGAAATACCCGGTTTGAACTACAACAAGGGTCTGGCGGACTATCATGCGAAACACAATTGGGTAGTTAACTTCACCTGGGATCTTCCGTTCGCGCGCAACACTCAAGGCTTGAGCAAGACGCTACTTGATGGCTGGCAGCTTAGCGGTATCGGTAATGCTCGCAGCGGAAATCCGTTGACAGTATTTGTCCAGGCAAATCGCTCGCGTTCTCTCTGGCAGCCTTCGCTTGGTCCTGGCATTGGACGGGACCGCGCCTCAATGGCGCCGGGGTTCACTTATGAAACGGCTGTGTTGGGCGGACCCGATCAGTATTTCAACCCGCTCGCGTTCGCCGTCCCGCCCGCGGGGACACTCGGCGACACTGGACGCGGGGCGTTCATTGGACCTAACTTGCGTACGTTCGATCTAGCTGCCGTGAAGAAGACGAGGCTGAGCGCGTTAGGCGACTCGGCGAGCCTGCAAATTCGAGTTGAAGCGTTCAACCTTTTCAATCGAGCGAATTTTGCTCCACCGGCGTTGACCGCTTTCGCCGGTGCGGCTGCTAATGAAGCGCCGCTGCCTACTTTTGGACGCATCCGCTCAACGGTGACAAGTTCACGACAGATTCAGTTGGGAATCAGACTGGCCTTTTAAGGAATGATGAATGCGGAACGCTGAATGCGGAATTCATCATTCATCGTTCCGCATGCATCGTTTAGTTAATCGCCAATCGCCAATCGGCAATTGGCAATCGACAATCTCAGGAGGATCTCCCCATGCTTTGGATCATCTTTGCAATTGGCGCGGCCCTGTCATGGGGTCTTTATGGTCCCGCACTCCATCGCGGGCAGGTTGCCCTCGGTAGCCCCATGCGCGCGCTCTTGTGCGTCGGGGTTGCCTATTTCCTGATCGGCGTGTTAGTTCCCCTCGCGATGCTCTCGTATCAGGGCGAGCTCAGCGGCTTTACGATGAAGGGGTCGTTGGCCGCGACACTCGGCGGCACGCTCGGAGCAGTCGGCGCGGTCTGTATCATCTTTGCCTTCCGCAGCGGTGGTTTGCCGACGTACGTCATGCCGGTTGTATTCGCCGGGGCGCCGCTCGTAAACGTGCTGTTTTCGATGTGGCTGCATCCGCCTAAAACCATGCCCAACCCGCTTCTCTATCTTGGCTTTGTGTTGGCAGCAGTTGGCGCCGGCATGGTGCTCTACTTCAAACCGCCGGCCTAGTTTTTGTTGTTGCTCTATCGCTCCCCGCTTCCGTTCTTTACTAAGGAGATCCCGGAAATGAGACACCTCAAAGTGCGAACTATCGGCAGCATCGCGTTCGTGATCCTGCTATCCGTTGGCGAGGCTGCTGCGCAAGCGGGTGGCAATTGGCCCCAGTGGCGCGGACCAAATCGCGATGGCATTTCCACTGAAACCGGACTGCTAAAGCAGTGGCCGGAAAACGGTCCACCCCTCGCCTGGAAAGCGAGCGGCGCGGGATTCGGATATTCCTCGTTTGCGGTGGTTAATGGGCGACTCTATACGCTGGGGCTGCGCGGCGACCGTGAGTACATCATTGCTTTCGATGTGACGAACGGTAAGGAAGTCTGGGCCACAGCTCACGGCGGCGCGTTTCGGAATGATCGCGGCGATGGTCCGCGCGGCACGCCGACAATCGAGGGCAACCGGCTCTACGCGCTCGGCGGCGATGGTGACCTCTCAGTACTCGATGTTGCCACCGGAAAAATCATCTGGACGATGAATGTGCTGAAGAAGTTTGGTGGCGAGCAAATCACCTGGGGCATTAGCGAATCGCCGCTAATCGTGGGCGACAAACTGTTGGTGAATCCGGGCGGGCCCGGAGCTTCAATCGTAGCGCTCAACAAGAAAGACGGCGGCCTGATTTGGAAAAGTCAGAGCGAACGCGCCGGATATTCCTCTGCAATCGCACTTGAAGCTGCCGGCACTCCCCAGGTCGTATTCTTTACGTCAACCCGGGCGGTGGGATTGGATCTGAAAGACGGCCGTTTGCTATGGGAGTATGGGAAACCTTCGAATCGCACTGCAAACGCTGCGACCCCAATCGCGCGCGCGAACCGGATTTTCATTTCATCCGACTACGGGACCGGCGGAGGCGTAGTTGAGATTAAAGCCAACGGCAAAGACCTCGCTGCGCAAGAGCTCTACTTCACCAAGGACATGCGCAATCACCACAGTAGCTCGGTGTTGATTGGCGACCACCTTTATGGCTTTTCGGGCAGCATTCTGACTGCTATGAAGTTTGATACCGGCGAGGTTGCCTGGAAGGATCGCAGCGTGGGCAAGGGGTCACTCGTTTATGCGGATGGTCTGCTTTACCTCTTCAGCGAAAACGGCGTTGTTGGATTGGCGGAAGCGACTCCGACTGGTTACAAAGAGAAGGGGCGCTTTCGCATTCAGCAGGAATCGCTACCAACCTGGGCGCATCCGGTAGTCGCTGGTGGTCGTCTCTACCTGCGCGATCAAGACACGATCTACGCCTACGACGTGAAGGAAAAGAAATAGGAGCAGACTGCAGGTGCAGGAGGCGGCGTAAAGCTGGCTCTTGCAGAACCTTAGGGTAGGGAAGGGTGGCTTGCCCCCCGCTCTTGATTGATTAGCATTCAATCAGCGGGGGTAAACCACCCTTCCTTACTTAGAGACTCTGAACCTTGAGTGCCCGTCTTCTTCCTTGTTCTTGCCCCTGCTTATTTGATCTTCTTTCCGGGAACGTCGCGACCGCCCTGATGGATCACAAGGCCGGTAACAGTTCCCGCAGCGTCCTTCACAAAATCCACTTTCGCATTTACCACTTTGAGCATGAAGCTGTTCTCACCATCCGGAATTAGTTCGAAGGCTGGCTGGTTCGTCGCCTGCGTCATTAGCTTGTCGCCCTCTTTGAAGATCTTGACGATGAAACTCGGAGTGACTTCATACTCACCCACATAAGCATCGTAGGCCTTCGCATCAACGGGTTCCGCCTTGCTCTCAAGCCGCTTCAACGTCTCAGTCGCATTATTGTTCTGCGGGTTCAACTCAAGCGACTTCTTGTAGTTGGTAATCGCCAGCTCTTTATTACCTGCGACCATGTAAGCTTCGCCCAGGCTATCGTAGGTGTTGAAGGCTTTCGGATAGAGTTCGACGTTCAACTTAAAGATCTCGATCGCCTCGTCCCGCTTGCCCGCTCCTAATAATTGATAGCCGAGCCGATTGAATTCTTCCTCGCCGAAGTCGTAGCTGTTTGCCTGTTTGGCTTTTAGCTCCTGATACTGCGCCATCCCGGCAGTAATGCCCTTTTCGTTGATCGTTTTGAAGAGCGCCTCTGCCACGGACATCTTCGGCAACTCATAGGCGCGGTCGTAAAGGATCTTCGTCAATTCCTCCGACAGGCGCTCGACGCCATTGCCCTGCGCTGTGTTATCGAGCATCACAATCAGATTCTGCTCGCCAGGGAATCTGATGATGGTCGTACTGAAACCATTGATACCGCCGTTATGGGCAATTACCGGGATCTTCTCATCGAAGCGCGTCTTTCTAATGGTCCAGCCGTAAGCGTAGTTTGAGAGATTGGGCTTGAACATTAACTGCTTGGTCGCTTCGGGAAGCACGCGATCGGTGTAGAGCGCCTGGTCCCAGAGATAAAGATCCTCGATCGTGGAATAGAGCGAACCTGCGGCGTAGGGGATAGACATGTCGAGGTAAGGCGCATTGATGTAGCCGTCCGCCGTCTTTTGGTACCCGGTAGCGCGCTTCTGAATCAACGTGTCAAAGTGGTCATAGCCGGTGTTCTTCATTCCCAGGGGCTCAAAAATATTCTCTTTCAGGACCTGTTCGTACGGTTTACCGG
>JBAPXA010000095.1:0-3004 GCA_049283975.1 Pyrinomonadaceae bacterium | reverse complement strand
ATTCCTTGAACGACTACTCTACCGTTCGGCCAACTGCTCGCTGGCTTATGCACATTCGTTATAAACTGACTGACGAGGTGAATGCCCCGTGACCGAGACCAATACCCTAAACGAAGAAACCCCCGAAGCAGCAGAATCTCAGCAGGCCCAACAAAAGTGGGTCTATCTGTTTGAAGAAGGCAGCGGCGACGATAAGAGCCTGCTCGGCGGCAAAGGTGCGGGCCTTTGCGAAATGACCCGAGCCGGACTGCCAGTGCCGCCCGGCCTGATCGTCACCACCGAAGCTTGCAACGCTTTCTTTGCCAACGGCAAAAAGTTTCCGGATGGTCTCTGGGATCAAGTTACCGAAGGTTTGAGCGCGATTGAGAAGAAGGTGGGGAAACGCTTTGGTGATGCCAATAATCCTCTCCTCGTGTCTGTTCGTTCGGGCGCGGCCTTTTCGATGCCCGGCATGATGGACACGGTACTAAACCTGGGCCTCAACGAAGGCACCGTTCAAGGTCTCGCCGCCCAAACCGGAAATCTTCGCTTCGCACTCGATGCTTACCGGCGCTTTGCTTCGCTCTTTGGTGAAATCGTCATGGGCGTCGCGCACGAAAAATTTGAGCGCGTGATGGATCGCTTCAAGGCGCAGACCACTGGCGGCAAAGATACCGATCTCAAGACAGACGATCTCCGCGACATCATTGCCGCTGAAAAACAGATCATCCTGGCCGAGCAACACGCCATTCCTGAAGATCCTTATGAGCAACTACGTGTGGCGATCGCCGCCGTCTTCAACTCCTGGATGGGTCGGCGCGCAGTCGACTATCGCCGCATCAATCGCATTCCTGATTCGCTCGGCACCGCCGTCAACGTCCAGGCCATGGTGTTTGGCAACATGGGTGAAGAAAGCGGGACCGGAGTTGCTTTCACGCGCAATCCCTCGACGGGAGAAAAACAGCTTTATGGCGAATATCTTTTGAACGCCCAAGGCGAAGATGTTGTCGCCGGCATTCGCACGCCACATCCCATCAGTGAATTGAAGAAAGAACTGCCCCAGGTCTACACCCAGTTCGCTTCGATTGCGACCCTGCTGGAAAACCACTATCGCGACATGCAGGACGTGGAGTTCACCATCGAGCGAGGCAAGCTTTGGATGTTGCAGACACGCACAGGCAAACGCAGCGGCGCCGCGGCAGTGCGCATAGCTGTGGAAATGGCGCAGGAAAAATTGATTGATCGCGGCATGGCGGTGCAACGTGTCTCGCCTGAACAGATCGATCAACTGCTGCATCCGACAGTTGATCCGAAAACAAATGCGCCCGTCCTGGCGGTGGGGTTACCCGCAAGCCCAGGAGCGGCACAGGGCAGGGTCGTTTTCAGCCCCGATGAAGCGGAAGAACTCGCGCGTGAAGGTGCAAAGCTCGTGCTGGTCCGCCAGGAAACCAGTCCCGACGATTTTCATGGAATGGTAGCAGCGCAAGCGATCGTGACAGCGCGCGGCGGCATGACCAGCCACGCTGCGGTCGTAGCGCGCGGCATGGGCAAAACGTGCGTCAGCGGCGCTAACGCCCTCGAGATCGACTATGGGCAGCAGCAGTTCACGGTCAATGGCACTGTTGTTACCAAGGGCGACTGGATCACCGTTGATGGTTCTACTGGCAGGATTTTTCTGGGCCAGGTTCCCACCGTGCAACCCACCTTGCGTTCCGACTTTCATGAGTTGATGAGTTGGGCCGACAAGTTTCGCAAGCTTCGAATTCGCGCGAACGCGGACACGCCCCGAGACGCGAAAGTGGCCAGGCAGTTTGGCGCGGAAGGAATCGGGCTCTGTCGTACGGAACACATGTTCTTCGGCGATCAGCGGCTCGCAGCCATGCGCGAAATGATTTTGTCGGACGGCGTCGGCGCGAGAGAGAAAGCGCTGGAGAAACTTTTGCCCCTGCAACGAGGAGATTTTTGCGGCATCTTTCGTGAGATGGCTGGGCTACCAGTCACAATTCGCCTGCTCGATCCGCCGTTGCACGAATTTCTGCCCAGCGTCGATGATCTGCTCAGCGAACTCGCCGAACTAAAGATGGCGGTGCGGCTCGCCACCACGCTCGCGGATATGGATAAGTTGCTGGACGAGATTGACGAGAAACGCCGCTTGCTGCGTCAGGTTATTCGTACGCGAGAAGCCAATCCAATGCTTGGTTTTCGTGGTTGTCGTCTGGGACTTTTGTTCCCTGAAGTCACGCGCATGCAATGCCGCGCGATCTTTGAAGCCGCTTGTCAGGTTCAGGGCGAAAAGAAAAAGGTAACGCTCGAAATCATGGTGCCGTTGGTTTCACTGAGCGAGGAACTGCGGCAGCAGCGAGAAGTGATCGATGAAGTAGCAACCCAAGTGACGGGCGAGCAAGGTATGACTGTCGAATATCACGTAGGCACGATGATCGAGTTACCGCGTGCGGCCTTGATGGCAGAGAGCATCGCCGAGCATGCTGACTTCTTTTCTTTTGGCACTAACGATCTGACGCAAACAACTTTTGGACTCAGTCGCGACGATTCAGCTCGCTTCCTGCCAACTTACATCGAGCGCCGGATTCTGCCGGAAGATCCATTTCAAATGTTGGATCGCGAAGGCGTGGGAGAACTAGTACGAATTGGTTCTGAACGTGGTCGCGCGGCAAAGCCGGGTTTGAAGATCGGAATCTGCGGCGAACACGGCGGCGATCCCAGTTCAATCGCCTTCTGCCATGAGATCAACCTCGACTACGTGAGTTGTTCGCCATTCCGACTGCCGGTAGCTCGTTTGGCTGCAGCCCAGGCAGCACTGTCGTTGAAATCAACCGATTCAACTCCATAAGTCTTTACCGCCAAGACGCCCCGGCATAGTTTTAACCGCCAAGTTGTTTGTTTTGACCTTGGCGTCTGCGACTTTGCGTCTTGGCGCTGAAAAAACTCATGCAGGTACAGATCTCCCAGTCCCACCAAAATGTGTTTTGAAGTGTGCTAACACTCGTCGCCATGCATCCTGCGC
>JBAPXA010000094.1:0-2852 GCA_049283975.1 Pyrinomonadaceae bacterium | reverse complement strand
TTCTGCGCCGCAAGGTTGCACGGATAGATCGACAGAGCGACAAACAGTATTAGTGCGGGAATGAGTGTTTGACGCATTGTTTCATCCAAGCAGTTAACCGCCGCGCTCGCCTACGCCACGAGCGGCTTAGCGCTCGCAAAAGACATGAGCCCGCTCATGGCCACGACAAGGGTCGTTGCTTACTTCGCTTTCGGCGGACTCTGCCAAAGTATGTTCACAATCTTCCACTTGCCGTCGTACTTTGCCAGGTGCATGTAATCAACGCCCCACACTGCAACCAGCTTGACGCTCGCGGTCTGATCAAGCATATCTAAGACAGTCACTTCCTTGGGCGCGTCCTTTGGCACTCTGCCGTTCTTGTTATAAGTCTTCGCAAGATTGACTAACTCAGCGAAAGTCATCGGACTAGAACTGTAGGTGGTTTCCCCTTGCTTGATGTAGAAACCACGCTTTGCCAGGTCGGGATGAACGCTACGTTCGATGCGCGTACCGTCAACCTCATAAACACCCTCCACATAATCCAACGCCGCTTGACGCACTGCTGCCCGTTCCGTATCGGTTTGAGCAAAGCTTGTCAGCGGAAACGCCAAGGCCAACGCCAATAACAGGATTTTCGTGTTTTTCAAAGTCATTACTCCTTTCCAACGATTACTCGTGGTATTCACCACACAACATTGACATCACTACCAGTGACTCGAAGCCAACTTCCCCTTTGATGCACTCACGCAACACCCCTTCCACCACGAAGCCTCCCGACTCATACAAATGCCTTGCGCGAACATTATGCTCCTTCACGTCAAGCCACAATCGATGAGCTTTCAACTCCTCAAACGCCAGTTTCTTCACCAGGCGTAGAGCTTCTTTCCCGTACCCTTTGCCCTTCTCTGTCACGACGATGCGCCGCAGCTCGATGTTTTGGTTTGCATCTGCCAGGCCCGCGAGGATGACATAACCAACCCGGCTACCATCAGCAGTGTTTTCGATAATCAGATGCAACACATCTTCCGAAGTGAGCGCACCAAGATGCTGCGCGCGCACCCACCCACTGACAAACGAACGATTCTCCGCGCTCTGTTCTGCGCCCAGAACAAAGTCGAGGTCATTCTCGCCAGTACGAAGCAAGCGGATACTCATCTTTTCACATTACCATGGCGCCGGGGCTTGCTCCGCCGTCATTTGACCAGCGGCACAATCTGCCACAATCATGGTTGGCATGAAGGGATCCAGGAAGACATCGCTGATCATCATCGTGCTGGTGTTGATCGCGTGCATCGCCTGCATCGCCGGCCTCGTTTGGCTCCTATCGCGGCCGGACGAGCTGGACGCCGCCAGCCTCTCAGACCCATCCCAGGGCCCGTCGTTCACGGTGAACGTCGAGAAGCCTCGCATGGACCGGTTCCTCGGCGGAATCCTCCCGACGAGGCTCGAGGAGAAGCTAATTGGGGGCGGCGAGCTGCGGTTCGACCAGGCGAGCCGTGGCGCCAGGATCGACAGCGCCGCACGCGACCGCCTCGAGCTTGGCGCCGACGGCTGGGACCTCTTGATCCAGACGGACAGCGAAGGGCGAGTTGCTCCGGGCACTCGCCTCGTGTTCCCGATAGAGATCGCAGAGAAACAGTGGACGCTGCGCTGCCGACCCGCAGATCCAGCAGTGGGCTATATTCAAATCAGCACGCGGCCGGGCTCCGATGTGCTCGCTTCAGACATTCTTGATGGCCGCTTCCTCATCGAGCTCGCCAACTGCGAGGATGCTCAGACGGGGGAGATCCTCGATACGGAGGCCGGCGGAAGTCCAGGCCATACATGGCCATCGTCACCGCTAACCCTTCGCGGAAGCTTCGCGGGTCTGCCACACCGCCGGCCCTAAGGTCGAAACGAGAACCGCGACTAAGCTTCTTCTGCGGCACACGATCAACATAAAAGCTGCATCAGACACACCTCCGTGGGTACGGATGCAGTTTAGAGTGATCGGGCTGACGATCTGACTCTGGTGCGGAGATCAAGACCGGGTCACTCCTTCTGATAAGCGAAGGAGATGTTTTCCATTCCCACGATTTGCCACTTCCGCACCACAAAATACGATTGCAATTCGTAATGCAGACGAAGTTTTCCAGCCAGCGTTTTCTTAATCCCCTGCTGCTCCGCGCGCGGCGATGTGCGCGTTCGCACGTGAATGACGAGTATCGCCTTGTCGCCCGCGAGTTGCTTTTCCAGGATCTCAATCTCCTTCGGCTCGTTGAGGAAGAAGCGCCAGCTTGAGGGTTCCGCAGCGCCGTCCTCAGCCGGCACATCGATCCGCTGGCCGTTGATGTCTTCGAGGATCGTATCCACAGTGATTTCAGGTCGCCGGTCTTCGGGCGTCGGGCCGGGCTTGCAACCGCTTGCTAACGCTGACATGAGTAAGAGGAGAAGCAGCGAAATTTCTCGGCGGCTCACAAGTAAGTCCTCAACAGAGACCTAATCGTTTGTTAAATGGCATCCGCTTCCCGAGTCAGCGCCTTCACCATCGGGACGCAGGCTATCTCAACACCAGTGAGCAAGCGATATTTCGATGGTGCTTGCGCCACGTAGCCGGCTTTCTGGTAGAACTCGGCTGCGTTCAAGGAGGCGTTCAGCCGCAGTTCCCTGAGTCCGAGATCGGTCGCCCTCTCTTCCAGCTTCCGCAACACCTCCAGTCCGATGCCACGCCCTCCAGCTTGCGGAGTGACATAGACCGCCTCAACTTCAGCGACCTCCTGGTTGAGCACGCCGAATCCCACAATTACACCCTCATATTCCGCGACAAAGAATTCTTTACCGCGGATCGACTTTTCATAACTTGAGGCCTCCCTCGGGACGGCCCAAGCCTGAAT
>JBAPXA010000093.1:0-12481 GCA_049283975.1 Pyrinomonadaceae bacterium | reverse complement strand
GCGCGTGCCGCGTTAGGTGGGTTAAAGGTAATTATGACTTCAGAAAGAAGGGCGCTAGCTGGAAGACCTTAGGAAACGCGCGGTCTTAATTTGACCCGCTCGTTACCGCTCCTGGTTCCGACTCAATCGGCTCACTCAAAGGCGCCTCGGGCATCGTTGAATGCGAACTGCTGTTCCAATCAATTGGTGGTGCAGGCGGTTCTAGCAAAGTTACATCGGCGGGTTTGTAGCGGCCCAGCACGGCGAGAAAGAACAGAGCCGTGAGGCTGATTCCAAAAACGAACGGTGCTTGCTGTTCACGGGTAAAGATCTGATGGAATGACAAGAGTTTTAATTCAAAACCGACCAGGCTGAACTCATCTCGCCAAAGGTAATGCACCCAAAAGTCGCAGCCAACGCTGAATATGAAGGCGATTTGCGGCGACATCAATTTCGGCACCTGGAGCATCTGGACCGCCATCGAAGCGACACGGCCAGCGGGCCGGCCGAGCCACAGCAGTAACCCGGCTACGAAACTGAAGCCATAGAGAGCCGCAGGAATGGGTGCCAGAGTGATTGCGGGATCGCTGTCGGGCGCCGCCAGGATTTGCCAGAACACGGTGCCAACACCCGCCACGCCGCCGAGCATCTCAAGCACTGCTAATAACCTTACAAGGAATCTTGTCACGCCAAACTATCCCAGGGGGACGTAGTCGTACTCACCGCCGCCCTGGAGGATTAGGAAGATAGCTGAAGCGTCAGCATCGTTCTTGACGAAGTGTGGTCGACCGGCGGCTACCGTGTATACCTCGCCTGGACCGAGAGCCATCTCTGCATCGGGTCCACGCAGAAAAAACCGAATCCTTCCGACGAGCACGTAGAAAGTGTCCTGCACATTGTTGTGGTAGTGCCAGGGAACTTTTTGCGTCGGCGAAATTTGCAGCTCACTGATGCGGAACCCAGGGCGCTCCGCATGTAAAGCTCGCCGTTCGACTTCATAGAGGTGACTGGCGTCTTTAACTGGATCCATAGACAGGATTTCCGATTTTCCACTTCAGATTGCCAATTGAGCTGGCCCGAAGGAGGTTAATCGGACAATTGGCAATCCCCCGGCCTCACGGTTGAGTCTTACGCAATTCTGCCAACACCTCAGCAGGTTTCCAGGAATTGTCGCGATAGACCTTCACCACCTTGCCCTCAGGATTGATAATCACCGTTCGCAGGCCATGAACGATCTGATCCTGATCGGCGTAGTAGCGCAAGCCAAAGAATTGCGCAATGCCTTTTACTTGATCCTTTGTGCCGGTGGCAAATTCCCAATGCGTAAACTTCTCGTCTGTGTATTTACCTGTATGTGCGGCCCCATAACTACGCAAGACTGCCGGCGTGTCGTAATCAGGATCTATGCTGATACTTAGCAGGTGTGTCTTCTGGTAAAGCTCGGGCTGCTTAGCGATGTCGCTCTCGATTTGGGCGAAGTTCTGGCTCATGAGGGTGCAGTAATCCGGAATGGGGCAGCGCGTGTAGATGAAGGTCAACAGCAAGGTCTTGCCGCGATACTGCGCGACGTGAATTGGCTGGTCGCTCTGATTCGTTAACCCGTAATCGGGGACTTCAGC
The DNA here is from genome assembly GCA_049283975.1 of Pyrinomonadaceae bacterium. GTDB lineage: Bacteria > Acidobacteriota > Blastocatellia > Pyrinomonadales > Pyrinomonadaceae > PSRF01. The sequence goes on along the minus strand of JBAPXA010000093.1, from coordinate 10,883 downwards.
GCCATCCTTCGCCTCTACCACTCCACCAGGGCCCGGCGCATTGGTGTCGGCGCTTTCCTGGGTGATAACGATTTCCTCCAGCCATGATTCCGTCCCATCAACGACGAGGGTCGCAGTAATGCGGTCGCCTGTCGCAAGCACTTTAAACGGCCAGTCTTCGCGAAGTGTGAACGGCATGGTCATCGCCGGCATGTAATCCTTGATCTCTTCGTGGGCCACCGTGATCTGGTGCTTCTCCGGTTCAACAGTCAGGACCTTACCCTTAAGCTCATAACGTTTCTGATTGGAGGTGTCCTTGCGGCAGCCGGCTACGGGAAAAAGAAGGAGAGAGGTGATAAGTACCAAGAAGAATTTGTTCATGAATGTTTTCTTAGATGACCTTAGAGTTTGCGTTGGAAACATTATCTTTAGTGCAGAGGCGCAGAGGCGCAGAGGCACAGAGAAACTAAAGCCTCAAAGTTGAGTATTCTTTTCTACCATTCATCTTGTGCTGTTTGCGCGTTCGATTTGATCAAGACACTCAAGCTATCTGCCCCTCAAAACTCTGCGTCTCTGCGGCTTGGCGCCTCTGCGGTTATCCGGAAGTTTATTTCCGTTCCAGCTTTTCATCATAGAGCACCTGGTATTGCCAGTAGTTCAACATGACTTTAAAGACGTAGTCCTTCGTTTGGGCAAAACCGATTTCGGAAACGTAGCGATCCGGATCGTTGGCGCGCGACCGCGCCAGCCACCGCGCCATATTCTCTGGCCCGCCGTTATACGAAGCAGCAACGGCCTGCGGCTCGCCCGGAAACTGCTTGAATAACCCGGCCAGGTATTGCGAACCAAACAGAATGGCCGTATCCGGATTGTAAAGATCGTCCTGGCTGAAATTCTGCAAACTCAGTTCAGCCGCCATTGCGTTCGAAGTTTCGGCAATGAATTGCATCAGCCCGCGTGCGGCAGCGAGCGATTTGGCGGCCGGCTGAAACCGCGACTCCTGGCGCGCAACCGAAATCACAAAGCGCGGATCGACGCCACGTGACGGCGCATGTTTTAGAAGCGAATCGCGATACGGCAGAGGATAGAGCAAGTCAACCAGATGGCGCGGCGCCAGTTCCAGCACATAGTCGCCGGGCACATTCCGCCAAAACTGCTCGCCAAACTTCACTGCTTGATCTGCGTGGCCGCCCCGAAGTTGATAAACGGCGACTGTGAAGTCAGCGTCGCTGAAAATCGAAGCAGTCGCTTTCGCCGGCGGCTTGCCCGCTTCTGCTTTATTGTTCTCAGCTCGCGCCGCGACCAACTCAGGCGCTCCTTCGTCGAAAAGGCCCAGAAACAAAAGCTCATCGGCAAGTTCCTTGTGAGTGTTGAGAGAAGGCTCAGATGCACCTTGACGCACCTCCTGTCTTCCTAAGGGCTGCATCTTAAAATCAGGAAGTCTGTAGGACGGTAGTGTCTCGTAGGCACGTAAAACCAGCTCCAGAATTTCATCGTGTTGCGCCTGATCCAAAACCAAGCGAAGAGCATTCTGCGCGGCTCGGCGACCGTCGTCCGCATTTCCTGCGTTAATTAACTTCTCAGCTTCAGCACGCAGTGAAGATGCCCGATTCTGAATCAATGAGTTTGTTTTGGGATCTTTGGCCAGGGCGAGCAGGTGCTGTGTGGCCCGTTTGCCATAGTAGTCATTAGTTCCATCCGCAATTGAGAGGTAACCGTCAACTGCTTCCGCGTTGCGACCTAATTGTTCAAGTGCGAAGGCGCGCAAAAACGTCAGCTCGGACTGAGTAGTTCCTCCCGCGACTCGAGTCCCTCCCAGATCCGTTGCCGCAGCTAATTCAGTGGCGTCCGAGACAACGCTCTGCCAGTTACCCTGAGCTAGATGAATTCGCAGTTGGGCAAATAGTGCCAAAGCACTGCCAAGTTGAGTCCGAAAGCGCACTCTGGTCTGCTGCACCCACTCGAGGGCCTCACGATAACGTCCTGCTTCGTGCAGAGCATCAATGATATTCAGGAAAGGACGTTCGGGATTGGGACCATCTGCGAACTTCTCGCTATAGAGTTTGTAAGCAGCGATTGCCTCGTCAGTACGTTTCAGCCGGTTATAGGAGCCCGCGGTAAAGCTGAGCGCGTCGCGAGCGCTCATACTCTCAGGAAATTCTGTCAGCACGCGCTGAAAGTACTTCAGTGCCTCGTCATAGTTTTGTTGCAGATAAAAACCGCGACCGATCTGATAAAGCGCGTTGGGGATCGTGGGGTTTTGAGGAAAGCGCGCAAGCACTGCTGCGTAATGCAGGCGAGACGCGTTGAAGTCGCGATTGAACTGGTAGACCGAACCGCGAAGCAGGTGCTCCGCTTCAGTAAGTTGCCCGACGCGGCCTGATTGTCCGCCCGCATCGAGGCTGTCTAACGCACGCACCGCCTCCAAGGCAAAGTCGTCAGGGCGTGCGGCATCGGGCATTTGCTGCAAGAGTTTCGTAAATACGTCACGAGCCTCCGCCAAATTTCCGTCCTTGAGCAAAGCTTTACCCAGCAACGCCTGACTTTCGCGAACTAGCCCCACGCTCTTTGAAGTGCTGAGTTGACGAAAAGCAACTGCGGCGCCCCTGAAGTCCTGACTTTCAAGGAAGCTTTGACCCAATCTCATTGTGGCAGAGTCACGCAAGAGGCCATTCGGCGCTAAATTCAGGAGCATTCTCAGGCGTTCGCGTTCGTAAAGCAGATCACCGGTGGCTCGCCCCATTTGTGCGAAGTGCCAGAGTGAGTACTGCATAAGCACCGAGTTGCGCTGGATATTGGCCTGATAATGTTTTGCTGCGCTTGCAAAATCGCCCCTTCCTTCACTAAGGCGAGCAAACAGGTAATCGTAGTTGTTGGCGGCGAAGAGCTGCTCATTGGACGCTTGCAGCGCGCGGAGTTGGGCTAGGGCCGAGGTAACATCGCCCGAATCAATCGCGCTACGTAGCTGCTGATGTTTATCCTGGGCCGATTGTGCAGGTGCTGTGGAAAAAAGAAATGCTACTGTCGCAAGAACAATGACGATGCGCGTGAATTTGGCTTTATGATGCACGTATGGAATTATCAACGATGGTCAGACAATTCCCAAACGCGGTCCAGTGAGTGTTAAGCACAAATGGCTTCGAACGAACAGAAAACTCTAGCCGTAAAACGCGCCAGCATATTGGACGGTGCGAGTGTGGCCAACGATATCAAGAAAGAAGTTGCGGCGAGCGTGGCTAGGCTCTGGGCGGAGGAGGGAATCAAACCCTGTCTTGCCGCAGTGCGCGTTGGAGACGATCCTGCGTCCGAGGTCTACGTTCGTAATAAGATCAAAGCCTGCGAAGAGGTTGGGATCTATTCTGAGCACCACGCGCTTCCAGCGAGCACTTCACAAAGCGAGCTATTGGCTTTAATAGCCTCACTTAACGCGCGGCCGGACGTGCATGGCGTGCTAATCCAAATGCCACTGCCAAAGGGAATCGATGAGAGTGCAATTCTCGAAGCGGTCGGTCCGGCCAAGGACGTCGATGGCTTTCACCCGCAAAATGTCGGCAAGCTGGCAATGGGTCACCCAAACTTCGTTCCCTGTACTCCGGCGGGGATCATGGAGCTGCTGAAACGTAATCACATTGAGATAGCTGGTGCTGACGCCTGTGTGATTGGCCGCAGCCAGATTGTTGGGCGTCCCATGGCCCAACTGCTGATTCAGAACGATGCCACTGTAACCGTGTGTCACTCGCGTACACGCGACCTTGCTGCCGTCGCACGCCGCGCAGATATTCTGGTGGTGGCGATCGGCCGTCCCGCCATGGTCGGAGGCGACTATATCAAGCCCGGTGCGACCGTCATCGATGTGGGTATGAATCGCGTTATCGATGAGTCAGTCGCGCGCGAGCTTTTTGGTGAAGACGCCGAGCGACGAATCAAGATCATCGCCAAACACGGGTACACCCTCGTTGGTGATGTGCACCCGGCTGAGGCAGATCTCGTAGCGGGCCGGCGGACCCCCGTCCCCGGAGGCGTAGGCCTGTTAACTGTGGCGATGCTTCTGGCAAATACGGTAAAGGCAGCGAAACAAAGATTGAGAGATTGAGAAATTGAGTCATTGAGAGATTGAATCATTGAGTCGTTCGCCTGTTTTTTCGATTATCCGGTCTTAAATGATTCAACTAACTCAATCGCTCAATGACCCGATGACTCAATCGCTCAATGACCCAATCCACAACGATGCTTCGTGTCGGGCTTACAGGATCAATCGGCGTTGGTAAGTCGTTCGTTGCCGGCGTACTGCAGGAGCTTGGCTGTCACGTTGTCGATGCCGACCACACAGCGCGCGAAGTGGTGATGCCGGGAGCGCCCGGACTCGCTACTGTCGTTGAAACTTTTGGCTCGGAAGTGCTGCGTGATGATGGCACTCTCGACCGCCCGAAGCTGGGAGCAATTGTCTTTCCCGATCAAAACAAACGAGAGTTGCTAAACTCCATCCTTCATCCCTACATCGTCGCCCGCCAGGATGAACTGTTGCGCGAATGGGAAAAAGAAGATCCTTCCGGCATCGCTGTAGTCGATGCGGCCCTGATGATTGAGTCTGGTGGTTACAAAAGATTCGACAAGTTGATCGTGGTACATTGCCGTCCGGAGGTGCAGCTGGAGCGACTGCTTAAGCGGGATGGACTTTCCGAAGCAGAAGCGCGCCAGCGGATCGCTGCCCAAATGTCTCAGGAAGAAAAATGTAAGTTTGCTGACTATCTGATTGACACTTCCGAGGGTTTCGAAGCCACGCGCGCGCGGACAGCGCAGGTTTTTTCTCAGCTGCAGGAACTCGTCTAATTGCATGCGAATGAATCTGAACCGCTTTCCCTCCAGATTAAGATTCTCTCTAACTAGCCTGCTGCTGGTCGCCTTGAGCATTGCGCCCAGCGGCTGTTTCACAGGTCAAACCTACGAAGCGTATTACGGCAGCATAATTGTTCCTCGAGAGCAGGGTTTTCGTTGGATCGATGGCACGCTCCCGCAAACTTTCGATCCAGCCTTCGCGGCGGCGCCCCCCGACACTGATCTGGTGCGGGCGCTTTTTGAAGGACTGACAGACTATGATCCGCAAACCTTAGCGCCCGTCCCGGCAGTTGCGAAACATTGGGAGTCTGCCAACGACGGGCGCACCTGGACATTCTACTTACGCGAAAACGCGCGCTGGTCAAACGGCGATGCTGTGGTGGCGAAGGACTTCGTCGATTCCTGGCGGCGCACTATGCGTATCGGCGATCTTGCACCGCATACGGATCTCCTGAGCAACATCGTCGGCAGTGCCGCTGTTTCGGTTCCCGAGGTTCCAGCGCGCAACAGTAGCTCGCGTGGGACGCGGGCCAACTCCGAAAACCCAATAACCCGGGCTGACGCGCGCTTTGGCGCCGAGGCAGTCGACGAACATGTGTTGCGAGTAAGGCTGCAAGTTCCCGACTTGAATTTCCCGGCTCTCGTTGCGCATCCCGTGTTCCGTCCCATCAAGGTTGCGCCAGAAAATACGCTCAAACGGATCGATGCCACTGGGTTGGTTTCAAATGGCGCCTTTCTTTTGACCCAACAGGATAAAAATCGCGTCTTGCTGCAGCGCGCTGACAACTACTGGGCGAGAAACGAAGTTGCTTTGGAACGCGTGGAGTTTATTGGCGCCAACAATGCGGAAGCCGCCCTGGCTGCTTACCGCGCCGGAGAAGTGGATGCCGTCACCAACTCTGCGTTTGAGCCTTTGGCGCTGAAACTACTCGCGCCCTATCAGGACTTTCGCCGGGAAACGTATGGCGCCCTGACCTATTACAGTTTCAACGTGGCTCACGAGCCCTTTGACGATGTGCGCGTACGCGAGGCCCTCGCGATCGCAATTGATAGAGAAAGGCTGGCCCAGGATGATATGGGTGGCGCGACCGAGCCAGCGAAGAAGTTTCTTCCGGAGTTGAAAACAGAATCGGCGAAAGTCGTAGTGTCAAAAACAGAGTTGCTCGAACTGGACGCGGAACGCGCGCGTGAACTATTGGCAGAAGCAGGCTATCCGGACGGGCGGGGTTTTCCCGTCGTGCGGCTGCTAATAAACCGCAACGAACAACAGCGGCTGATCGCAAACTCGATCGCCCAGATGTGGCGCAGCATTCTGAATATCGAAATTGAAATCAGCATTAAGGGCTGGGACGAATACGAAGCTGCGATCTCGGCAGGCGAGTACGACGTAGTGCGGCGCGGCATGGTTATGCAGACGACGGATGAGCTAACGAATATCCGCGCGCTATTTCAACCAGAAAGCCAACCTGTTGCTTCACCTGCAAACGCGACCACAGCGGCAAGCGGGTCGAGCGGTACGGCCCGCGAGAGATTAGAATCCCCGAAGCCCTCACCTCTCGAGTCAGAAGCAGATGCGTTGAAGGAATTGCGGGCCATACCGCTCTATTTCGCTTCGTCTCATGCGCTCGTCAAACCTTACGTAACGGGTTTCGATTCCAACTTGCTCGACGCTCCTTCACTCCGGCGGGTGCGCATAGAAACAAACTGGACAGCACCGAAGAACGCCAACAGCGGAAGATAGAAGAACACTGCCAATTTCCAATTGCCGATTTCCGATTGTCGCTTTGCGCCACGAGCCAATTGGCAATCGGCAATCGCCAATCGGCATTCAGCTGTTTCTTGATCAAAGCATTTCCGCGTGTTAACTTTCGGCGCGAATCGCCCTCGTGAGCAGGTAAATCAAGTGAACATCGACTGCATCCGCAAGCGAATCATCATTGCAATTCTCCTGGCGGGTTCTGCCCTGGCATCGCTTAGCTGCAATGTAGCCTCTGGCAACGAAGAATTCTTCGGCAAGACCACACCTCCTGAACGCAACATCCTTCGCTATGTGAATGGCCCTGAGCCCGAATCGTTTGATCCGGCGATCAGCTCGGGGCAACCAGAAGCGCGCATCTACATGGCTCTCTTCGAGGGGCTCGTCGAGTATCATCCCAAATCGCTAGACGCAATTCCCGCGATTGCCGAGCGTTGGGACACCAATAACGATTCTTCTGAGTTTGTTTTCCATCTGCGCCACAATGCGCGCTGGTCTAATGGCGATCCCATCAACGCCAACGATTTCACTTACAGCTTGCGCCGGGCTTTGTCTCCGGAGGTGCAATCGCGCACCGCGAATCTTGCCTACTACATCAAGTACGCTCAGGCCTTCAATTCCAAGTCAGTCTTTGTGCGTGATCCACAAACGGGGAAGTTCCTGCTGGAGCAAGACTTCGCTGACGGGCCACCCGTCGCACCCCTGTCCTTGAGCCAGAAATTGTTGGGCGCTAACGAGCACGAGTACTCACTTGCCGACGGGACGTCCGCTGCTGCCGATACACAGTTTCATCAGTACATGCATTCGCCCGCGCGCCTGGTGCTGCCCGGCAGTGAAAAAGCGCGCCAGAAAATGTTGGACGCAAATCCAAAGCTGAAGGCGGCGGTGGCAAACACAGAGCTCGTAAAGGTTATGGGTGAAGATGTCGGGATTGAAGCCGTAGACGATTACACGGTGCGCATCTCGCTTGCACAGCCGGCGCCTTATTTCACTGGATTAGCCGCCCATCAGCTCTTTCGCCTCGTGCCGCGGAAGGTGATCGAAAAGTATGGCGACCGCTGGACTGACCCGGCAAATATCGTCACCTGTGGCCCCTTTAAGTTGAAGTCGTGGAAACCTTACAACGAAGTGGTGGTGGAGAGGGATCCGATGTACTGGGACGCAGCAAATGTGCATCTGGATGAAATTCGTTTCTACGTTTCAACGGATCACCCGACCACGATGAACCTGTACAAGGTCGGCGCCGCTGATGCAGTGGTGAACCACTCGGTCCCACACGCCTGGGTTGATGTGGTGCGGCCCAAGAAGGATTTCATGGATGCCGCCGAAGCGGCTATCACTTACATCCTGATCAATGTCACCCAACCGCCGATGAATGATCTGCGCGTGCGCCGCGCTTTCAACATGGCGATTGATAAGGAGACCTACTCGAAATCAAAACGCACCACCAAGCCTCTTTCTGCTTTTACTCCAACCGGAATCTTTGTTGGTTATCCCCAGCCACAGGGAGAGGCGTTCAATCCAGCCGAAGCACGACGACTGTTGGGCGAAGCGGGATATCCGGTCACTCAAAAACCCGATGGGACGTATGTGTGTGAGAAGTTTCCCACGGACGAAGTGAAGTTAATGTTTGCAACTCACTCGTCTAACAAAACTCTGTGTGAGTTCATGCAGGCGCAATGGAAGCAGAACCTGGGAATCACGGTAATGCTCAATAACCTCGAAGCGAAAACCTACATGGCCGCTCGCGGGAAGCTGGAATACAAAGGCTTCGCCCTGGGAATTTGGGGCGCCGACTACATGGATCCCTCCACCTTCCTCAATCTGTTTCTAACGCCCGGGGGAGACAATGGCAGCGGTTGGTGGGACAAGCATTACGCGGACTTACTGGAAACGGCGAATCACACAGCCGACAAGCAGAAGCGTTACGAGCTATTGGCTAAAGCGGAAAAGTATATGCTCGACGCTCAACCGACGATCCCGCTGGAGACGCCTTCGGTGAATTGGGTCAAGAAGCCGTACGTGAAGGGTCTCTATCCAAATCCATCCTCTTTGTTTGCCTGGAAGTTTGTTTACATCGAACGCGATCCGGCAAAGTGGGACTATAGCACTCCAAGTTTGGCTGAATAGCAGACAGGCATCCGTGCCTGTCTTTCTTATGCTTCGTTTCATCATCAAACGTTTACTCATCACCATCCCCACGATCCTGGTGGTAATTACAATTACCTGGGGACTAATCAGACTTGCACCCGGAAATTTTTATACCGGCAACAAGAAACTGCCTCCGGCGATTGAACAAAACATTCGTGAAAAGTACGGGCTCGACAAGCCCTGGTATGAGCAATACCGGCGGACAATGTGGGGCATTCTCAGGCATCTCGATTTTGGTACGTCGCTCACCTATCCGGGCCAATCAGTTAACGCCATCATCGCCCGCTCGGTTCCCATCTCTGCAACTGTCGGTTTGCTGGCTTACCTGCTGGCGCTAATCGTTGGGATAACGATCGGCGCCACCGCGGCGGTCAGACCTAATTCGGTTTGGGACTACGCTTCGATGGGTTTGGCAATGCTGGGAATCTCGATTCCGAATTTTGTGCTGGGGCCGATCCTGGTGCTCGTGTTTTCACTGACGCTGTATTGGTTGCCGCCTTCAAGGTGGGAAGGATTTCCCAGCCGGAACATCATCCTGCCGGTGATCACCCTGGCTGCAATCTACACGGCTTACATCGCCCGCTTGACGCGTGCAGGAATGCTCGAGGTGCTGCGCTCAGACTACATTCGGACCGCGAGAGCAAAAGGATTGAGTGAACGACAAGTGATCCTGCGTCATGCCCTCAGAGGCGGTTTGATGCCGGTAGTTTCCTTTACCGGTCCGGCACTCGCGTTCCTGCTCACGGGCACGGTCGTTGTAGAACGAATTTTCATTCTTCCCGGGTTGGGGAACTATTTCCTGCAAGCATCGCTGAATCGTGATGAACCGTTGATTATCGGAATCGTCGCCTTCGTTGCCATTGTTCTACTTTTGATGAACTTGCTGGTCGACATTGCCTACGGTTATCTCGATCCCCGAATTCGCTATTAGCTAAGCGTTCACCGTGAAAGAAGATCTCCCAAAGAAACCTGCGCACGGGGACAAAGTCGAGCCTGCCCTGACGCCCCTGGGCACCACGCCCGAGCCTCCGATTCGTGCACGTGCGGGTGACATCATCCATACCGGGGCCGAGTTGGCCGTCGGTGAAGGTGATGTGCGCTCGGCGGAACTTGGAGAAGTGGTGCGCGGAACTTCGCTCTGGCGGGATGCCTGGCGACGCTTGCTGAAGAACAAACTCGCGGTACTGGGCATGGCGTTCGTCTTTCTCATCATCGTCGCTGCCTTGATTGGGCCATTTCTGATTAAGCAGCTGACCGGCGCCACTCCTGACTACATTCCCTCGGACGCGGCGTTGATAAAGTCGTTTCCGCCATTTAGAGCGCCCGACGGCTCGCTTTCAGCGAAGCACCCCCTGGGCACTGATAACCAGGGTCGTGATTTGCTCGCACGCGTACTGCAAGGTGGTCAGATTTCACTGATGGTTGGCATCATCGCAACGCTCATGTCCCTGATCATCGGAGTCAGTTACGGAGCGATTGCCGGGTACCTTGGAGGTCGCACCGATAACATAATGATGCGTCTGGTCGACGTGCTCTATTCGCTTCCTTACATCATCATCGTCATCGTTCTGCTCTCAATGTTCAAGAAACAAACTGCAGAGGGACAGCTGATACTTTTGTTTGTCGCACTTGGTGCGGTGTCGTGGCTGACGATGGCACGCATTGTTCGCGGGCAGGTGCTTTCGCTAAAGAACCAGGAGTTTGTTCTCGCCGCGCGGGCCACCGGTGTTTCGACACCACGAATCATCTTTAGGCACATCGTGCCAAACACACTCGGCCCGGTGATCGTCTATGCGACTTTGACGATTCCGACAGTAATGCTATCCGAGGCGTTTCTTTCTTTCCTCGGATTTGGAGTGCAAGCGCCTATCGCGTCGTGGGGAAGTTTGGTTGCGGACGGCAGTCAGAGTATTGCCATCTATCCCTGGCAACTGATCGGTCCGGGAGTCACGATGGGACTGACACTGTTTTCCTTGAACTTTATTGGGGATGGTTTGCGCGATGCCTTCGATCCGCAGATGAGAAAATGAGCTTTGAAGTTCGCCTTTGGAGTGCGGTGGCAAGCGAAGCGCGACACCGCTTTGGTTTTCTGGCTAAAGTTGGACAATGCCTGAAAAAGAGTAAGAGCTCTTCAAGCTTTGATTGGAATGTGATCCAAAGC
>JBAPXA010000092.1:0-5328 GCA_049283975.1 Pyrinomonadaceae bacterium | reverse complement strand
GCTCTGCAGGCGTTACGCTCGCTCGTTGAGTGGACCCAGGAAGTAAAAGACTCACGCGACTTCATCGATTCATTAAAACTTGATCTGTATCCGAAGGATGTCTACGCCTTCACGCCGATGGGCAAGGTGATCCAACTGCCGCGCGGCGCCACTCCCGTCGATTTTGCCTACATGATCCACTCTGAAGTGGGTAACACCTGCACTGGTGCGCGCATCAACAGCCGCATGGCGCCGTTGAGAACGAAGATTCAAAACGGCGATGTGGTCGAGATTTTGACATCGGCTTCGTCACATCCTTCCCGCGATTGGTTGAACTTCATTGTCACATCGCGAGCGCGAAATCGAGTGCGCCACTGGGTCTCGGAACAGCAACGCGCCGAGTCAATGGAGATTGGACGCAAGCTATTCGAAAAAGAGGCCGCCCGCTTTCAGCTGTCCGTGAAGAAGATGCTGAGCGACGGCGACGGCGGCATGAAACGGGTCGCCAGTGAGTATGGCTACGGGCGGGTAGATGATTTGTTGGCAGCTATCGGTTACGGAAAGCTGGTGCCGCGCAATGTAATCGCCAAGTACCTGGGCCCGGAGCAATTCGAGCAACTGGACAAACAGAAAGAGTCGCGGCTGCGCAGTGGCGTTCGTGCCGTAAAGCGCTTGATTAGACTAGGCGACGATTCGATTGTGGTTCGCGGTGTAGACGATCTAATGGTGACTAGAGCGCGTTGCTGCAATCCCTTGCACGGTGAAGACATCATCGGTTATGTCACGCGCGGCAAGGGCGTGGCGGTTCATACTCGCAGCTGCAAGAACGTGATGCAGTTGATGGTTAACAAAGAAAGGATCGTAGAAGTGGAGTGGGCCGGGCAGCAGGATAAGACGGCGTATGCGGTCAAGCTCCTCGCCGTGACTGAGAATCGCACCGGAATGATTGCCGGCATAACTGGAGCGATTTCAGATATGAAGACCGGAATCCGAGACGCGCGCGCCTCAGTTGCGCCCGACGAAAAAGGACATATCGAAGTTACAGTCGAAGTCTTTGATGTAAAGCACCTTGACAAGGTGATCAATTCAATCAAGGGCGTCCCCGGAGTTCTGGATGTCGAACGCATGCAGGGGATAGCGTAACTAACAACGAGCTTTGTGCTTTGCCCCTGGAGCTTTGTTCGCCAACCTATCTTGAGTGCAGCAAGCAGCATCACAAAAGGAAAGAACAAAGATCAAAGCACAAAGCTCAGATTGAGAGCTACACCTGTCTTACCCCATTCTTGTCCCATCTTTGCCCTTAGCTGAACCTTTTGTTAAAATCCCGCCTTTGCTTAGAGACTCAAAATTGAGGCGATCGAAACTGTGAGGCAGGTTGTAAAGACTGGAAAGGCCCCCGAGGCTATCGGACCCTACTCCCAAGCCATCAAAGCAGGCGGATTTGTTTTTGTTTCAGGGCAGATTCCAATTGACCCGGAAACGGGGAAATTTGTTTCCGGCGGGATTGCGGAACAGACGCGGCAGGTAATGAACAATCTGGCCGCGGTGCTCGCGGCCGCGGGAAGCGACTTACAGCTTGTCGTAAAGACCTCAGTCTTCCTGGCCGACATGGAAGAGTTCGCCGCCATGAATGAGGTTTACGGAAAGTTTTTTAGCGATGAGCCACCGGCACGGGCGACTGTTCAGGCTGTGCGTTTGCCTCGAGATGCGCGGGTAGAGATCGAAGCGGTAGCGCTCTTGCGGGAATAACGAAACCGGCGAGACGAGTTCGTCGCCGCACCGGTTCTTTGAGAGTTTTAGAATTTGACTAGGCTGCTTTGGAGATCTTGCCGGCCTTGATGCAGTTGGTGCAAACCTTCATCCGTTGGGCACCGCCCTTCGGCAGTTGCACGCGGATCGATTGCAGGTTGGGATTAAACCGCCGCGGGGTGCGATTGTTCGCATGTGAGACGTTATTTCCAAATTGAGGGCCTTTGCCACAAACTTCGCAACGCTTAGCCATTTTCCTAAACCTCCAGGGTTTTAGTAACCCAAAATTATTGCTGTACTACATAGTCTACGATCTGAGCATTATCAGAAACCAAGGTTTATAACAAACGGATTTCCACATCGTCAAGGGGTGACGATCTCCCCGGTGTTGGTTCGATTTCTAAAGGAGCAAATTAAACGTGCAGAAAATTGCGAAACTAAGTATCACGGCCACACTCCTCGCGCTGGTTGCGCTGGTTCTGGGAGCGTGCAGTTCGGGCGGAGGCTCCGACGCCAAGGACAATACGGTAGCCGCCACCGTCAACGGCCGCAATATCATGTTGGCTGACGTGGAACGTGCCATCAGTCAACAGGCCGGAGGCAAGCAGGCGCAGCTTTCGCAACTCGAACTTGCGCAGGCTCGCTTGCAGGTGCTGAGCAGTTTGATGCAGCGCGAAGTCCTGTTTCAAAGGGCTGAAAGAGAGAAGCAGCTTCCTACTGACGATCAGGTCACCGCCGCCATCAACCAGCAAAAGCAGCAAAGCGGTGTGACCGATGACGAGTTTCAGAAGAGCCTAAGAGAGCAGAATCTCACCATGGAATCCCTGCGCGAAGAGGCCCGCAAAGACATTGCGATTAAGAATCTTCAGGACAAGTACACGGGGAAGATTTCGATTAACGACAAGGAAGTCGAAGAATTCTACAACGGTAACAAGAACCAATTTGTCAGCCAGCGCGGCGTAGCGTTGGCGGTGATTATCGTTGATCCGGCTGACAACGGTCCGCAGGGAATCCTGCCGCAGAACGATGCGAAGAATGAAGCGGAAGCAAAGCTGAAGATTGATAATCTTTACCAGCAACTAAAAGGTGGACAGGATTTTGCGACGGTCGCTCGCTCGAAGAGTGAGGATGCCAACAGCCTGATCCGTGGCGGCGACATCGGCTTCTTCAGCGAAGACGGTTTGAAGCAAGCCGGGTTGCCGAAAGAGTTGATGGATCTTTTCATGGGCCCGATGCAGGTTGGCAGTTTCACTGAACCGAAACTGGTGAACAATCGCTGGTATATCTTCAAGTTATCGGAGAAGCGTTTGCAAACCGAAAACCTGACGCTTGAAAGTCCCGGCGTGCGCACGCAGATCACACAGGCGTTGATCAATCAGCGCAAAGAAATTTTGAATGCTGCTCTCCTGGAAACCGCGATGAACGAGGCGAAGATTGTTAACAACCTCGCGGCGAACATGCTGACAAATCCCGGTAACCTGGGCTTGCGTCCCGCGTCGCCTGGCGCTGCAAACCCAACGACAACTCCGCAGAGCGTTGCCAGTCCTACGACGGCGGCGAGTCCGGCGGCGAGTCCGCAAGTCAGCAGCTCACCGAAGTAATAACGGAGCTAGAGGATCTCCAGGCGGGTGTCGGAGGCTTAGTCAGGCTCCGCACCCGTCTTGTTATGTAAGTACTTGCAGCAGTTGCAATGTTATTTCGTCTTTCAGAAGTTCATAAGTCCTACGGCACGCACGATATTCTGCGTGGTGTTTCGCTGCAGATAAACCCCGGCGAGCACGTCGGTCTGGTGGGGCGTAACGGCGCGGGCAAGACGACGATTTTTCGTCTTATCAGTGGTGAAGAGTCTGCGGATAGCGGCGATGTTGTGCGCGCGCGTGGCGTCAAGCTTGGACTACTCTCTCAGCACGTGCACTTCGAAGCAGGCTCGACCGTGCACGAATCAGCGCTCGCTGCCTTTGGTCATTTGCAACAGATCGAACATGAGATGCACGAGCTGGAACATCGCATGGCAGAGGTCACGGACGATCTCGAAAAAATTCTGGAGCGCTATAGCGACCTGCAACACGAGTTCGAACGCGAAGGCGGCTTCGCTTATGCGGCTAAGGCTGAAGCAATCCTCTTGGGTCTTGGGTTTGAACGCGAAACGTGGACTCTCGAAACCGAAAAGCTTTCGGGAGGACAGCAGAACCGGCTGGGTCTCGTTCGTCTCTTGTTGGCTGAGCCGGACGTTCTTTTGCTCGATGAGCCAACAAACCACCTCGATGTTAAGGGCGTTGAGTGGCTCGAAGAGTTTTTGCAAACCTACGCGGCTGCCTACGTGATAGTCAGTCACGATCGTTATTTCCTTGATCGTGCCTGCCGCCGGATCGTCGATCTGGAAAACGGCAAGGCAGCGAGTTACGCCGGCAACTATTCCTATTACCTGGCCGAGCGCGAGGAGCGGCGTGAATCACAGCGCCGCGCCTACGACAATCAGCAGCAGCTAATTGCCAAGACGGAAGAGTTCATTCGCCGCAATCTTGCTGGGCAAAAGACGAAGCAAGCAAAGTCCCGTCGCACAATGCTCGAGAAACTCGAACGGGTGGACGCGGTTCGCGGTGAACAATCATCAGGGGATTTTCGTTTGCAATCGATCGAACGCACCGGGAATCACGTACTGACGGTGAATCACGCGAGCGTCGGTTATCCGGATAAGGAATTGGCTCGCGATATCTCTTTCATCCTGCGACGCGGTGAATGTCTGGGAATCATCGGTCCCAACGGTTCCGGGAAAACGACTTTCCTGAAGACGATTCTTAAGAAGATCCCCGCCCTCGGCGGCGAAATCGCCTGGGGCTCCAAAGTAAACATTGGCTACTACGCGCAGCAGCTCGACGATCTTGACGACCGCAACGAGATAATTATGGAGTTGCGGCGGGTTGCGCCGTCGAGTGCTACCGCCGGTGAACTCCGTTCGTTCCTGGCAAAGTTTCTCTTCACCGGCGATGACGTTTACAAACACGTTCGCGATCTGTCAGGCGGCGAGAAAGGTCGGCTCGCGCTCGCGAAACTGATCTACTCGCGCGTAAACGTATTAGTGCTCGACGAACCGACTAACCATCTCGACATTCCCTCGCGCGAAGCTCTCGAAGAAGCGCTCGACGCCTATCAGGGAACGATAGTGACGATCAGTCATGACCGCTTCTTCCTCGATCGGGTAGCGACGCAGATTCTGGCTCTTGATGGCGAAGGCAATGCCGAACACTACGATGGCGATTACACCGAATATCACGATTGGAAGGCCGGGCTTGCCGAGA
Source organism: Pyrinomonadaceae bacterium (assembly GCA_049283975.1). Classification (GTDB taxonomy): domain Bacteria; phylum Acidobacteriota; class Blastocatellia; order Pyrinomonadales; family Pyrinomonadaceae; genus PSRF01. Next base: position 301 of record JBAPXA010000092.1, on the reverse strand, counting down.
CAAGTCGTGCGGAACATTCGGTAGTCTCGATTGATGATCGATACATCTCGACTGAGCCTGGTGAGGAAGAAAAAACTGAAGAGGCGACGCAGAGGCGCAGAGCTTCAGCCTCCGAAGCAAACTCAAAACGCAAGAAAGGCCGGGCAACGCCGCCACCAGCCTCGGGAGTGAAGGTTATCAAGAAGGCCCGCAGCCCCGAGATTATCGAAGCGGAAATCGCTAAGGTTGAAGGCCTTCTCAGGGCACTTTCAGAGAAAATGGCCAAGCCTGAAGTCGCGCGGGACATTTCTCAGCTAGTAAA
>JBAPXA010000091.1:0-5479 GCA_049283975.1 Pyrinomonadaceae bacterium | reverse complement strand
CCGTTTGAAAAGGTGCTGCGAATCAATAAGGAATAGAACTCCACGCTCGAGGTCTTCAACTGCTTCTAACTTCACCAACTCTTCTTTGAATAAAGCGAGAAATTGACGCAGCTTGTCGTGCTCGCCGAGAAAGATTTCGGCGGCACCGCCGACCGGGGCTGCGACGCGCTCGCGATAAAGTGGAAGCATCAACGCTTCCTCGTCACGGATGTGAGCGAGTAGGTCGGCTTCATACGTTTCGAGCAGCGCCGCAGCTCGCCTCATATCCAGTCGTAACAACGCCCGCTGGTGTTCAAGAAACAATTTGTCGAGTTGCTTATGCAACTCCAGCAAGTCGCTAAAGCTTCTCATGGACTAGGTGTTCGCTTCCAACTCGATCGCTCGGGGAAACAAGATGTTGTTCTCAAGATGGATGTGCTGATGCAAATCCTGCTCGAATGCTTCAAGCTCTTGATAGAGGGTCTGGTAGCTCAAACACCCATCCGCAGGCACGTTGTAATCCGAGCTTAACGAGCGCAACTCACGCAACAGATCGCCCACTGTCTCGTGCTCCATCATCATCATGCGAAGGGGATTGTTGACGGTGCCGAATGGAGCGAACGGCGCTGGTCTGTTCTGAAGTACCGACGCTTCCATTTCGACGATGTAAGGAAAGAGGATCCGTTCTTCCTTGAGCATGTGCGGGTCCAGATCGACGCAAAGCCTTTGAAACACTCCGCCAATATCGTTCAACTCCTTATGGTTCTCTCCGTGCGCCCCAATGACCTTATTAATGAGGGGTTCAAGTCTCGCCATCTGCTCCTTTGTATAAACGTGATGCTTCTCAAGGATGTGGCTGATAAGCTCGCTTAGCGTGGCTTTTTGAAAATCGAGCGAACCGCTGCGCCGCGCCTCTGCCTGTCCGGCCTCGTCCAGCATTCGTTGCAGAATTGCCACTTCCACTCCTGCGCTTGCGCAGGCTTCACCCAAAGGCTGGTCGCCGCCACAGCAATAATCGATTTTCAGTTTCTCAAAAATCCTCGTTGCCTGGGGCAGTTCGAGAGCTACGTCTCGGACCTTTGTGGTTGCACTAATCGTCATCGCTTACCTCCATGTATCTCTTAAGACTCTTTGCCTCGCTGGTCACACACACCCAAATCTCTTGCTTGAGCAAGGTGTGTGCCTCCCGCGAAAAGCAGCACTTTCTCGATCGCAGAGAAGGAATTCTGCGCACTCTTACAAATGCTTGCGAAGAATTTCGCAGAAAGGAAACACGTAAGTCCCATCTAGATCACCAATCTCGTGAATGGTCAGGATGTTGGGATGGTTAAGACTTGAGCCTGCGTAGGCTCGTTCGAATTGATTCTGATGGCCGATACGCACGCTTAATGTTAGAGAGTCATTAGTATCGTCCAGCCAGAGTACTACTCTTCCGATCGCTATGCAGGCATAGAGTTGATTAATGCGGGAGTCGTCTTCCCTGTTTCAGACCATCACAAGTCAAGATTTCGGCTCGTGAGCGAGAGTTAGACGAGTTAACGCGCTGTCTAACGGTTTGGCTGCCGAATAATGAGCGAACGGCGGTAGCGAGAAAACAGCTTAACTGCGGCCGGGTATGGCACTAATTGGGCAGTAAGATTCGAACTACTTCAAGCCACTGAGGAAAATCAAAAATCTTGGTGCCGAAGGGGGGACTCGAACTCCGCGCCCCAGCTAAGCTCTTATAACTGAAGTAATTACGCGTAACCGCCTTCGTCAAAAGAATTTAGATTTCGTCTCTCAAATACTCATGATTCTCTTTAGTCTCACTGGTGCTCTCCCATTATAGACACCAAACAGACACCAAAAATCTCTCTATTGAATTAATTGTCAGAACCCTACGTCTCAAGGTAGTGCTCGAGAATGGTCCAACTCTTTTAGAATCAACAAGCACTAAATTTCTTACGAGAATTTCGCGCCGCCTGCACTGCATCCACTGCTTCAACTGCATCTGCGGCACATTTTCGTGTGCCAAATTGTGTGCCCAACTTTATAGCGCGCTTTCCCTATACTTTCACACGAAATTTTCTGAGAAACACATCGTGTTGGCGAGGGCCGTGTCCTTTACATATATGTCCGGGTCATGCGCGGAGCAAGGTTTTTAATCTTCAATTCGATTTCAATAGCGGGTTACCGTGAGTCGGGCGCTGCCGGGTTAATGGCAATCTGGCGCGCTACGGTCTGGCCACCGGACAGTTTGCCCATTGCACATCTGGTTAATTTGACGCAGCGCTCGATTAGCTCGGTAATAGGAAGCACTCTCAACAGGGCTTCCTATTCTTGTGTTTGCCGGAAACTGTGAGAACGCGATGACGACTTCTTGACGGGTTTCTAAAATGATTGAGCAACGCGCGCATTTCCATCTGAGTGAACTATTCAGCGAGGACGTGATGTACAAACGAGACGGCGATAGAACGTTCGCCAACCACTGATGCCACACGCTTCACATTGCTTTTGTCTCCACATTCACAATCGTGGGACAAGTCAACTTGCGGAAAATTATTGTTGACCGTGAAGTAGCTGAAGGAATGAAGGCTTCGCGAACAGCATGGATTACCGCGTCTGGCGCTGTGTCCGGACCAGGCCCTCGATACCTACTGGGGAAATCCTTCGACTACCCACACGTTACTGGCGGACTGAACGTCACCGAAGGCCAAATAGCGTCCATCTGGGGACGGCCTCGCTCCTTCAACCTCTTTTGCCCCCTTGTACAGAACACTGTATTTGCCCTCATCCGTCACGTGGTAAAGCTTGCTTCCGGTTACAGCAAAGGTTGTGGCAAAGAAACTCTTGCCGTCTGCCGACCATGAGAGAGTCGATAACTCCGTCAGACCTTTCAGTGGAATATCGCGTGTCACATTCGTTGTAAGTTCGCGGATATGAATCGACGCCGACCGCCAACTGTACTCGGCATACGCGATTTGGGAACCATCAGGCGAAAGGTCCCAGGCCACTCCATCTGGATGGTCTGTCTTTATCCGAAAGATCTCCGTCTTGACCGCCCCCGGTACTGGAACGAAGGAGTAGAACGTCACCTCATTAGGGCCGGCTTCGCCGAGGACACAAGACGTGGGCGATAGGGACGGACATCGGAAAGCAGGTTGGCCTGCCATTGTCGGCAGCACCACGCGATACGATGCTTGCGCAGAGCCGAGGAGACCCTTCGCTTCCAGGACCAACTCGGGCACGCCACCCCCGACTGGCCGTCTCATCAACCTAGCGGTGTTCACGTGCGGGGCTGAATGGGGCCACGCAAAATACAAGACCCAAGCTCTATCCGGGCTCAGCGCTGGAGCACGGTTATCATTCTGGTCGGTGACTACCGCCTCCGCATCAGTTGCATCGACGTGCTGGCGGAAGATATTCATGTTTCCAGTGCGATCCGATTGGAAGAATAATGCTTTGCTGTCGGCGCTCCATCCGCCGGGCCACTCTACTCGATCCTGCGAACCAATCCGGCGAGGATGAGATAGGGAGTTGCCATTGTCGGTTAATTCGCCTATCAAAATATTGCTATGGTCAGTCTTCCTGGTTAGCGCTATAAGCTTGCCATCTTGGGTAGAGTTCATGGTTAAGACAGCAAATCCCGCCCAATTTGTTAACCGGAGTGGTCTCGACGCGGCTTTCATCTTTTGAGGATCTATATCAACCTGCCACAGATTCGAGAACGGTTTGTCGGGAGCCTCCCACCGGTTTAACGTCATTCTCTTGTCGGAGAGCCAGCAGTAACCACGGAGGTCTGGATCCGTCAGAATCGTAACTGTGCGCCCGTCTTCCAGAAGGCGACCTTCTAGAACTGGGGCTCCGCTTTCGTCTCCTTTGCGAATGTAAGTTAGCCACCGACCGTCGGGTGACCAAGCCAGATTCGACCAATTCGAAAGCCCAGCATGCCCCGCAAACTGCGGACCGTGCGGAAGCTGGATCAAGCGCACTAGGTTCTCGCCATTCGGTCCCATCTGCCAGAGCTCTTGGTCTTTCTCGAAAACAATGCGCGAACCATCAGGTGATAGGGCGGCTTCGCCGGTGCCGGCTTGAAGTTGCCGAAATCCGCCGTCCATCGACAAAGTCCATATTCCCGTAATACCGCTCCCTCCCGCACCGTTAATTAGGAGTTTGGTTCCGCCCGGGAACCAGCTTAGGTTCGCTCACCGAAAGCAGAGGTCCGGGGAAGTCGGTATGTCTTGGACCTCGCCAGTGTCGAGGGCTCGGACATGAACTCCGCGAAGGTCGGTATATGCCATCTCTTTACCTTCCCTTGAAATGGCTGCCATATAAACGGAATCATTGACCGGATTTGAGGTTATCTGACTCTGGATGATGTTGGGGGCCTCATTGATAGAGTTCTTCGACAAGAATGTGCCGACGACGCCAGCTATGCCCACGAGCAAAGTGAAAACCGCCACAGCAGCGCGGGTAATCCAAACCTTCCTGCGCTGCTTGGCTCTGCGAAATTCATTCAAATCGTGCAGCACGTCTGAAGCAGATTGGTAACGTGCGCTTGGTTCTTTTTGGAGAACCTTGACAATTACTCCTTCCAAGCCGGCCGGCAGGCGCGGATTCAGTTTCCGCGGCGAAGCCGGTTCCTTACTGAGAATAGCTTGACGGGTCCGCTCGATGGTTTCTCCCGAAAACGGAGGTTGCCCAGTGGCCATCTCGTAGAGGACCGCACCAAAGCTGAAGATGTCCGAGCGCGCGTCCACAGGTTCTCCGCAGATCTGCTCCGGGGACATGTAGGGCGCAGTGCCCATGAGTGCGCCGGGAACGGTTAAGTCCTTCGAGTGTTCTGTCGCCGTGGCTCCCTGACTGACGAGGTTCTCCGCAGTTGCTCCCGCCAGCTTAGCCAGACCAAAATCTAACAGCTTGGCCTCACCGCGTTGTGTGACGAACACGTTAGCCGGCGTGATATCGCGGTGCAAGACAGCCTTGGCATGAGCCGCTTCGAGAGCTTCGGCGATCTGAATGCCTAACTCAAGCACCGACTGGTAGGGCAGCGGCTTGCCCGAGATGCGCTGCTTGAGCGTGCTCCCCTCGAGCACCTCCATCACCATAAACGGCCCTCGCTCGCATTCTCCGAAATCATAGATGGTGCAAATGTGTGGATGATTGAGGGCCGAGGCGGCTCGCGCCTCGCGCTGGAAGCGTTCGAGGGCCTGTGAGTGCCGGGCCACCTCCTCAGGCAGAAACTTCAGGGCCACGTGTCGGCCAAGCCTGATGTCCTGCGCTTCATAGACCACTCCCATGCCGCCGTCACCCAGTTTGTTGAGAATGCGATAGTGCGAGATCTGCTTCCCAACTAGGGTGAACTCTTCTGCTTTGTCCAGCTGGGCCTGATCCTGGGCCATGTGCCTGCGAACCATGTTTAATGCAGGCTCCCGCAGGAAGCTATCGGACTGCTCAGGGTCACTCAGCAGCGAGAGAATCGCGACGCGCAGGCCCTCGTCGCCAGCGCACGCGCTGTCTA
>JBAPXA010000090.1:0-26741 GCA_049283975.1 Pyrinomonadaceae bacterium | reverse complement strand
GAATACGCGGATTCAGGTGGAGCATGCGGTGACCGAAATGGTGACCCTTGCAGACATTGTACGTAATCAGATTCGCATCGCCGCCGGCGAACGACTTGGTTACACGCAAGATGATCTGATGATTGTCGGTCATGCCATCGAGTGCCGGATTAATGCGGAGAACCCTGAAACCTTTGCCCCGTCACCGGGAACTATCACCGCTTTCAATTTGCCGGGTGGCCCTGGGGTGAGGGTGGACACCTACGTTTATTCTGGTTACAAAGTGCCGCCTTTTTACGACTCCATGATTGCCAAGGTGATTGTTCATGCGCGCACGCGCGAACTGGCGATCGCCCGCATGAAGCGAGCTTTGGAGGCAATGGTGGTAGAGGGCATCAAAACAACGATTCCCTTGCACTTGAAGATTATGGACGATCCGGCGTACCAAGCCGGAGATATCTCAACTAGTTTTATGGAACATTTTCTCCAGCAAAATGGCGTGAAGAAGAACGGCGCGCTGACCACGGCGCGCTGAGCGGTTGCTGTTTAAAGCTCGGATGCCTATAATAATCGACTTTTCCGAGGGTCAGTTTCGTCTGTGAGGTGAATGAAATGCCATTTGCAATTATCAAAACCGGCGGCAAACAGTTTGTCGTAGAACAGGGAAGCACCGTACGAATTCCGTCGTTGGCAGCGGACCCGGGAAAGACTGTTGAGATTGATGCTTTATTGACTGGTGATCAGGGCGGAACGCCCGTCTTAGGCGCGGCCAAGATCTCCGCGACTGTCGTTGAACACGGACGGGGCACGAAGTTTTTGGTGTTTAAGAAGAAGCGCCGCAAACATTACAAGCGCACCCAGGGACACCGGCAGGGTTATACGGCGATACGAATTGATTCGATTGGCTAGGAGGCCGACTGGAGAACGACTGGTACCGCTGTTCGACTGAACAATCGGAAATCGGCAATCGCCAATCGGAAATAAGTTATGGCACATAAAAAGGGAGTTGGCTCATCTCGGAATGGCCGCGACTCGCAATCGCAGCGACTGGGTTTGAAAAAATTCGGTGGCGAACGCGTACTGGGCGGCAATATTTTGGCACGGCAGCGGGGCACCAAGTGGAAACCTGGAAAGAACGTGGGCCGTGGCAAAGACGACACTCTCTTCGCGTTGATCGAAGGTGTGGTGAAGTTTGAAGATAAAGGTCGCGGTGGCAAGTTTATCAGCGTCTATCCCCTCGAACAGGCGTCTCCCGCTTAGGTGACGCAACGAGATTATTCTCATGCGACGCCCAGGCGAGGAGATTGACTCGCCTGGCGTCGCTTTCGATTTAAATGTTTATCGACCGCGTTAAGATTCACGTCCAGGGAGGGCATGGCGGTAATGGCGTAACAGCTTTTCGACGCGAGAAGTTTGTTCCGCGAGGTGGTCCTTCAGGCGGCGAAGGCGGACGCGGAGGTGATGTCTGGATTATTGCTGACTCTTCCCTGAACACTCTGCTTCATCTCCGCTTTAACCCAGAACATATTGCTGGCCGCGGCATGCACGGAGAAGGCTCTAATCGCTCCGGACGCGATGGCGAAAATGTTTTAGTGCGGGTCCCGGTTGGCACTCAGATCTTTGAAGCAAGCAGCGGCGAATTATTGCAGGACTTAACCGTCGACGGCTCTAAGTGGCTCGCAGCCCGCGGTGGCCGCGGCGGATTTGGCAATGCGCACTTTGCCACTTCGACTAATCGCGCGCCTCGTTATCACCAGGATGGCAGTGACGGCGAAGAGTTGGACTTGCAACTTGAATTGAAGTTGCTCGCTGATGTCGGACTCGTCGGGTTTCCCAATGCAGGTAAGTCGACCTTGATTGCGACTATCTCGGCAGCAAAGCCAAAGATTGCGGACTACCCATTTACAACCCTGGAACCTAATTTGGGCGTGGTTGATTTAGGCGACTTTCGCACTTTTGTGGTAGCCGACATTCCTGGTCTCATCGAAGGCGCCCATGAAGGGGCGGGCCTCGGGGATCGCTTTCTGCGACACATTGAGCGGACGACCTTGTTACTTCATCTGGTTGATGTGTCGTCGTCATCAGGTAGGGAAACGGTAGACGACTATCGCACGGTGAATCACGAACTAGCGGCATATAACCCTACTTTGGCGACGCGACCGCAAATCGTCGTCGCGACCAAGATCGATGCCCTTGATGATCCAGCGCGTCTGGAGTCTCTAAAGCAGGCAGCTGCGGATGACGGCCATGAGTTTTACGCTATCTCCGCGGTAACGAATCAAAATGTTCGCGAGTTAGTTAACGCCGTGGCGGCGAAGCTCGAAGGTTTCAAACGCGCCGCGCAGGAAAATGCGGTAGTTGAGTTGGCGCTGTCATAGTTAACAGTCATGACTGCCAAACCGCTCGGCCGCGTGGGGAAGTTGCCATAAAGAATGAGTGGCAAGAAACGGATTGCTCTTTACGGCGGCACTTTTGATCCGGTTCACCTGGGGCACCTGGCCGTAGCCAGGACGATCACGCAGATCTTTGAGATTGATGAATTGCTGTTTGTGCCGGCCTGGATGGCGCCACACAAGCGCGCGCGCGAGGTAACCCCGGCGTTACACCGCTATGCGATGTTGGCGTTGGCCACTCAGCAAGATGACCGGTTGCGTATTTCGCGCTTCGAACTCGAGTCGCCAGACCGCAACTATACGGTTGAGACTTTGGCGCACTTCGAGTCAGAGCTGGGTTACGGGGCTGAACTGTTTTTCCTAATGGGCGCCGATTCCTGGTCGGAGATACAAACCTGGAAGGAATGGGAGCGCTTGCTGTTGATGGCAAATCACATCGTGGTGACTCGCCCTGGTTATGAGTTGGAACTGGCGAGCCTGCACGATGAGGTGCTCGAGCGAATTGTTGACAGGCGCGGAGAGCGCTCAGCACCAGGAAGAGAAGCTACTAATTCCGGCAAGCGGATCTTTTTTACGGATGCAGTGCAACTGGAGATTTCCGCGACGGAGATTCGACACGCGGCGAGACAAAATGATTCTGAGAGGTTAGTCGAACTGGTTCCTAAACCAGTTGCTGATTACATAACTAAATACGAGCTATATCGAGATACGAATGAATCCTAATTCAACGGCCAAAGAACAATCGTTAAATCCGGCAGCAGTTAGTCGTCACGAACCGAAGCGGAAGCCAGTCGAGCAAAGTAATGCCCTTGACGATCGCATCGTCACCGCCCTGCAAGCTGCGGGAGACAAAAAAGCCCTGGACCCGGTGGTGCTCGACCTGCGTGAGATCGTCAGTTTTACAGATTTCTTTGTAGTCACCAGCGGCGCCAATGAGCGTCAGGTCCAAGCAATCGCCGACGAAGTATTGGAACGTCTCAAGAAGAACGGCCACCCCGCCGCGCGCGTTGAAGGCCGAAAGACAGCGGAGTGGATCCTGTTGGACTACGGTGATTTCATCGTCCACGTCTTTGCCGACAAAGCGCGAAAGTTTTATGACCTCGAGCGGTTGTGGCGCGAAGCGAAACGATTGGAATTACCTCCAGCGCTGGTTAGTCAGCCGAGCTCTTTGAGAACCGAATGATTGAGATCTTTGCGCAGTCGGAGGCAATGCAGGAAGCCGTTGGGCTTGCGGAGCGTGTCGCTGCTACTGACGCAAATGTTCTCGTGACCGGAGAATCGGGCGCGGGCAAAGACGCTCTGGCGTTTTTTATCCATTCGCGGTCGCCACGGGCGACGCAGCCGTTCGTCAAAATAGACTGCGCCACGCTCCCCGGCGAATTGCTCGAAGCCGAGCTCTTTGGATACGAGCGGGGTGCGTTTACGAGCGCTAGCGAGGCGAAACCGGGCCGACTCGAAGCGGCACATCGCGGTACAGTCGTACTCGATGAAATAGCGTATTTGTCGAACGACTCACAGGCCAAGCTATTGCGCGTGATCGAAACGCGCGAATTCGAACGCCTCGGTGGCCGGAACACGATCAAGGTTGATGCTCGCTTGCTGGCACTAACAAATGTCGACCTGACTAAGGCAGTCGCCAGACGAAACTTCCGTGAGGATCTATTTTATCGTCTGAATGTCGTGCACATTCATGTACCGCCCCTTCGCGAACGTATTGCCGATTTGCCGGAGTTGACTGCTGCTTTTGTGCGCACCTACGCAGCCAAGCATGGTCGTGAGTTAGAGGGCGTTGCGCCCGAAGCAATAGCGCTGCTAAGGGAGTACGACTTTCCCGGCAACGTCCGCGAATTGGCTAACACGATCGAACGTGCCGTGATCTTTGCAACCGGTAAGCGAATAGAGGTGGCTGATTTGCCGGCGGCGATCCAGGCCGCGGTTTCAAGACAGCGGCAAGACCGGCAGCCGCGCTCACTGGCCGAAGTAGAAGCGGAGTACTTGCAGGAAACGCTGGCCACTACGGGCGGCAACAAGACTGCCGCGGCACGCATTTTAGGGATCAGTCGTAAGAACCTTTATGAGCGGCTGGAGCGACTGGGAAAAGGCAGGGGAGATGGTGAGAAAGGGCGAAATGGGGACGACGGCGGTATTGAGTGATGCGGTTGCGAGTGATCTGGACTGGCAAGACGAAGGACGCTCGGCTGCGTGAGTTGCAGTTGGATTACGAAAAGCGGCTTTCTCATTTTGCGCGTTGTGAAATTGTGGAAATCCGCGAGAGCTCAGCCGCCGGCACCAAGGCGGGCATCGCTAAAGATTCGAGGAGCATCTCAGACCGGCTATCTAATGGCGCCGTTGCTGTGTTGCTGGATCCTGAAGGTCGCAACTGGAGTTCACCGCAACTCGCGGATCAGATTCAACGTTGGGAGAATCTGGGCACCAAAGAGGTGGCGTTCATAGTTGGTGGCCCGCATGGCGTTTCGCCGGAGCTGGCCGCCCGCGTGCAGCAGCGCTGGTCGTTGTCGCGCTTAACACTGACACACGAAATGGCTCGTGTGGTTTTGTTGGAGCAGTTATACCGGGCTTATACGATCATTCATGGATTGCCTTATCAAAAGTGATTGGCACATTGGTAACTCTCTCAGTTCGCATTCTTCGTAACAAGTAGGGTGGAGGATGAAACGATAATGGAAAAAAGAAAAGTCAGAGTATTCCGCGACAAGTTGTTGGGCCGTCGTGAGAGTCTGGTCGGCCAGGTGCAACAGGCGGAGCTTTATAGTCGTGAGCGAGATGCTGAGGCGACTCAGGATCCGGCTGACATGGCCGCGAATGCTTATACCAAAGAGCTTCTGGTTTCGATGTCCGACAACGATCGCAAGTTACTAAACTTGATCGACGAAGCACTCGAGCGCATCGAAGAGGGCAAATATGCCAAGTGTGCGCACTGTGGTGAAGCTTTGCCGGATAAGCGACTCGACGCGGTGCCATGGGCGCGACATTGCGTGCGTTGTCAGGACTTGCAAGAGCGCGGGTTGCTCAGCGACGACGACGAATAGAACTTTCAAAAACTGAATGACATAATGCCGGCCTCCCAAATGATTTGGGAGGCCGAGCTTTTTTATAGACCGCTCACCCGGTGCTTTCCATGTTCCTCGCCACGGCGACAAATTTGATTGTCGATGGTTTACTGACGCTCGTTTATCCACAAGCGTGTGCCATTTGTCAGGGTTGCGTTTCCCGCCGCAAGCTGGGAATCGTATGCGCCGATTGTTGGCAGGCAACCCGGCTATTTAACGAGCAGGACACTATTTGCTGGAAGTGCGGTGCGCCATCGCTGGGAACATGTGCGCCGGAAAAAAAGACGACCGTAAGGTGCCGGCGCTGTGAAGAGGACTGGTTTACTTTTGCCCGCGCCTGCGGTGACTACGCTGGAGCCTTGCAGGCAGCCGTGCTGGCCCTCAAACGTGAGCCAAATGTCTCGCAACAGCTACTGAATTTGCTGGCCGAAGCTCAGCGACGCCCGCCTTTAGATCAGGCGACGCTTGTCATTCCAGTTCCACTCCATCCTGAGCGGGAAAAAGAACGCGGCTTTAATCAGGCGGCAATCATTGGAAGACAACTGGCTCGCCGGCTACAGCTGCCGTTTGCTGACCGCGTCCTGATCCGGACAACTCACTCAGAAAGACATCGAGCTGGAATGGATGCCACTGCGCGACGCGTCTCGGTCGCCAAAGCGTTTGCGGTTAGTCATCCGCGGCTTGTACGTGCGGAGAAGATTCTGCTGGTGGATGACGTGTTTACTACAGGTGCCACTGTGTCTGCGTGTGCTGAGGCTCTGCTGGCGGCGGACGCGGCAGCAGTTTTCGTTCTGACAATAGCTCGAGCTTAGCGAGAATGAAGCTATCCAAAGAAGGAAAGATCATTTTCCATATATCAATTTTCATTTCCCATTTTTCATCTGGTTCTGAGCTCTAATGAACGCAGAGACGTGAAGACGTAGAGGCGCAAAGAAAGCTTCAAATGCGTTGTGATGGGTTATGTGTTAGCTCCTGGCTGATAGCAGCAGCGAACCATTCACGAACTAAAACAAAACAATACGAACCTGATTGAATGTTTTCTTTGCGCCTCTGTATCTTCGCGTCTCTGCGTTTAGAAACTTTAGACCAAATGAGATATGAAAAATGACATATGGAAAATAATCCTTATGTTTGTATTATGAGCCCTATGAAAACCTATTACCCTGAAATTGAGCCGTTCGACAGCGGCCGCCTTAAGGTTTCGCCGATTCATGAGCTTTACTATGAGCAGTGCGGCAATCCTAACGGCAAGCCCGCCGTCTTCCTGCATGGCGGTCCGGGCAGCGGTATTGTTCCCGACTATCGCCGCTTTTTCGATCCCGCGGCCTATCGCATCGTGCTGTTTGAACAACGCGGCGCCGGCCGCAGCACCCCGCATGCGAATCTCGAAGACAACACCACTTGGGATCTAGTCGCGGACATCGAGCGCCTCCGGGAACATCTGGGAGTCGACAAGTGGCTGGTGTTCGGCGGTTCGTGGGGCAGCACGCTTTCGTTGGCTTACTCACAGACACATCCGGAGCGCTGTACTGCACTTGTCTTGCGCGGAATTTTTCTTTGTCGCCCCAAAGAGATTGATTGGTTTTACCAGGAGGGTCAGGGAGCGAGCGCTCTATTCCCTGACATTTGGGAAGAGTACGTCAAAATTATTCCGGAAGCTGAGCGCGACGATATGTTGCAAGCCTATCACCGGCGCCTGATGAGCGAGGATGAAGCGGTGCAGATGGAAGCCGCGAAGGCCTGGTCAGTCTGGGAAGCAAGCACCTCAAAATTGTTTTTCGATCAGGATTTAATCGACCACTTCGGCTCGCCACACACGGCGCTTTCGCTCGCGCGCATCGAAGCTCACTACTTCGTGAACAACGCCTTCTTTGATTCGGATAATTATCTAATCGAAAACATCGACAAGATCCGGCACATTCCGGCAGTGATCGTTCAAGGCCGGTACGATGTAGTTTGTCCGATGATGAGTGCCTGGGATCTGCACCGTGCCTGGCCGGAGGCGGATTTCAGAGTAATCCCCGATGCCGGCCACTCCGCCACTGAGAAGGGCATCGTTGATGCACTCGTAGACGCTACCGATCGCTTCAGAAGTAGTTGAAAGTCTCAGGTCTCAAGTCTGAAGTCTCAAGTCTCAAGTCTCAGGTCTCAAGTCTCAGGTCTCAGGTTTCAGGTTCCGGGTTTCGGCTTTAAGGTTCAGGTTCAAGAGGCCCGGCTAAATGCGCGGAACTATCGGGCGAGCGAGACCTTAATCCTGAGACTGAAAACCTGAAACCTGGAACCTGAGACCTGAAACCTGAGACCTGAAACCTGAGACCTGAGACTTGAGACTTGAGACCCCAGGCTGAGCTTTGGGGCCTGGGACTTGAGACTTAGGACTTGGCTCGCGTAATATCAACCGCAAGATGACTGGCCGCGTCTTAGTACTGAATGCTTCCTTTGAACCCATCAATGTGTGCGCTGAAAGGCGCGCGGTAGTGATGATCTTTAAGGGTGTAGCGCGGGTGGAAGAGCACAATGGTCACATGCTGCATTCTGAGAGACTAGCGATTCATGCTCCTTCTGTAATCCGGCTGACGGAGTACAAACACATTCCTTTTGAAAGGCGTTCGCTTTCTCGGAAAAATATCCTGCTGCGCGATCACTCGACATGTCAGTATTGCGGTCGCCAATATGCGCCGGCGGAGCTTACACTAGACCACGTGATGCCGCGGTCGCGTGGCGGAGAGTCGGCGTGGGATAATCTGGTGGCGTGTTGCAAACGATGCAATCATCGCAAAGGCAGTCGCACCCCTGAAGAGTCGGGCATGCATCTGCTTCGTCGGCCGCGAGGTTTTTCGCTACACGTTAACCGCCAAATCATGCGTTATCTGGGCCGGGCCGACGAAACCTGGCGGAAATATCTCTTCTACGAATCCAACAACGGCGAGTGACGCTGATGACCCAGAGCTGGCGTCGACTCGTGAAAAGAGGAAATGATGACTGAAACAATACTGGCTATCGGCGGACTCGGTACGACGGAGCTCATCGCCATCGCCGTAGTAATTTTTCTTCTCTTTGGAGCGACCCGGTTACCGCAACTAGCCAAGGCCCTCGGCCAAAGCAAGCGCGCGTTTAAGGAAGGTCTCGACGAAGGCGAGAAGGAAGAACTGAAAGAAGCCCGCGAGAAATAACCCCACTCTCTCTCTTTTGCCTCACTGCTAAATTCGCGCGTCGCTGCGCGCTGTGTTATCAGAATTCTCACCTTAATGAGTTCGCGCTTTGCGTCCGCTGACCAAAGTCGCCTTCACTGAAAACATGAAGTCAGCCTGCTGGCGATCCTCGTCAACTACTCGTGGAATCTCTGCGGCAACTTGAGCGCGCGAATCGTCAGGTACAATCGCCAGCCAGCGTTTCATTAGAAAGTCCGCAACCAGCGGCGAGTTGAGGAATTGTTCCCCCGAATCGTAGCGGAACTCTTCAATGCGCGAGATACTCGTCACGCCTTCCAGGCCTGCGTTCTCTGCTGCGGCTTCAATCTCAGACACACTGAGTAGTTCGGCGATCAGGGTCTCAACGTTTGCTTCCTGGTCGAGCGCGCAGTTATGCAGTAACTCCCAATAGACCGAAAAGAACTCGCCAAAACTCGAAGCGGTAGGTAACACGAGGGCTGCAGCAGCACCCGGGCGCGCCACTCTTGCCATCTCACTTACCATTCCGTCAATGCGTTTGGGGTCAACCAGCGAACCGTCACCGATCACCGCATCAAATTCGTCGTCAGCGAAGTCCAGACGATCTACGCGACCGAGGCGAAACTCGAGTGGCGAATTAGCCGCTACGGCTTTTGAACGTGCAATCTCC
The DNA here is from genome assembly GCA_049283975.1 of Pyrinomonadaceae bacterium. Lineage (GTDB taxonomy): Bacteria > Acidobacteriota > Blastocatellia > Pyrinomonadales > Pyrinomonadaceae > PSRF01. Next base: position 17,458 of record JBAPXA010000090.1, on the reverse strand, counting down.
AAATACTCTTCATGCTCTTCTACACACACGACGCTAAGTTTATCCCCAGCTCGTTCCTGAAGTGCGAGGACGTGGCCGCCGGTGCCGGAACCGAGATACAGTGCGCGCCCTTTCACCGGAAGCGTAACGTTTTGATCGATTAACTCAGCGAATCGCTCACCCCAATCGGTGGCCACAAACAGATCGTGCAGAAAGGCAATCTCTTTGTCTGTCTTGATGGTATTCATTCGTTGAAGAATTCTCTTATTCGTCTTCCAGATAATTTCGTCCCTGCAAACTACCAGGGAGGCATGTCATTTCCTGTCGTGCGTCCGGATCCTGGTGAACATTGCGGTAGCCTTCGCCATAACCAACGTGCTTCATTAAGGGAGTGACGGCATTGCGCAAGTGAAGCGGGACTGGCTCGCGCGCAGTCTCGGCAGCGTCAGCAGCGGCCGCGAAATAAGCGCGCTTGATGTTGTTTGACTTGGGCGCGGTCGCTAAATAGATCGTTGCTTGAGAAAGCGGGAACACACCTTCAGGCAAACCGATGAGCTGCACGATGTCGGCGGCGGCGGCCGCCTGCACCATGGCCTGGGGGTCAGCAAGGCCGATGTCCTCGGAGGCGAGGATGCACAAACGTCGTGCAATGAAGATGGGATCGGCGCCGCCTTCAATCAAACGGGCGAGCCAGTAGAGCCCAGCGTTAACATCTGAGTTGCGCAGCGATTTGATCAGCGCCGAGATTAAGTTGTAGTGCTCTTCACCACCTTTGTCGTAGGCATAGTGGGCGCGACCGAGAGCTTCAACGATTGTCTCGTTCGTAATCCTGCGCACGCCACTTTCATCGGCAGAAGTCGCTTCCACGGCTGCTTCCAGGGCAGTTAACGCAACTCGCGCATCGCCACTAGCGGAATGTCCTATCCGCTTGATCAGTTCTTCAGGCACTTCTGCATGCAGTTTGCCGAGACCTCTTTCCTTGTCGCGCAAGGCGCGTTGCAAAATCAACGCAATGTCTGCCTCCGTCAGTTGATTAAGCACGAGTACGCGTGAACGCGACAGCAATGCGCCCGTCACTTCGAACGAGGGATTCTCAGTAGTAGCGCCGATGAGGGTAACCGTTCCGTTCTCTACTGCGTGCAAGAGCGCGTCCTGCTGCGTCTTGTTGAAGCGGTGAATCTCATCAATGAAGAGAATGGTGCGGCCGCCGAATTTACGTTCGTGGCCCGCCTGGGCAATTGCTTCGCGCAGGTCCTTCACCCCGGAAAAGACAGCGGAGAGACCGATGAAACGCGCCTTAGCTGTCGTTGCCAGCAGCCGGGCAAGTGTCGTTTTTCCGGTGCCGGGAGCGCCCCAGAGAATTAATGAGGGCAGGGTGCCGGCGCTTTCAATCAAACGCCGCAGGATTCGACCTGAGCCCACCAGGTGACTTTGGCCCACGAATTCGTCCAGGGATCGCGGCCGCATCCGTTCGGCCAGGGGGGCGGCGGGATCCGATCCGGGATCCCCCACGCTATTGCCCGTATCTCCAAAAAGGCTTCTGCTGTTGCTGGGGCTCATACGAAAACTCGCGCCCGAACACTTACTGCCAGGCGCAATCCATATAGTTGGGAACTTTTGTTAGCTTTCAGGTAAAGATTATCACAATTTGGCAGACGGCCGGGGCGGGAGTCACAAATGGAACTTCGAGGGAACGCTTGGCAAAAATTCTTCGTATATCCGAGGCGAGCACAATTATATGGAACGTGAATTTAGGAAATAGCTGGAGAATCGAAATGAACGAAGCGAAGGACGTATTAAGAATTGTCGGCATCATACTTTTGGGTATCTTTGTCCTGGTTGTTGGTATCCCCCTGGTTTTGGCGGCTGCTGGAATTACCCTCAGCATCATCGGGTTCCTTTTCAAGCTTGCGGTGATGGTGATCAAGGTTGCAGTGATCCTCGCCATCGGTTATCTCATCCTCGTTGGTATCCGGGCCATCCTTCGTTGATTCCCCAAACTTGAAAGTCCAACGTCCAATGTCTGTTTCGCTCACAAGACTTTGGACGTTGGACGTTGAACGTTGGATCGCTGCGGCAACTCAGACATTAAACCGGAAGTTCACGATGTCGCCTTCCTGCATGATGTAGTCTTTGCCTTCCAAACGCGTGAGACCTCGTTCCTTAGCCACCGCGTAGGAACCAGCACTGATTAAGTCTGAATAGCCGACAATCTCCGCGCGAATGAAGCCGCGCTCGATGTCAGAATGGATCACTCCCGCAGCCGCCTGGGCGCGCGTGTTCTGCGGAATCGTCCACGCGCGTACCTCTTTCTCGCCCGCCGTCAGAAACGACATTAAGCCAAGAGTACGATAGGCGCTCTGGATTAGTTGATCCACGCCACTGCTCTTAACTCCGAGCGACTCAAGATACTCGCGCTGCTCTGCGGGAGCCAGCCCCACCAGGTCTGCTTCCAATTGCGCGCAGATGACGATGCACTCAGAACCTTCACCTGCGGCCACTTCACGAATCGCACTCAGATTCACGTTGCTGTCTGGTGCGCTGAGGGCAGCTTCATCAACGTTAGCCGCGTAGATAGTCGGCTTCATCGTCAGTAAGAAATAATTTCGGGCAATGACAAGCTCTTCTTCGCTCAGTGAAACACTCTTAGCCGGCTGAAACTCTTCCAACGCCGGCTGCAGTTTGTCGAGCACGTCCAGTTCGGCCCGCGCAACCTTCTCGCCACCCTTAGCACCCTTTTGCACGCGCTCGCGGCGACGCTCGACAGTTGCGAGGTCAGCAAGGGCCAGCTCGATCTGGATCGTTTCAATATCTCGGCGGGCATCGATGGCGCCATCGACGTGCACGATATTCTCGTCTTCGAAGCAGCGGACCACCTGAATCATCGTGTCGGTTTCACGAATGCTCGCAAGAAACTGATTGCCGAGCCCTTCACCTTTCGATGACCCGCGCACAAGTCCGGCAATGTCGACAAACTCAACACTCGCCGGAACAATGACGTTCGTTTTCACGATCTTTGCGAGTGGAGCCAGGCGTTCATCGGGTACAGTGACGACGCCGACGTTCGCCTTGCTCGTAGAGAAAGCGTAGTTCGCGGTCACCGCTGAAGTCTGCGCAGTTACTGCATTGAAAAGCGTGGTCTTGCCAATATTAGGCAAGCCCACGATACCTGCTCTCAACATAATGTTTTTGCTTGGGGAACTGTTTCCCGAACGTCTTCCTGCCTTTCTGGTTTGAAAGTAAACCTAACACGAAGCTTTGGCGATTGGCGATTGCCAATTGCTCTTTATCGAACGATCCAATCGAAAATCGGCAATTGAAAATTGGCAATGCTATCGGTCGCTACCGCTCCCGTACCGTACCGGCCAATGGCCAACGGTCCAACCGGCAATTGCCAATTGCCAATCGGAAATTTCCATTGTCAATCGGCAATCGAATGGAGCATCGCGTATAATCTCCAGCTCATGATCATTTCACTCGTGCTTACGTTGCTCGTTACCGCGAGCGGCACGATTGCCACATACCCCTATGACGAAGGCGCATCCTTCGCAACGCGCGTGTGCACCGGCGCTTGCATCGGAATCACGGCGCTGGGACTAACAGGCTTTGTCGTTGCATCCTTCCTGGGACTTACCCCCGTTTCAATCTTGATTACCGCGGCGCTGCTTACCCTGCCTTTCCTGATTCTCAAAGACGGAGGGCGACGAAGGATCGTGCGCGGGGATTTGAAAACCACTTCGCAGGCCTTTTGGCGGAACCTGTTCAACCCTACTGCCAGGAACTTCGGGTACGCGCTTTTCTATGCCGCCGTGGCAGTGATTCTCTGGCGCGTCTTTGACCGCGCAATGATTGAATCTTCCGAGGGTCTGGCTACAGGGATTCTTAACAATTTTGGCGACCTACCATTCCACATCAGCGTAATCACAGGTTTCGCCTTCGGTAACAACTTTCCTCCCGAGGATCCAACATACGCTGGGGTGCATTTCACTTATCCGTTCTTAACCGATTTTGTGTCAGCGATTTTTGTGCGCTGTGGCGCCAGCCTGCGGCAGTCGATGTTTTTGGAGAACTTTGTCCTCGCTTTCTGCTTCGTTGCTTTGGTTCACCGCTGGGCGCTGGTGTTACTCAAGGATCGCCTCGCGGCGATTGTTACGCCCCTGTTGGTGTTGCTGAACGGAGGCTTCGGCTGGATGCTCTTATGGACAGAGATGAAGCGAAGCGACACCGGACTACTGGGGGCGTTGAAAGCTTTACCGCCGTCAGTCACGGTAATACCAGACACCACCTGGCGTTGGGGTAATGCGGTTTCGACGCTCTTGGTGCCGCAAAGAGGCATGCTCTTAGGCTTAGCCCTCGCGGTGATTGTCTTCACACAGTGGTGGCTGTCTGAAGGAAAAGGGGAAGAGGGGAAAAGGGTTGGGGGGAAAGGCAAGAAGGTTCAGAAAAACAATGTGCCCGTGGCCAGCGCAAGCCCAGTTTCACGATTCCCGTTCCTCCCTTTTACCCCTTCGCAACGGCGCATGATCGCGGCCGGCCTGATCGCCGGGACTTTGCCGCTTGTTCATGCTCATAGTTTTATGGTGGTAATGGTAGTGGCGGCGTGTCTTGCTCTCTGGCAACAGCGCTGGCGTGAATGGATCTCGTTCTTTTGTTTCGCTGCCCTATTGGCTTTGCCGCAAGTGTGGTGGTCGACTCATAACAGCGCGGTCGATGCCAAGACGTTTTTTGCCTGGCAGTTTGGTTGGGACCGCGGCACTGAAAACCCAATCTGGTTTTGGTTGAAGAATACCGGCATCTTCATTCCGCTTATCGTTGGGGCAATTCTCTGGCGCGGCAAAGGCTATCTGATTTCCCGGCGACTGCTGATCTATTACTTGCCCTTCACGCTTTGTTTCATCGTTCCCAATTTGATCAAACTCGCTCCGTGGGTGTGGGACAATATCAAGGTGCTTTACTACTGGTGGCTGGCTTCAGCGCCCATCGTAGCGTTGCTGCTGGCGCGCCTCTGGCAGCAAAGAGGAGTCAAACGTCTAGTAGCGCTCGCCCTTTTTGTACTAGTGGTACTTGCCGGCAGTCTTGATGTAGCTGCTATTTTGACAAGATCGACGAAGTTTGGTGTCTTCGACCCTCAGGGAATTGCTTTTGCCGAGATCATTAAACAGCAGACGGCCCCGCGCAGTTTAATTGTGCACGCGCCTGTGCATAATCATCCGGCGTTTCTTGCAGGACGACGTTCATTGCTGGGCTATCCGGGTCACATTTGGACTCACGGACTCGAATACGCACCGCGCGAAAATGAAATCAAACGGATTTACGCCGGGAGTCCGGACGCGGAAGCCTTATTAAAAAAATATCACGCTTCATACGTGGTGGTAGGGCCGCTTGAACGGAACGCCTCATTTGTGAACGATCAGTTCTTTACTCGCTTTACCAGAGTTGGAGAAGTTGGTGACTACCGCCTCTACAAAACGCAACCGTAAAAAAAAGCGGGCCGGTTACGTCGCGCCTAAAGCGAAACCGCCGGAGCCGACGGTCTCTGCGACTCCAGCACGCGGGATCTCGGACCGTACGTGGTTTATTGCCGCCGTAGTCATCATGTTAGTCGCGGCCGTTTTGCGTCTCTATGACCTGGATTTGGTGCCGCTGCACCACGACGAAGGCGTTAATGGAAATTTCTTGACGCGCCTCGTGCGCGAAGGGATTTATCACTACGATCCGGAGAACTATCACGGTCCAACCATCTATTACTTCTCCGCATTTATTCCGTGGATCTTACGCTTCTTGCTCGGCACGGCAGCGCAGGATAAGTATGGGCTCAACACGATTACCATTCGCTTAGTGCCGGCACTGTTTGGGTTGGGAACCGTCTGGCTGGTGCTGCTGTTACGTCGCCGCCTGGGTGCAATCGGAACTCTTGCCGCTGCAGCATTACTCGCCGTTTCACCAGGCGCCGTTTATCTGTCTCGCTATTACATTCATGAAACACTATTCGTCTTCTTCACACTTGGTTTGGTTATCGCGGCTCTGAAGTATTACGAAGAAGCCCATCCGATTTATCTGGTGCTGGCAGCAATTTCGGCGGCGTTGCTGTTTGCGACTAAGGAGACTGCGATCGTTTCGGCGGGCGTGCTCGTCATAGCGCTCGCAGTAACCCAAGCCTATCGCTTTATCCGGCGTCGAGATCTTCAGAACCGGCGAGCAAGCAAGCGTTCAGCCCGCACGGCAGCTGGAGGAGGGAAACTGCGGTTGCTGGATCAGCTCGGCGGACCGTTAAGAGTTTCAATCTGGGCCGTGGTGGCCATCGCGATCTTCGTCGGACTTAACGTGCTTTTCTATTCGTCATTTTTTAAGAACTATCCGCAGGGAGTCTACGATTCGGTCCGTACGTTTCAATTCTGGACTAAGACGGGCAAGACCGCGCATGTTCACCCATTAACAACCTACATCTACTGGATGATTCGCCAGGAATCACCCATCTTGTTTTTGTCGACCATCGGTGCGCTCCTCGTTGTTTGGAAACCGCGCAACTCCTTCGCGCTGTTTGTGGCGCTGTGGGGGTTTGGAATGCTTGCGGCGTACTCGCTAATTTCTTACAAGACGCCCTGGCTGGGTCTGAACTTCATTGTTCCATTGGCTATCTGCAGCGGCGTTGCGATCGAAGGATTTTATGAGAGCCTTGCCGGTTGGGAGTTCGGCAAACGTGGACGCCTTGCTATTGTTACCGGTGTGTTACTCGGGGCAATAGGCCCATTGCCGGGCTTGGTCAGATCTCTTGAGAGAGTAGTCAGTAGTGTCCCGGAGTTGGGCCTAGTTGGAGCGCTCGCCAACTTCAATCCTCATTGGCCTACGTTCATTCCCGGATACCAGACGATTGATCTGAACTTCTTCAACTACGATAACGACGACCAGTACTATGTTTACGTTTATGCGCATACCCGCCGGGAGACGCTTTTGATGCTAAAGGAGATTGACCGGGTCGTGGAACGCACCCAGCAAGGCGGTCAAACCGGCATCACGATTGTTGCCCCTGAGTATTGGCCTTTACCCTGGTACTTTCGCGACTTCACGCGCGTCGGCTACAACGGGCGCATGAGTGCTTCAACTGAGCCAGTAATCATTGCAGCTGAAAATCAGGGCGCGGAGATGGAGTCAACTTTCGGCGAGCGTTACCAACAAGTAAACTCCGGCCTGAATCCCGCCGGCACCTATCCCTTACGCCCAGGCGTCAATTTTCTGCTCTACGTGCGCCGGGACCTGATTTCGGGCAGTCACTAGCTGGGATTTGGCTTGTTTAAGAGCCAGTCGCTACGGCTCCCGGTTCTGACTTGTTGAGCCACGCCCAGAAAACTTAAGCACATCTTTTAAGTTTGGTTCTCACTTCATTAAAGTTACGTGACTTGAGGTTTTAGTTGACATGCTAAGCGAGTCGCACTTATATTGGCTCACTCGCACGAGGCCCCTTTGGAGCCGTTTTCCCGAAGCCGGCGAGCCGATAAACATTGATTTTCGCGCATGTTCAAACTTCATAGGTTAGAGATCACCGGCTTCAAATCCTTCGCGGACTACACAGAAATTCTCTTTACAGGTGACGGAATTACCGCCGTTGTGGGCCCGAATGGCTGCGGGAAAAGCAACGTAGCGGATGCCATTGCCTGGGTTCTGGGCGAGCAGCGCGTTAAGCACTTGCGCGGCGGGGAGATGAAAGATGTCATCTTTCAGGGTTCGCGCAACCGGCCTCCCAGTGGCATGGCAGAAGTGGTCATGCACCTGGTGCGCGATGAAGTAGTCGAGGCGGAGCCGGATATTGAAGACATCGATTCCACCCTCGAGGAACTCGACGATCGGGCCGTTACGCTCGACCTGGCTGACGAAACCGCAGCCGAATCGCCAGAGGACGCGGCAGCCCTAACTGCGCCAGACGAAGCAGCTTCCGTCTCCGAGGGGTCCTTAACCGACCCTACTGCAACCGACCCTACCGCTCCGGCAGCTTCGAAGATCCACAAACGACATTGGCGCCGCCGTAATCTGGCCCTCGAGTTTCAGCCCGGCGAAGCAGTGTCGGTAACACGACGGCTTTACCGGTCTGGTGAGAGTGAGTACCTGCTGAATGATCGCATTTGCCGCTTACGCGACATTCAGGATTTGTTTTCAGGGACTGGGCTTTCGGGTGGCCATTACGCGATTATCGAGCAGGGCCGGATCGGCCAGATTCTCTCAGCTAAGCCGATGGATCGCCGCACGATCATTGAAGAGGCGGCCGGCATCACAAAATTCCGCGTACGCCAGCGTGCGGCTGAGGCTCGCCTCGAAAATGCGCGCGGTAACCTCTCGCGCATCTCCGATATCATTTCTGAAATTGATCGGCAGGTTAACAGCCTGCGCCGGCAGGCTGCGAAAGCGCGGCGCTACAGCGTCTATCGTGAGGAGTTGCGCGACCTGCTGCGCCATGTTTTCGTCGCGGAAGATCGGCGCTTAACCGCCTTGCTGGATGAAACGGAAGCGAAGCTGGCTGAAGTTAGCCTCCTCGAAACCAGCATTGCTGCGGAGCTGGCGCAGCGAGAAGAAGACGCGCGTACGGCAACCCAACACGCGAGAAAGTTGGAAGACGATCTGGCGGCGGCACGCGCTGCTGCGGCCGAGGCCGTCTTGCGCCGCGACCGCGAGTTGCGCGAACGGACCTACCAGGAAGAGCAAGTTGTTTCACTTGATAAGCGAAAAGTCGAAATTGAAGCTGAGATCACGGGGCTTTCGAGCCGGTTGGTCTTAGTCGAGGCGGAGTGCAAACGACTTCAAGAGCAGGACGTGACGCTGCGCAGCGAAGCTGATGCTACTGCGCTCGCCTTGCGAACTGCTGAAGAAGCGCACGCGGCCAAGCTCGCGCTGGCCGGAACTGCCGAGACTGAGATCGAGAGTGCCCGCGCCGAACTGTTGCAACACACAGCAATTGCCGAGCGCTTGCGGGAGATTGCCCGCCAACTGGAAGGCACGATTGAACGGCTTGCGACCCAGTCTGAAGGACTTGCTCGCGAGGGTGAAAGAGCCGCAGCCCAACACGCTGAGCGCGTTGCTGAATCAGAACGGTTTGGGGCAGAGGTCGCGGCAGCCCGCACACACATCGCGCAACTTAACGCTGAGCGCGAGACTGCCGTCCATGCGGTCGTGCAGGGACACGAAGCCGTTAGTGATACAGAAGCTGAGTTAACCCGAGTGCGCGATGAAGACTCTCGCACCAGACATCGCCTCGAGAGTTTGAAGGAGCTGGATCAACGGCGCGCTTATTATTCGTCTGCGGTGCAATTGCTTTTCTCCCCGGGCGATGTGCAGCGTGATTTTCATTTCATCGGCACCCTCGCCGACGCTCTCAACGTAGAGGCGAAATGGGAACGTGCCGTCGAAGGCGTCTTAGGTTCCTCTTTGCAGTCCGTGGTCGTACCCACACCCGACGATGCAGCGCGCGCCGCGCAGTGGCTGCGCGAGAACAATGGCGGCCGCGCGAGTTTCCTCGTGGCGGGATTGCATGGCGCCAGTGAAGAGACAGATACGTTGACCTGCAAACTCGATGAGCGCACGTCGCTGTCGCTTTCTTATGCAAGTGAGAATGTGCAGGACTTGCGTATTAGTGATTTGTTGGGAGCGCCTCGGGAGCTGATCACGGTTCTAAACCGGACGATGCCGCAAAGGATGAACGCGCGCATTGCACTCAACCTCGACGAGGCTATGACCCGGTCCCTGGCGACAGGAGAGGTATTTGTCACCCTCAACGGCGACTGGGTGGCTGGTGGGCAGTTTGTCAGCGCCGGAGATGCGCGTGCCGTTGAAGAGGGCGCCGGCCTGCTGGCCTTCAAACGTGAGTTGCGCGAGTTGGAAGCACGTTCTGAAGTCTTGCGCTCCGAATTGGAATCGACGGGCCTCGCTGCAAGGCAAGCTCGCGCTCGTCTGGTCGAATTGGAAGATGCTGTTGTCGGTCTTAACGAAGTAATCGGACGTGAGGAACGGGAGTTCATGACTCGCGAGCTCACAGCCGCTGGGCTGGCACAGGAGATCGAACGCTCCGAGCGCCACATGCGCGTAGTTGCCGAAGATTCGGCACGCGTCGAAACCGAGCGCGCTGATGTTGAGCAACGTCGCGCCAACGCCCTGGCTGATGCCGACGCGGCGGAGGCTGCTCGTATCGCTGCGGGCGAAACCGTCATCAAGGCCTCAGCTACGCTTGCCGAGGCGCGTCTCGCCGCTGAATTGGAAAGTGAAGGCCTGGCCCTCCAGCGAGCGACCGCTGCGGCAGCGACAGAACGGCGCCGTGCTACCACGGCAGAATTACGACGCATTGAGGGTGAGTACGCTGACGTTGCTGCTCGCACCGAACGGCACAGATTTGAAGCGGTAGAAATCACCAACCGGATTGAAGAATTGCGACAATCAATTGCCTACCTGGAGCAGAAGGCCAACGCCGTGGCCGCCGAGCGCGCGGCAGAGGAAGAGGAAATTGCCGGGTTGTTGAAGCAACTGGAACTGGCGCGCCAGCAGGCTGATTCGCTTTCCTCAGAGCTTTCGGAGATTAACCGGCGCGCCGCCGAAGTGCGCAATTCACGCGGAACGATCGAAGTGCAACGCGCCGAAGGCCAAGCCCGCCTGACCTTTGTCCGCGAGAACTGTGCGGCTGAGCTCAACCAATCGCTCGAAGAGCTGGCGCGCGAGCAAACCCCGGACGAACAGTTTGATCTCGAAGTCGGCCAGGCGCGCGTCGAGGAGCTGCGCACACGCATTGAGGGGTTTGGCGCCGTGAACATGATGGCGCTTGATGAATTGAATGAATCGGAAGACCGCCTCTTGTTCCTCGTTACGCAACGTCAGGACATTCTGGAAGGCATAAGTTCGACGGAAGAGGCGCTACGCGAAATCAAGCGCCGCTCGCGCGAGCGTTTCCGCAATGCCTTCGAACAGATCAACAAGAACTTTGGCGAATTTTTCCAGGAGCTGTTCGGTGGTGGGCGCGGAGAAATGAGTTTGATCGAAGCCGACGACGTGTTGGAATCTGGCATCGATGTGATTGCGCAACCGCCTGGCAAGCGACTTCAGAATGTGTTGTTACTTTCCGGCGGCGAAAAAGCGATGGCTGCGCTCGCGCTAGTCCTGGGAATCTTCCACTACCGGCCCGCACCCTTCTGCCTGCTTGATGAAGTTGATGCGCCGCTGGATGAAGCCAACGTGGGCAGATTCACAGACAAGGTCGCGCAGATGTCAGCCCAGACGCAGTTCATTGTGATCACGCACAATAAGCGAACGATGGAGATGGCGCGCGCGTTGTACGGTGTGACGATGGAAGAGGTGGGCGTCTCAAAATTGGTATCGGTCAGATTTGAGTAGCTAGAATCAGGATGATAGAACTTCAAGGCGGGCCATGCCCGCCTTTTTCATTGCCGCCCATTGCCGAGTGCCGATTGCCGATTAGGGCTCAGAATCGAGTTTTGACTGATTCGGAAGCACTTCCAACCGATTTCCAATTGGCAATCGGCAATTGGCAATCAGCTGGCATCACATGCCCAGCAAACCGCCCCGAAAACCGCAGGGCGCGAACCTTTTGACGAAAACTGCCATCACAACCGACCGATGAACAGAAGTAGACCAAGTTTTGAGAGATTCCTCGGAATGCTTGCTGTCGCGAGCTTTGCGCTCGCTGTTGCGGCGCAGGAGTCTCCCAGCCATAAACAAAATGCGCGGCCGGAAAAATCTTCAGCAGTCCCGGCCTCGCAAGCTGCACCGGGGCTCAACAGTTCGGCACGTTTCAGCTACGAGTTTACCCAACCACAGTTTTTTCTACGCCACATCCTGATCGAGCACGACGCTTCGGGGCACGGCAAAATCACCTTTGAACGTCTTAACGAAGAAGTTCCCATCGTCGAGAATTTGGAAATATCCCCAGCAGCCCTGGAGCGGATTTCAGCACTATGGCAAGCGCTAAAATTCTTAGATTCAGAAACAAACTACCAGTCGGAGAAACAGTTTCCACATTTGGGCACGATGAAACTGTCGATGATTGAGGGCGAGAAGAAACGGACGGCAGAATTCAACTGGTCAAATGTTCCCGAGGCGTCCGATCTGGCTAAGGAGTACCGGCGAGTCGCCGATCAGGCGAGTTTTGTTTTTGACATTTCTGTAGCCCGGGAGAATCAACCTCTCAACGCGCCAAAGTTGATGGAGGCGCTGGAATCGCTCTTGAAACGGAACGGGCTGTCGGATCCAAAACAGTTAGTCCCCCTCCTGAAGGAAATAAACAGCGACGAACGGTTGCCTCTCATTGCCCGGAACCACGCGGTACGATTACTCGCGAAGGTCAATAAATAGACTCGCGGGAGCGGAGTTGCGGCTGCGCCGCTCTCCGTGCGGTAAGGCTTGCCTTACCGCAGTCCAGCATCTTCATTTACGCGAGGCTTAGCCTCGCGCTGAGGAAAAAAATCTTGGTCCGGTAAGCCATAGGCTTACCGCACGGGAGGCGGCAGAGCCGCAACCCCGCCCCAGACCCCCTCACTGAATCATCACGCCACTGGGATTGCAGCTAATCTCAATCACGCGGTAGCGCCGGCGCAACCGTGCCAATTCCTGTTGTTGATTATCCAGGATCTCCTGATAGTTCTCTGGTGGATTTCCCCAGCAGCCAGTGAGGCGGTGGAAATGAATTTGCTTCCCTTTGGCATCCACCAGACGTTTGGCTCGACAGCGTGCCCCGATCTGATTCAACTTGCTCGTCACCGTGATCTTTTTGGCGGGCCCGCCCGCTGACGACGGTTCCGCGCCGATGACCTCAGCAGCATCGACGTCTGCTGGCAAACATGCCTGCCAACGCGATTTTGCCTGCGCCGCCACACTGGCACCAGCGACGATAAGTAAGGCACACAATAGTCTCAGCCACATCGTTTTTGTTCCTCATTTAGCCCAACATCGGTCGCGATAACGACCCAAACGCCGCGCAGTTAGATGCCGGATGTTCGAAAAGAGTTTTGGAATGTGCAAGCCCTCAATTCAAATACAACTGCGTCCTTGAGTGCAGCATCTGTAAGCCTCGGGTTTTTGTCCAGCGAAGCCACCTGCCGTCGCTTCCTTACCACAAAGCCTTGGAAACAGTCGCAGGGATTAAATCTCATATAGTCGTTATCATTGAAATGTTTGATATTGGCAGCACATAAGAGTTAAAACACTACTGAAACTTCACCGCTGAGCTCTGAGTAATGAAATCGCCTCTAACGAGTTTCCCCCGACAAGCAATGCTGCTTGTGCTGCTCGTCGCTATCGCGGTTCTGTTCCTCGTCCGGCAATCCTCCAATCGCGACGCTTTGAAAGTCACGCTAGCTTCGCGCTCGGCCACAACCAAGAATCCAGCCGACGACGCGAGCGACAAGCCTTCACCGGCGGGGACAACTGCTGCTGAAGCGTCATCCCGACTTGCTGGTTCAACCGTAACTCTTGCCCAGTCAACTCCATCAACCAGGAGTTCTGCCGCGGCTGTTCAAGACGAATCTCGGCAGCAGGTTGCAACTCCTGAAAGTGTAGCGGATCAGCAGCAGGCGGAGGACCGCAGCGAATACGCAGCGGAAGGTAAACCGGACCGCCGCGAACAGAACGGCGAGTCAGAAGAAGAGGAACGCAAACAGGATCAGCCTGACGCAGCAATGAAGTGGCGGATGGGTTCGCTGGTTGACGAGACAGGGACTATCCCCGTAGGGGCCGAGATGCGCGCCTGGCTTCACGCGAAACAGATGCCGATCGATCCCAGCGCCTGGCCTAGTGGCAGCTTGAATCCGACCGACAACGTCGCGGGAATTAATCCGGCCGGTTGGCAATGGCTGGGGCCGGGAAACATAGGTGGCCGCGTTCGCGCCATCATCCTGCACCCGAGCGACCCGCAAGTAATGTGGTTGGGAAGCGTCAGCGGCGGCATCTGGAAAACCACCAATGGCGGAGCGAGCTGGGCCCCACTCGCTGATTTCATGGCGAACCTGGCGGTTAGTTCGATGGCTATCGATCCAACCAATCCCAACATTCTGTATGCCGGAACCGGTGAGGGTTATTTCAACGGCGATTCCATTCGCGGCGCGGGTGTTTTCAAGACAACCGACGGCGGGACCACGTGGAATCAACTACCGTCAACAGCAACGCCAGATTGGTTCTTTGTAGATCGACTGGCGATAAGCCCCGCCAACAGTCAGATCGTTCTGGCTGCTACTCGCTCAGGTATCTGGCGCAGCACTGACGGCGGCACGAGCTGGAGTCGCAGGCTGACGACGTTCGCCATGTTCGATGTTAATTTCCATCCTACTGATGGAAACCTGACGATAGCCTCAGGCGACAATGGCGCGGTAAGTTATTCGATTGATGGTGGTGTCACGTGGAACCCGGCGACCGGCATCACGGGTTCGCGCGTCGAGGTCGCTTATGCGCGGAGCAGTCCGAACATCGTTTACGCGAGTGTCGAGAACGGCACGGGTCAAGTTTATAAGTCGACCGATGGCGGACAAACCTATTCACTCATTAACGGTACCGCAGCACATCTACAAGGCCAGGGCTGGTATGACAACGCAATCTGGGTGGACCCGACAAACCCGAATAACGTCGTCATCGGCGGCATTACGCTCTACCGCAGCACGAATGGCGGCGGCAACTTCTCGCAGATTGGAAGTGTGCACGCGGACCAGCACATCATCGTCGAAGCTCCGGGCTTTGACGGCCTTGCTAACAAGACGGTGTACTTCGGCAACGATGGCGGAATTTTTCAAACCACGGACATCTACGCCGGATTCGTAGTTACTCAGGAGCTCAATAACAATCTCGGCATTACGCAGTTCTACAGTGGGGCGGGAAACGTTTCCAACGGGCGCATCATTGGCGGCACTCAAGACAACGGCACGCTGCGTTATACCGGAAACAGCGAAACGTGGAATTCCATGGCGGGCGGCGACGGTGGCTGGACCGCTGCCGATCAGACCAACCCACTCTACTTCTATGGCGAGTTTCAATGGCTGCAATTGCATCGTAGTATCAACGGAGGCACTTCGTCACAGTCCGTCTATGAAGGCATCACTGATGCAGGGGAAAATGGCAACACCAACTTCATCGCTCCTTTCGTCCTCGATCCAAATAACCCCAACACGTTGTTAGCTGGCGGTGCCAGTCTCTGGCGGACGACCAATGCCAAGGGCCTTTTGCCACTTGGCTGGACGGTGATTAAGAGTTCGATCGGGCAGAACATCAGAGCCATTGCGGTGGCCAATGGCAACTCCGATATCATCTGGGTGGGCCACAACAACGGAAGTATTTACGTCACGACCAACGGCACGGCCGCCACACCCACCTGGACTCAGGTGAATACAAACACTCCTGGACTCCCTGGTCGCGGGAATCTCCGCATCACGATCGACCCGACAAACTCGCAACGCGTTTACGCAACTTTCGGCGGCTACAGCCCGAACAATGTTTGGCGCACCGACAACGCCGGCGCCTCCTGGACCAACATCACTAGTAATCTGCCCGCCGCTCCGGTTCGGACACTCGCAGTCTGGCAAGCAAATCCTAACTTCCTGTACGTGGGAACCGAGGTGGGAATCTTTGCCAGCGCGAACGGCGGCGCCAGTTGGTCGCCCAGTAACGACGGGCCCACGAACTGTTCGGTTGATGAGCTGTTTTGGATGAACAATGCGCTCGTTGCCTCAACTCACGGTCGCGGAATGTTCTCGATCAACATCAGCACGGGCCAACCGCCGAACGTCAACATTACCAACCCTGCAAACGGCGCCAACTTCAGTTCGGGAACGAACATCACCATCGATGCCAACGCTAGCGATCCTGACGGCAATATCACCAAAGTTGATTTCTTCGCGGGCAGCACCTTACTGGGCACTGATATTGACAGTCCCTACTCGTTCACCTGGATTGGTGCTACCGGCGGCTCGCATGTTTTGACGGCGAGGGCTACGGACAACAATGGCGATAACACTGTTTCGAGTCCGATCAACATTACGGTTGCGGGCGGGACGGGTAACAACGACAACTTTGCCAATGCTCAGCCGCTTAGCGGTCAGTCGGGCTCGGTGCTGGGATCTAATATCAGTGCCACTAAGGAGTCGGGGGAACCAAATCATCATGAGAACCTCGGCGGCGCTTCCGTTTGGTACACCTGGCAGGCGCCGACTACTGGAACTGTTGTCATTGCGACTACCGGCAGCAGCTACGATACCTTGCTCGCGGTCTACATCGGCAACAGCCTCAACAACCTGGCCTTCGTAACCAGTAATGATGACGAACAAGCGGGAGTGCTTTCCAGTCGCGTGAATTTCGCGCCAGTTGCCGGACAGATCTATCGCATAGCTGTCGATGGTTATAACTCCGGGTCCGGACCAGACACGGGAAGCATTGTTCTTTCCGTCGCCCACGGTTCAGCTACTCCGAGTTTGCAGTTTACTTTCGGCGACTACTCGGTAACGGAAAACGGCGGCGCCGTAACCGTCAACGTATTTCGTTCGGGACCGACCACCTCTGGGGCCACAGTCGATTACCGCACGAGTGATACGGCTGGACTGAACAACTGTAGCCTGGTCAACGGTGTCGCTTCGGCTCGCTGTGACTACACGAATGCGGTGGGTACCGTGCGATTCGTTGCGAATGAAACCGCGAAGTCGATCACGATTCCCATCGTCAATGATAGTTATGCCGAAGGTAATGAAAGTTTCACCTTAACTCTCAGCAATGTTGTTGGCAGTGGTTTGGGCGCGCCGAATACGACAACGATAACCATCAACGATAACGAGATCGCGAATGGACCAAACCCGGTTGATGGCACGCCCTTCTTCGTGAGGCAGCAATACCTCGACTTTCTCAATCGCGAACCGGATCCGGCGGGCAATGCAGCGTGGCAGTCAGTAATCAACAACTGCCCGGCCGGAGACACGACTTGCGACCGTATTCATGTGTCGTCGGCATTCTTCCGTTCGCCGGAATTTCAGGACCGCGGTTACTTTGTCTACCGCTTCTACCCCGTAGCGTTTGGGCGTAAACCGGAGTACGTGGAGTTCGTTCCTGATCTAGCCAAAGTGAGTGGCTTCCTCAGCGATGCGGAACTGGAAGCAGCGAAGGTAGCGTTCATTGCGGAGTTAATGAGCCGGCCGGCGTTTCTGACGAAGTTCAATGGGCTCACTGATACGCAGTATGTCGACACGCTGCTGGCGACCGCGCAAATCACCTCACCGAATCGAGACTTTTGGATTGCGGCCCTTGGCAATAGCACGCGCACGAGAGCGACGGTGCTGCGGGACATCTCAGAGAGCCCGGAGGTCTACAACAAATACTTCAACCAGGCTTTTGTGGTGATGCAGTACTTCGGGTATTTGCGTCGCGATCCAGACGCGTTTTATCTCGATTGGATCGCGGTGTTGGATTCCAACCCTAATGACTACCGAGGAATGGTGAATGGCTTCATGAACTCGCTCGAGTA
>JBAPXA010000089.1:0-14631 GCA_049283975.1 Pyrinomonadaceae bacterium | reverse complement strand
AAGCTACGTTTCATAAGTTCAAAGTCTCAGGTTTCAAGTTTCAGGTTCCAGGTTTCAGGTTTCAAGTTTCAAGTTTCAGGTTCCGGGTTTCAAGTCTCAGGTCTCAAGTCATAGCCGAGATGCCATCGCAAAGGCGCAGAGACGCAAAGGCACAAAGACCTTAGGGCGTTTGACCAAAGAAGACCATCAACAGTTCTATGCTGTCCGCCTTTCTTCGCATCTCCGCGGCTTGGCGTCTCTGCGCCTTTGCGATTGCGTCGGTTGAGACTTGAGACCTGGAACCTGAGACTTTCAAAATTTCCGCTTCCGGAAATCTTGAATTATTTCTTTTGCCGCATTCGCGCCGCACTGCCCCGTAATCTCTCCACCTGGATGAGTCCCTGCGCCGCAAAGATATAAGCCCTTAATTGGTGTTCGATATTGCGCCCAACCAATCAGTGGCCGGAACATGAAAAACTGATCGAGCGATTGCTCGCCATGAAAAATGTGCCCGCCGGCTAAGCCATAAGTCTGCTCCAAATCCCAGGGCGTGATGATCTGCCGTTGCACAATCAACTCCTTCAAATTGGGGGCATAGGCGGAAAGTGCCTCGACGATCGCGTCTCCAAATTCTTCCCTGCGGGAATTCCAATTACCTTCTTTCAGTTTGTACGGCGCGTACTGAACATGAATCGACATCACGTGCGCGCCCGCCGGTGCGAGCGAAGAATCATTAAGCGATGGAATCGTGATGTCCAGATACGGTTGACTGGAATACTCGCCATACTTGGCAGCATCGAACGCGCGCTCAAGATAATCGATCTCGTGTCCCACCTGAATGCGACCGAGCAGCCTTTCGCTGTCGCCGTCCAGGTCCTCAAAGTTAGGCAAGCCGGAGAGCGCTAAATTAACTTTGGCAACACAACCAGCCGCACGATAGTTCTGTAGCTTCAAAAGAAAATTGGGATCCAGATCGAGTGGGTCAATCAACCTTAGAAAGGTCGTCCGCGGGTCCGCATTGGAAACAATCGCTCGTGCGCTCAACTCGTCGCCATTGGCGAGGACAATCGTTGTTGCTTGATTTGCCTCCGTCTTGATCTCCGCAACCTCCGCACCGGTCCTGATTTCCACACCGCGATCAAGAGCAGTCTGGGCTAATGCTGCCGCAAGCGCGCCCAGTCCCCCCTTAACGGACGTTGAATTGCCAATCGCGTGACCGTCGCGCGCTGCTTGCATCAATAGTCCGGTGCTCGTTCCCGCTGACCAGGGACCCGCGAAGGCTCCAAAGATTCCGCGTGCCGCAACCGCCGCACGCAGCGACTCGGTGGCGAACCACTCGGACGCGAGATCCGCAACGGCCATCGGCCCCCAGCGCAACAAACGAAACGCATCCTGTTTCCCGAGTCCGCGAAAAGACAATCCGAGCTTGCCGAGATTCCACAATTCACCTGCGGCTGGTTTCTCAATCGTCGGGGGCGTCATCGCCAGCAGCGGAGCAAGCACTTGACCAATGCGCTCGAAGCTCTTTGCGAACTCGCCATAGCTTGCGGCGTCCCCCGCGGAAAGGTTCTTAAGAGCAGCGACCGTGCGGAAGGTGTCGTCGTAGATCGTCGCCGGTGGGCCATTCGGATCTAAAACAGTCAGCCTGGCCGCAGGCTTTATGAGTTCCAGGCCATAACGAGCGAGATCAAGATCAGTCGCAATTTTTTGGGAGAAAGGTCCGTTTGCGTGCGCGAGGGTGGAACAACGAAAGCCGGGATGGATCTCTTCGGTAATAGCACCGCCGCCCACGAGTTCACGACGCTCAAGCACGAGGGCCTTCAATCCGGCTTTGGCTAGGTAACAAGCCGCGACCAGGCCATTGTGACCGCCCCCAATGATGATGATGTCGTGCATCTAAATCGAACTTTGTACTTCGTACTTGTTCTTTGCGCTGGTCCCGCCTTCAGGGCGTCTGCGGCTTGCCGCTTTCCGTGCGGTAAGGCTTGCCTTACCGTCAAGAGTTCCTATTACTGTTGGAGGCTATGCCTCCCATAATGCTGTAACGATTCCGAGGCGCAGCCTCTCAACTAAGTGAGGTTCGCCCGATAAGGGAAGCCTTACCGCACGGAAGACGGCAAAGCCGTATCTCAATCTCTTCAACACGCTCCCCCACGTATGCCTGAAACTTGAAACCTGAAACCAGAAACCTATTTCCGTTTCCAATCCTTCAACAATTGCAGTGCGCCGTTGCGTCCAGGTGCACCCATGATGCCGCCGCCGGGATGGGTAGCTGAGCCGCACATGTAGAGGCTGCGGATCGGCGTGCGGTATTGCGCCCAACCGGGGGCGGGACGCAGGAAGAAAAGCTGTTCGAGCGTAAGCTCACCCTGAAAAATATTTCCTTCTGACAAACCAAAATCACGTTCGATATCCAGCGGCGTCAGGACCTGCCGATGCAGAATCAGTTCGCGGATGTTAGGTGCATGCTCGGCGATTGTGTCGATAACCGTGTCCCCAAATTCTTCACGCTTGTCGTCCCAATTCCCTTCTTTCAAGTTGTAAGGTGCGTACTGCACAAAACACGACATCACATGCTTACCGGGTGGCGCTACCGAAGGGTCAGTCAAACTTGGGATCACAATGTCGATGTAAGGACGACGCGAATAGCGCCCATACTTTGCCTCGTCATAAGCACGCTCCATGTACTCAACGCTGGGTGAGATGGAAACGGCGCCCCGGAGATGCCGTCCGGCCCCAGGCTTCGCTGTGAAGTCTGGCAAACCCGACAAAGCAAGATTCACCTTCCCGGACGAACCACGATACTTATAGCGTTTTAGATCCGCGGCAAAGTCATCAGGCAGATGTTCTTCACCCACCATCTTCATGAACGTCAAACGCGGATCGACGCTGGAAGAAATAACGTCCGCGTAGATCTCGTCTCCATTCGCGAGCACAACGCCTTTCGCCTGTCCGTTCTTTAACATAATCTTTTCGATTGGTGCTTCGGTGCGAATTTCAGCGCCCGCTTCACGCGCCGCATCTGCGATCGCGTTTGAGATTGCTCCCGTGCCACCGCGTGATAAGCCCCAGGAACGAAAAGCGCCATCGATCTCACCCATGTAGTGATGCAACAAGACGTAAGCTGTGCCGGGTGAACGAACGCCAAGAAAGGTGCCGATGATTCCCGATGCCGACATCGTCGCCTTCAGCACGTCGGTCTCGAACCACTGGTCGAGAAAGTCGACCGCGCTCATCGTCATCAACTGCACCTGGTTGTACTGATCCTCTGCGGGTAGGTTTTGGAAACGCTTGCCGAGAAAATAGAGATCTCTGAGGCCCTTTGGTTTTAGAGACGTCGGATCCGGAGGCGTCATGCTCATGATCGGCTTCACGAAGTGGGCCATCTCCAGCATCGCCTTGCCGTATTCATCGTAAGCTTCCGCGTCGAGTCGAGAGTGACGGGCAATCTCGCGACGTGTCTTGGCATGATCATTCACGCGCCAGAGGTAATCTCCATTTGGCATAGGCGTGAACGTGCCGTCGAGCGGAAGAATTTCTAAACCATGACGCGGAAGATCGAGCTCGCGAATGATCTCGGGACGGAGCAGCGAGACTACGTAAGAGCAGACAGAAAACTTGAAGCCTGGAAAAACTTCTTCAGTCACCGCCGCGCCACCGAGCACGTAACGGCGTTCGAGCACGAGCACTTTCTTGCCAGCGCGCGCCAGATAAGCAGCGTTGACCAGACCGTTGTGGCCACCGCCAATCACGATGACGTCGTAACGATTGTTCATTTGTGATCGTTATTGCAGCTTGCTGAAGATTCGTTAGCATACTTATAATCGCTCGCCCTGACAAACACCTATTTCGAGGTGAGCACCGTTCTAAATTCTGGTTGGGGCGTCACTCAGTGGACGCCGTGAGTCTCATAATTATGGGTGGCCCACGAAGGTACGCCCCGACAACTTTTCATCAACTGAACACCGCTGAGGATTGAATGCCCGTCGGAACTGCTTTTCACGAAAGAACATTTCCGCTCTGCGAGAGTTTGAATTATCGCGAGTGGTCCGGTTATTACGCCGTCAGCTCTTATGAGCCGCATCATGAGCACGAGTACAACGCAATTCGTAATGCGACGGCACTGATCGATATCTCTCCACTCTTCAAATATCATCTGAGCGGCAAGGATGCGACGCGCCTGGTCGACCGCGTGATAACGCGCGACCTGCGCAAAGTTTCGGTGGGCCAGGTGATCTACACGCCCTGGTGCGATGAGAGCGGAAAAGTAATTGACGACGGTACGGTTTCGCGGCTTGAGGAGAACACTTATCGTTGGACGGCCGCAGATCCCAGTCTGCGCTGGTTTACGCAGAACTCAGCCGGTCTCGCAGTGCAAATCGAAGACATTTCCGAGTCCGTCGCTGCCCTCGCGCTGCAAGGTCCAACTTCCGCACGGCTCCTGCAAACCGTGGCGACCCGTGCGGAACTGAAGGCCCTCAAATACTTTCGCGTCACCCCCGCAACCATCGCTGGCGTAGCAGTGGAAATTTCGCGCACTGGCTACACCGGTGATCTTGGTTATGAAATCTGGGTCCCTGCGGAAAAGGCGCTGCAAGTTTGGGACGCACTAATGGTCGCTGGTCGTGCGTTCGACATTCATCCGGCAGGCATGCTGGCTCTCGATGTAGCGCGCATAGAAGCCGGGCTGCTACTTATCGACGTGGACTTCAACAGCAGCAAGAAGGCTCTGATCGAAGAGCAGAAGTACTCGCCGTACGAGATGGGTCTGGGACGGCTCGTTCATCTGGACAAGAATCGCTTCGTCGGCCAAGCGGCTCTTCTAAAAGAACAGCAGCAAGGTCACGCACGAGAAATCGTGGGACTGGAAATTGATTGGCCGGAAGTGGAAAGCTTGTATGAAGCAGTCGGTTTGCCACCGGCTGTTTCACCAATTGCCTCGCGTGTCGCGGTTCCCGTTTTCCGCGATGGGCGGCAGGTGGGTAAAGCCACGTCGAGCACCTGGTCGCCGACACTGAAAAAGATGATTGCCCTCGCCACGGTGCAACGGGGCGCAACAAAGCCGGGGACGCGTTTGCAATTCGAGATTACGGTTGAAGCGGTGCGGCATCGCGTGGGCACACGCGTCGTCAAGACGCCTTTCTTTAATCCCAAAAGAAAAACCTCCACTCCGGTCTAGGTTTTTGGCGTGCGCCGGCAGAGCGCAGCGACGACGGCGCTTTGGAACAGTATTTAGCCAAAACTCTCAAACCAAAGCGGTGTCGCGCTTCGCTGGCCACCGCACTCCAAAGAGATGACCCTTTCTGAGATCATCAACAGCTACGATCCAAAAGCGTCACTGGAGAATGCTTCCACAATTCCCGCCTCCTGGTACACCGACAAGCACTTATACGACCTCGAACAACAAACCGTATTCAGTAACTCATGGCAGTTCGGCGCCCGAATGGATCAGTTGCTCGCACCCGGTCAGTACGTAACCTGTGAGATAGGAAACGAGCCCCTCGTAATCGTGCGCGGCAACGATCAGGAGGTACGAGGTTTCTTCAACGTTTGCCGCCATCACGCGGCCGCCGTGATGACTGAGCCCTCAGGCACCGCGCCGCACCTTCGTTGCCCGTATCACGGTTGGACCTACTCACTTGAAGGCGCGCTGAAAGGCGCTCCCGATTTTTCCGATGTCTGCAATTTCGATAAGACAGCAAATGGTCTGTTGCCGATGCAGACAGCGTCCTGGGAGAACTGGGTGTTTGTCAGAATCGGCAGTGATGAAGCGCAGATCGCTTTGCCCGAGTTCCTGAGCGCCGAATTGATCGATCAAATTCGTCCGCTTGAGTTAGCGAAGCTTTACTGGCTGGAGCGGCGACACTACATCTTCGATTGCAACTGGAAAGTGTTTGTCGATAACTATCTCGACGGCGGTTACCACGTGCCCTATCTTCACAAGGGTTTGGACAGCGTACTCGACTACAGCAACTACACGATCGAAAACGGCACGCGGCATTGTTTGCAGTCGAGCCCGCTTGTCAGCGAAGGCGCGGAAGCGGCGACTGGCGCCGTTCGTCGGGGCGAGCGCGCTCTCTATTACTGGATCTATCCAAACTTCATGATCAACTGGTACGACGGAGTGATGGATACTAACCTGGTGTTGCCACTCGGGATCGATAAGACGGAAGTCATTTTTGATTTCTACTTTCCTGATGTTTCGGCCGCAGCGCGCGAACGGAATCGCGCCAGCATTGAAGTGGGCCAGCGAATCCAGGATGAAGATGTTTCGATCTGTAAGTCGGTGCAGCGCGGTTTGAATTCGCGCGCGTACGAGGCTGGGCGCCTTTCAGTGAGACGTGAAGCTGGAGAACATCTGTTTCATCGGTTGCTGCATGCCGACCTCAAGGCAGGATTGAAGCGGCCTTAACCCAGCAGCGACTCCGTGCAATCAAGCACCATCGCTGATCTGAGTCGGCGGAGCCGACGACTGACAATAGCCCAGCACTTCAGTGCTGGGGATTCGGTGAATTGAAGGGCCTAGTCCGTGAAACGGACGGCTGAAGTTGGGGTTTGCAGCGCTTCAGTTCGTGCGCTTCGCGGACTGTGATCTGGAATGGCATGCTGAACCCAGCACTGAAGTGCTGGGCTATTTTCATTCGTCCGCTACGCGGACGAGTTCGTTGTAACCCTTTCGCCGTTCTTAACCAACACATTCCTTTGCCTGAAACTTCTTCTACTCCAACAAGCCCGCGCGGTCGGCTCTTGCGCGTGCTCGGCGTTGGCTTCGGTCTCGCTGTCATCATCGGCAACACGATCGGCGCCGGCATCTTTCGCACCCCGGGAAACATCGCGCAGTTGCTTCCTAACGAATGGTTGTTCCTCGGCGTCTGGTTGGTTGGCGGCTTGTACGCCTTATTGGGCGCAACACAAATAGCTGAGCTGGGAACGATGCTCCCACGGTCCGGTGGCCAGTATGTTTTCGTTCGCTATGCCCTCGGAGATTATGCAGGTTTCATTGTCGGCTGGTCGGATTGGATTTCAACTTGCGGCAGTACCGCAGCCGTCTCGCTCGTCGTCGGCGAATTTGCGGGCGCCTTATTTCCCGTGCTTGCTGGAGAATCCGTCAAGATTGCTGCCTTCGTCGCAATTGTCTTCGCATTGCTGCAATGGCGCGGCGTGGTCTGGGGCAGCAGCGTACAAAACATAACCAGCTTGCTGAAGGCGTTGGCGTTTCTGGCCCTAATCGTTGCGGCGTTTATTTGGGGCGGGAATTCAAGCTCGGCCGCAACACCAGTCCGGCCGTCCGACATTTCCCTGCTGGCAGCCTTCTTACTTTCCCTGCAAGCCGTCATCTACACCTACGACGGTTGGACGGGCGTAATCTACTTTTCCGAAGAAGTTGAAGCGCCGGCGCGCAACGTCCCGCGCGCGCTCTTCGGCGGCGTGCTTTCCGTTATCGCTATTTATCTCCTCGTTAACATCGCCCTGCTCTACGTCCTGCCGCTCGGGAAAATTGCCGGACAGGACTTTGCAGCCGGCGCGGCGGCGGCAGTTGTCTTCGGAAAGTATGGCGACAATGTTTTTCGGATCCTGACGATTCTCTCTATGCTCAGCGCCATCAACGCCTATCACTTAATGTCCACCCGCGTACTCTTTGCGATGAGTCGTGATGGTCTGTTCACAGAATCGGCTGCCGCAGTCAGCAAAGGAGGCACACCGCAGGTCGCTTTGCTGCTCAGCGCGGCGGTGGCAGTGCTCAGCATTCTGTTTGGTAAGAAGTTTGAAACTATAATCACGATCCTGGCATTTTTCTTCGTCGCCAATTACGCTCTCTCTTTCCTTTCAGTGTTTGTGTTGCGCCGGCGGGAGCCTGATCGAGAAAGACCTTATCGCGCCTGGGGGTACCCGGTAACGACTGCCGTGGCCCTGGTGGGATCGGTTCTGTTCCTGGTGGGTGCGATTGCGAGCGACCTTGCGAGCGGTACGCGCAACAGTCTGTATGCTCTCCTGCTGCTTGCGATTAGTTATCCGCTCTTTCGCCTGTTAAGACAGGTGTAAGGGAATGCCGATTGCCGATTGGGAGGACTCATGCGTTTTGCTAGGCGTGTATTTCAGGTTGCAGGGATCTACGGCTTGATCGTGCTTGTGCCGCAGTTTTTCCTGGAAGCCAAAACCGGTCGCGATTTTCCCCCAGCCATCAATCACCCGGAGTATTACTACGGCTTTATTGGTGTCGCCGTCGCCTGGCAATTTCTCTTTCTAATTCTAGCCAGAAATCCACAGCGCTATCGCCCCATGATGATTCCAGCAATTCTGGAGAAGGCCTGCTTCGGGATTGCGGTGGTCGTTCTTTTTCTAGGGAATCGAGTTTCCTCGTTCATGCTCGGTCCGGCCCTTATCGATATGATCCTGGGCGTGCTTTTTGTCATTTCCTACCTGAAGACACCGGTGGAGCCCGAAACATAGAGTGAAGTAGTTAGTTCCTACTGTTCAAAATTCTGTAGGGGGGCGTCCCTCCGGGGGCGTCCCATTTTCGTAGAACGTGGCGACCACCCAGAACGGCCCCCCAACAGCAAATAAAGTAATGAAAACTTTTATCCAAAGTGTCGATCTGAGCCCAACACGTTCGATTCATAGCTAGAAGCGGACAAACTAAAATGAACGAATCACTTACTAAGAACAGCGAGGAGAAAGATCATGGCAGCAATTAATCCGTACTTAAACTTTAACGGCAACACCGAAGAAGCCTTCAACTTCTACAAATCGGTCTTTGGCGGAGAGTTCCTGGCGGTCATGCGCTTCAAGGACAACGCCGAATGTGCGCAGGTATCCGAAAGCGACAAGAACCGGATCATGCACATCGCGTTGCCGATCGGTAATGGCAACATCCTGATGGCTACTGATTCACTGGAATCGTTGGGACAAAAACTGACGGTCGGCAACAACTTCTATATTTGCCTCTCGCCTGAAAGCAAAAAAGAAGCGGAGAAACTCTTCAACGGACTTTCCGCCGGCGGGAAAATTGAAATGCCGCTTCAGGACATGTTCTGGGGAGCGTATTATGGTTCATTCGCAGACAAATTTGGGGTGCAGTGGATGGTGAACTACGACAAGAATGGCCAGCAGTAATTGCTGGCCAAGGCTGTCCAGTGGTGCAACCGCGCTTTGCACAAAAGTCGCGTTGTCCCAAGGTTCATCATGATGCTGAGCTTAGAAAGTGCATTCTTACTGTGGGATTTTTGACCCGGTCGCTACTGCTGCCGGTTCCGAATTAATCGTCCCACTCAATGCCTCAATCACCGCTTTGCGGAATGAACGAAGGCTGTCTTTCCTGTTAGGCGCAGGATTCTGAATGGAGGAAAACCAATGGCCCTGATAGATGGGATGTTGCGGGAACTGGAGCAAGAGGCCCAGACGACGCGACGCGTTCTCGAACGCGTCCCCGACG
Organism: Pyrinomonadaceae bacterium; assembly: GCA_049283975.1. Taxonomy (GTDB): domain Bacteria; phylum Acidobacteriota; class Blastocatellia; order Pyrinomonadales; family Pyrinomonadaceae; genus PSRF01. The sequence continues at coordinate 5,219 of JBAPXA010000089.1, read as the reverse complement.
ATCGGCTCTCTTGGCGACCGCACGAAAAAGCCAGAACGCTCGGAGAGCTTGCACTGCATGTCGCGATGGTGCCCGGAAGTGTCGCCGAGTTCGTAGCCGCTGAATCGCCGGTGCAGGCCCCACAATTTACCGACCCTAGCCCCCAAAAGGCAGCGGAACTCGTTCCCGCTTTGGAAGAGAGCATTGCGAAAGCAAAGAAATTACTGGGCGGCATGGATGACGCTACGCTTCAAGCTACCTGGCGCATGATGCAAGGCGAACGCGAGCTGCTCGCTATTCCTCGAGTGGCAATGCTGCGATCGATCATGCTGAACCACTGGTACCATCACCGCGGACAATTGTCAGTGTACCTTCGCGAGCTCGATGTCCCCATCCCGTCGATATACGGCCCGAGCGCGGATGAAAATCCTTTCGCATAAAACAGCGAGACGGGAGATATAGTCATTCATGAAATACATGCTGCTGGTTCATCACGACGAGGTCTCATTTGCGGCACGCAGTGAATCGGAGCGGCAGCAATTGATGCAGGAGTCCATCCAACTGGCGAATGAACTCCATTCAGCCGGGAAATACCTGAAAGCCGCTCCCTTGCATCCGACAGCGGAGACTACCTGCGTTAAAGTCCGCGCTGGTAAAAGTTTCGTAACAGACGGTCCCTTCGCTGAGACACGAGAGCAGTTAGGTGGATTCTTCATGATTGATGCGAAGGACCTTGAAGAGGCGATTAGCATCGCCGCACGCATTCCAGGAGCGCGTATCGGGACAGTCGAAGTGCGACCTGTAACTGAGGTGGAGGGTCTGCCCGAGGATTAACGTGTGTGCTCCGAAGCTCGCTCTTTCGGGGGCACCAGGTAAAGCTAAGGGCAGCCACGGAGGCCGCCCCTGCAAGAAACCAAATCAATTACAAAACTAACCCACCCGTGCAGCCTTGCCAAATCAAATGTGACGTGACTCAGACAAGCCGTCTGCGTCTCCAGGAGTGCTCTGCCGCCATGGTCTATAGGTGACCAGGTCGGGATGATCCTTGCGGAACGACTGCGCTATGTAACAGTTCCAACAAACCGGCAGGTGCGTCTTTAGCACCATCGAGATGTCCTCAATAGGAACTTCACGCCATTCCACCAGCTTGCCGTCTGGGGTTTGCAAGGCTGGTTTGTGGTCCATCCAATGAAGTTCCTCACCCGATTTGTCACAGTAGACGCATTTCTTTCCGCGGTACCATCTCATTAGCACGCCGCTAACTAAGCATTCACTGGACGCTACGTCGAGATTTGTAAGGCACTCCTGTCCGCACTGGTCTTTTATCGGCCAGCGCGAGCAATTCTCCAGTCGAATATCCGGAGGGCCCACGATCGAAGTTAATAACGCGTGACGCGCGTCCACTTCGACCTGTGCCGGCCTTTCTGTTTCGGGACAAGTGACTACCTTGACACCGCGATATTGGGAAGAAGCTCTGACCAGCCAACGGATACCGAAGTAGAGGGCCGTAGCGATTATCACGATTACTATGAAGTAAGCCGCGGTGTTCATGTTTAACCTCTAGATTCCTCAGTCGATCGCTGGCTGATTCTTGAGCGTTCCTCCTCAATCTCACTAATCCGAGCCCGAAGCCAATCCTTAACTTTTCGCTCGAGTTTTGCCTCGTTGTCCTCAATCTCCATGGCTTCGACAGTCTCGCCGGCTTCATCTAAAGGAATGAAGTGGCAAGGTACTGCTTCGCCCTTGTGTTTGGGACTGACGAAGTCAATTAGGCGACATTCGTTGCACGGGTGGGTATGGTTGGGATCAGCGTAGTTGATGCAAGCCAGGGAATCCTGAAAAACCGATTTCGGCTGCCATGGTGTACGGACTGACCGTCCATACCCGCCTTTTTCGATGAAGCTCAGTTCATCTTTAAGGATTTCGAGAATGTCGCGGTCGTCTTTTGTCATAGCCTAAAACCTCCGTGACCCCTGGCCTAACCCAAGTAGCCTGCCGCTGCTTTTGCTGAGCCAATCACGCTGTCCCAACCGCCCTCCTGAAAGCGCAATGCATATGCCGGAACCAATCGCTGGAAATTGCCAGGAAATGTGATCGTGAGCACGATGACGCTGCGGAATCTCCCGCAATAGACGCACAGAGTGCGCAATATTCCGCCAGATAATTTAGCTAAAGAATCGAGTGGGCTAGACAACGGGTTGAGATTCAGAATGGCACAATCATTGCGCATTCGTCCGCGCTGGCAGAAGTCTTAACAGGGGGGACCGATGCAGAACGCGACGAATCTTGAAGTTGAAACTGAAGGAAATGGTGGGCGGCCATTACCAGACGCAGCCCTGCTCCAGCTTTTCCATGGTAGCGACGGCATCAAGCTGACTAGCACCCATCCTCGCGGCGCGGTGTTGTTTGCCGAAGGTCAACCAGGTGATGGCGTTTACCTGCTTCGTACCGGTCGCGCCAAGGTTTCAGTCTCTTCCGCTGCGGGGAAAACGGTAATCCTACGGATAGCGCAGCCCGGTGCTTTACTGGGTGTCAACTGCGTCATTAAGGACGTACCACACGACGTTTCAGTCGAAACCTTAGAGCGTTGCCGGATCGACTTTATTTCGCGATCCGATTTCATGAAGGCGCTCGCCAAAACCGATCCCGCACTCGCCGGCGTGGCTCATACGCTCGGCAATGAATTGAGCGACGCACTGGAGCACGTGAGGTCGTTACTCTTGTCCCGGTCTGCCGCAGAAAAATTAGCCAGGCTGTTGCTCAAATGGTGCGATGAGCAAGGTGAGTTAGGACCCGAAGGAGTTCGCGTAAAGCCCGGCCTGACGCACGAAGAGATATCGCAGATGATCTGTACTTCACGCGAGACAGTGACGCGCCTCTTCGCGGAGTTCAGGCGGAATCAAATCGTTGGCTTCGGCGACGATGCGATGCATGTTCGCAATCGCAAGGCGCTTGAATCACTGGCATGGTGCTGAGTAATATGAGTCCAGAAAGTGCATATGTGCGTTATCCCACAGACGGCACTGCTGGTCTTTATTACGGTCTTGCGCTCGTTAACCTTTCTCAGTCGATAGTTTGGGCATCTTGGTGTGATTGCGGTCACAGCCAGAGAGCGGTGCAGCCATTACAATGTTATTTACTAGACGGAAAATGCGATCGCTAACAGATAGATAAGCCATACGCTTCTCGCGGTTTTGATGCAGATTGCGTTCATCTTCGATCGCATGAAGGAGGACCGGGGGTTGAGTCCACACAGAATCACTAAGTCGTTTCTCGTTTGCGTTTCACTGATCGCCTCGGTCATGTGGCTCGCTGGTGGCAGTTCTTCTCAATCTGTTGACGCTGGCAAAACCGCCGCGGTAGCTGCGCGCGCCGAAGATTACGTTGGCAGCGACGCTTGCAAAGATTGTCACGAGGATCAGTTCAAAGCTTTCGCTCATACCTCTCACGCTTCCCTCTCAACCATTGGCAGTTGGAAGGGGAAGGTGACGGGTTGCGAGTCTTGTCATGGTCCCGGCAAGGCGCACATCGAAGAAGGCGATCCTACCAAGATCATTTCCTTCAAAAACAAGTCACCCAAAGAAACATCCGAGACGTGTCTTACGTGCCATGCCGGAAGAGAAGAGCACAATAACTTCAGACGCGGAGAACACTGGCGCAACGACATAGGTTGTGCAGATTGCCACTCCGCCCATGGCAGCCCCAGCGGAAAGAATGTTGCCAGCTCGATCACTTTCATATCGCCTGCAAACTCCCAAAAGCCGGGCTTCTCTACCGTCAAACTTCTGAAAAACAGCGAGCCACAGCTTTGCTTGAGCTGCCACACCGAGGTGAAGCACCAGTTTAATTTGCCCTTCCATCACAAGGTGCTGGAAGGCGCGATGAAGTGCAGTGATTGTCATAACCCTCACGGCGGTTTTGAACTGAAACAAACAAGACTCGCGACTGGCGCCGACGCGACTTGCATAAAGTGTCATGCAGATAAACAGGGTCCTTTTGTTTACGAACATGCCCCGGTTAAAACCGAAGGGTGCGTCGCATGTCATACACCACACGGGTCTTCGAATCCACGGCTGTTGTCCACCAGCAGGGTGGCCCAGCTTTGTCTGACCTGTCACAGTGTTGCCCACGACGTTGGCGCAATTGAGCCGGCCGGTCCTCAACATAACCTCAACGCTCAATACGCCAATTGCACAAATTGTCACGTAAAGATCCATGGGTCGCGCACAAGTCCCGTCTTCTTCAGGTGAGGCCTTTGCAGACTGAGTTGAAAGACGTTTGCATTTTTGATCTAGAGAATAGTGATGAAGAGCAAAACCAAATCGATATTCGCCACAAAGGTTCTGGTCTGGTTGGCGCTGGTGATCTTTACGTCAGTATCAATGGCCCAACAGCCGAGCCCGACGCCGAAAAAATCTCCTGAACCTACTGTCGACGCCGGAGAAGATGCTGGCGACTACACAGTCATCGGCAGCATAGAGTTTGGTTATCGCGGTCTAAGTGTGGACGGCGACCATAACAAGTACCAAAGCGATCTCAACTACAGAGCGGGGCCACGGCTTTTCGACAGCACTTTCCTGATGAAAGCCAAGGACGGCAAGGGCGGCCTCTTCGATACCCTGCTGGTAACTTCGACAGGGTGGGGCGGAGATCCCAACGGTAACGTGCGCATGAGTGTCGAAAAGGCGAAATGGTATCGTTTTGACGGAACCTATCGCCGCTTCAAGTATTTTCGATTCGTCAACAGCTTCGCAAATCCGAATTGGGTTTTTAGTCCTGCTAACTTCAGCCGTCCGCCTAATCCCGTTACCGGCGAGCACGGCACCGATACACGCATGCAGTTAGGAGATTTTGATCTAACAATTCTGCCGAAGGACGAGCGCATTAGGTTCAATGTCGGCTATTCGCCTGAGCGCTACGACGGTCCAGCCTTCACCAACTACCATGCCGGTGGAAACGAGTTCAATCTGCTCCAACAGATGAAGTCGCGCGCGAACGACTTTCGCGTCGGCGCGGACGGCAAAGTTGGGCCGATTGATTTTTCGTTCCTGCAAGGCTTTCGTCGGTTCCGCGACGATACCTCAATCCACCTTGGAACAACGCCCGGCATAAATCTAAATCCCACAGCAGCGAGCCTGACCCGCTTTGATCGTGATGAACCCGCACGCGGAAGCGTTAACTACACACGACTAAGCCTGCATTCGCTGATAGCTAAAAAGGTGGATATTACTGGACGCATT
>JBAPXA010000088.1:0-1819 GCA_049283975.1 Pyrinomonadaceae bacterium | reverse complement strand
GGACTTAAAATCCGTTGTCCGAAAGGGCGTGCGGGTTCGACTCCCGCCCTCGGCACCATTTTAGGATCAATAGGTTATGGGCGGTCATGGACCATCATCTTAACGCCGTTATTTCGTCGATGTGTGGCTAGAGTGTGGCAACTGCTTCCATTGATCGAGTTTCCTTCAGCTTGGAAGCTGATCGCTCGCCGTAGCTGAAGGCCACCGTTGGGCGGAGCTCCGCGGCAGGCGGCGACGTTGAGCATCAGAGGAACAACAGAAGGAGTAGTGGATGACCCGAACTCGTCGACGAGCTCGTGACCGCACACCTCCAACGCGTAGCGAGGTCATAGAGACACTGGAAAGAGCGCGGAACCTCGGTGTCGCCCCAAGCCTCGCGCGCGATATGTGCGGCGCGGACCTGCACGATCTCGATTTCACCAGCGGCTTCGGAGTGCTCCGAAATGAGCACTTCTGCGGGATGTACTTGGGCGTTGACTTTCGTAACGCCATTCTGCGAGGTTCGAACTTCTCGCGCACCGATGTTTCCAATGCGAACCTCCGTGGGGCCGACCTCCGCGGTACGAACTTCGTAGGTACAAATCTCTATAACACCCTACTCGAGTCCGCGAATGTTGGAGATGCCGATCTCCGCGAGGCCAATCTGTTTTCGGCGGAGCTTCAAGAAGTAAGAGTTGCAGGCGCCAGATTTGAAGGCGCGCGCTTTGGCAAGACAACGATCGGTGCTGTCGACTTCAGCGGCGCGTGCGGACTGGCTAACGTCGTCCACGTTGCGCCCAGCGTAATCGGCTCGGACACACTGGAGATGACTGCCGCGGGGCTGGCACATCAACCAGATCGCGCAGCCGACGAGATCTTCACATTTTTCAAAGAAGCGGGCGTTCATCGGGAATTACTGGACGTCGTTAGATCGTGGATTGGTAAGCCGATCGAGTTCTACTCTTGCTTCATTAGCTACAGCCACGCCGACAGAGAATTCGCTCGACGCCTGTACGACGCTCTGCAGGGCCGTGGAATTCGCTGCTGGCTTGACGAGCACCAGATCCTGCCCGGGGATAATATCTACGACATGGTCGACAGAGGAATTCGGCTTTGGGACAAGGTGCTCCTTTGCTGCTCCGAAGCGGCACTGACGAGTTGGTGGGTCGACAAGGAACTCGGCGCTGCATTCGAGAAAGAGCAAGCGCTTCAGAGGAACCGTGGGGCAAAGGTGTCTGCCGTCATACCGCTCGATATCGACGGTTTCCTCCTCCATTGGAATGATGGGAAGGCGTCGAAGCTTCGTGAGCGTTACGCGCCGAGTTTCGCGGGGTGGGCTCGCGATAATGCTCTTTTCGTTGAGGCGTTCGAATTACTTGCGCGAGCTCTTCGCGCAGATGGAGGAGCCAGGGATAATCCACCCACACCAAGGCTGTAACATGATCGTCGAAGCAATTCGGATCTGGCGCGCCCAACAAAGCCTTGCAGCTGACGGCGCGATAGCATGCTCCTCAAGTAACCTTTTTCTTCGTGGATTGAATGCTGATCGCGCGCCGCAGCTGAAGGCCGTCGTTAGGTTGCTTCACATAGGGACAGAGGACACACAATGACGTTGCGATATTTGAGAGATCGCGCAGCTCTAGCCCTCGCTTTCGTGTTTGTCTGCTCCACTTTCGCCCTCACCCCACTGTCGCTTGCTCAGGACAACGCCCAGTCACTAACGAAGGTCTTCAAAGAAATCGAATCAGTGCTCAATGAGTTGGCCGGGCACATGTCAGCTTCAAACCGAAACCTGAGTAAGGAGAGCTTTGGCAATGTCAGGAGCACAGCGGCCGCCCTG
>JBAPXA010000087.1:0-8359 GCA_049283975.1 Pyrinomonadaceae bacterium | reverse complement strand
GGTGGGCTTAGTTCTCGAGTATGAGAGCTCCTTCGAAAATAGAACGTCCTTCGTGGAAACGTTCGGAATGATGCGAGAGAAGAATGGTACGTGGCGAGTCGCTAATTACATCATTCCTGACGCGCCTTGATTTCTTTTCGCCGTCGCAGATAACAAAGCCTTGCAGCTGACGGCGCGATAGCATGTTTCTCAAGCAATCTCTTTCTGTTCAGCTTGAACTGATCGCGCGCCGCAGCTGAAGGCCAGCGTTCGATGCTTCGCGATTGTTCGAAGGTATGTATTGGGGCCAAATGAGATTACCTACAATTCAGGGTACGATCCGCCGACGCATTCTTGCCAATTTTCGCGTTGATCCTCAGGTGATGCAGAGGCAACTTCCATCGCGCTTCAGGCCTAAGCTACATAACGGATTTGCTGTCGCCGGTATTTGTATGATTCGCCTGGATCATATTCGCCCAAAATTGACGCCTGAAATCGTTGGCGTTAGCAGCGAAAACGCAGCCCATCGCGTGGCTGTCTTGTGGGAGGAAGACGGCAGCACTCGTGAAGGGGTGTTCATATCCCGCAGAGATACAAACTCTCAACTTAACCTGCTTTTGGGCGGGCGCATATTTCCTGGTGAGCACCATCACTCATCGTTTAGTGTCCGCGAGGGTGATGCATCGATAAATATCAAAATGAAGTCAGCAGACGAGACGATTACTGTAGAGATTGATGGGAGACTCGCGGACGTGCTGCCCCCGACCTCCATTTTTTCATCGCTGGCGGAAGCGTCATCTTTCTTCGAAGGTGGGGCTGTCGGCTATTCAGTAACCAGTGATCAGGCTCGATTGGATGGACTGAGGCTAAAGACTAAAGAGTGGCGCGTTGAACCGCTCGACGTCAGAAGCGTATATTCGAGCTATTTCTCAGACGAGGCGAAATTTCCAAAGGGCAGTATAGAATTTGACAACGCATTGATCATGCGAAACGTGGCCCATCAATGGCACAGCGTGGATGACCTGTATCTGTAAGTTTCAAATCACGGGGTGCATCGAACAAGTCATTGGAGCGGACGCGCAATCAGCAAGTCTCTCATCATCGAAGTTGAGTGCGCGCCGCTCAATTCCAGCGTTAGGCGGCAGCAGCCCTCGCGATGATCGCAACTTGAACACGACAATGAAGGACTATTTCCAGATCTTGGCTTGGATAGCGACTGCTGTCGCCGCCATCCTCGCGATCCTCCAATGGCGCAAAAATCTGCGATGGAAGCAAGCTGAAATGGCTAAAACTTGTTTGGACGAAATCTGGAACGATCCGTTGGCTTTTGCAGCGCTCAAAATGCTCGATTGGACGGGGTTGTCCTTTCCGTTGCCTGACGATGGTGGCCATACGCCTCCAATATCGCACGAACAGCGTCGCGAATCCTTGCGTGTCGTTAACACTCAGTTTCCTCCCGGTAATCCGGGCCCGTTTATTCGCGACGCCTACGACCGTTTGTTTGACGGCTTCGAACGGCTGGAGCATTTCATTCGTATCAAACTAATCAGATTCGAAGATGTGGAAGCCCGGCTTAGGTACTATGCTGGCAAACTTGGCACCGCTGATGAACGCCCGGTGGCCGAAGTATTTCTGACCGCGTATGACTTCAAACTGGCGTTGCGCTTCCTCGAACGATTTGCATCCTGGAAACCCTAACGCCGCATAACAACTCGTCGGACCGGAGCGGCGGGAGCGTGTTTCGTAACTAACTTGGCACGGCGGAGGTGCTTTGATTAGCGCCGCCGCGTCAACTCAAACGTTAGGCGGCTGTCGGGAGTTTGCTTAGTATTGATTGATTGGAGAGCGAGATGTCCCACGGCAAGATCTGTTACCTTGAAATTCCAGCAATAACGGCGGAAGCATCAGCCGGCTTCTATAGAAGTATTTTTGGCTGGACCGTGAGAAAGCGTGGCGACGGTGAGCTGGCGTTCGACGACACAAGCGGCGTTAGCGGAACCTGGGTGAAGGAGAGCGACAGAACTCCAGACGAACAGACACGCATATACATCATGGTGGACGATATTTCGGGCACTCTCAAAAAGATCGAGGCTGCGGGTGGCATGGTGCTGACGCCACGAACAGACATCGCCCCAGGTTCTGGCGCATTTGCGGTTTTCGCGGATCCGGCGGGCACCGAATTCGGAATATACGAAGAGCCGAAGCGCTAGTCGACGACCGCCTAACACCACAATGCAGCCGACAATCAGCGCGCATCGATTTCACTTGATGAGAGTCGAAGCTCGCGCCGCTTGCGGCTGATTGGGAAACGTTATGCGGCTTATTATTCTTATGCGAACGCTGCCACTGACAATGGCTCTCTTAGTCATTGCTGCCAGTTGCGCTTCTGCCAGCGCCCAGAAGTGTCTGGAATACGGCCCAACGGTTTCGCTCGCGGGAACACTTCGCTCGCAGGTGTTTCCTGGTCCACCGAATTACGAATCGATCAGACGCGGCGACCGCAAGGAGCGCGCCATAATTCTCACGCTGGTTAAGCATACGTGTATGTCAGGCAACGATCCGCAGGGACTTGACGTTTCTGAATCTAACATCCGTGAAATGCAACTCGTCGTGACGGAAACGCGCCACTGGAAAACCGTCGAAGCTCGACTTAGTAAACGCGTCGTGGTTACCGGCACGTTGTTTCATGGTTTCAATGGTCATCATCGAACGAAGATACTTGTCTACGTTTCTAATATACGCGCCGCCGCATAACAACTCGTTGGACCGGAGCGGAAAGACAACGATGAATGATGAATGATGAATGAGAACGATGAACGAGGATTGATGAAGGATTCCGCATTCATCATTCCGAATTCATCACCGCCTTTCAGCGCCGCCCGGTCAACTCAACCGTTATGCGGACGAGTCGTGCGAGGGGTATTCCGAGGACATTGTGATGACAGCATTTTGTCCAACCTGCGGCCGGCCCCTCGATGAACACAATCGGCATATCCGGTTCGGAGTTCCAGAGCCAGTCTTGGCTATACCTGAGGAAGAACGCGCAGCACTCACCTGGGGCAATGATGTGCTTATGCGGGTTGAGGGTATAGGTGGCTTCGTCCGCATCCTAGTCCCGGTCAAACTCACGGGCGGCTACACGGTAACTTATGGTGCGTGGCTATCGGTCGAATCAGCAGACCTTCGTCGAGCATGGGAAGTGTGGCGGGACGATCGTTTATACGAGGAACTTCGCATCAGTGGAGTGTTGGCAAACATGCTTCCTGGCTGGGAGGATGAAACATACATCAAGCCAGTAGAGGCAGCTGTTATCAATATTAAGGACACGCCTTACGCGGTCGACAGTCCTGATGATTTCATGCGTCGCGTGATTAACGAAGAGTGGCCCCATGAGGTTGTGCTGGCAGCTATTGCACCGATTGAAGCTCGATGGAAGTAGATCTCGCCTCGGCCGCCGAACAAGCGCTTGCAGCGGACCGGAATCAGCATGCCTCTCGTCGAGAGCCTGCGTGTGACGTAGTTGTCGCCCGTCCGCTGATGCCCCCAGCGTTATTGCTGCTATTGACTAGACGGAGGTTGGAAATGGCTAACCACCTGAGATTCGCGTCAGTCTTTTTGCTGATGTCCTTCGTAGTGGGCACGCATGCCCAGCAAGGTTGGGACTATGAAAAACAGCGTACCCTAGCAGCAATGACCACATTGCGTAGAGAAATGCCTTAAGCCCAGGGGTTCTGTACCCGAATAATAAAGGCGGCAAAATTATCCTGATAGAGAACTGAAGTTAAGACGTATTCGTACATCCTGTTCAGTATCTTGATATATTGGGCTCCCAATGAATTGTCCTAAATGCGGATTGCAAACACTAGCAGATCAAAGATTTTGTCGCTCCTGTGGAGCAAGCTTGCCGACGATCACACAGCCGCTTGCTGAGCCAACGACGATTTCTGTGCTGGAAAAGAAGCCAGCAATCAGCTTCAAAGATGAAAAGCAACGAGCGAACAGATGGATGCTTGGGGGAATGATTATCATGTTTATCGGCGCAGCAATCGGCGTCATAGGCAAAAAGTTGATGCATGAAGAAATTGTTACCGTTGTTGGCATATTGATTTCTTTAGCGGGCATGTTTCTTACAGTTTATCCGTATCTTTTGCCTTCGTCCCGGCACAAATATGACTCCAGTTCCTTCTCACAACCGGAAGCTCTAGCACAATCACAACCACCAAAGTATCTGCCTCAAGGGAGCAATATTGAGTACGTACCAAGCATTACCGAAAGGACAACGGATTTGTTGAGGGATTCGGTAGCATCAAGGCCGAAACAGAATGAAGACGTCTAGGGACCATCGCTGAATAGAATTACATAACAGTCACCATGGAATACGATGAAGGCAAAGTTGACGAAATGGTCCTAGCGCTGCTCCATCTGACTTCCTTCACGGAGCAAGGGTTTGCCAGGGCGTGGAAGGGTCACGATTGGGATGCGCTCAATCGCCTGCATGAGGCCGGTCTAATTAGTGATCCGATCAACAAAAACAAATCGATCGTCCTCAGCCAGGAAGGCGCTCGTCGCGCTGAAGAATTGTTTTGGAAGTTTTTTGGCAAACAGTCTTAAGAACATGTCATGCGGGTAACGCTTCTCTGATAGCGCCGCGCTCTAACAAGCCACGTTAACCTGTAAGCGCTTCCAGCGGACCGGAATCAGCGTGCCTCTCACGGAACATCTTGCCGCTAGCTAAGTAAGCGCGATCGTTATTGGGACCGCACAGGCCGCAAACCGTGAAGACATTCGTGGCTCAGACTGCTGACCAGTGGCGCAAATGGCTCGACAAGCACCACGACTCCGAGTCGGAGGTGTGGCTCATCTTCCATAAGCGACACACGGGCGTGCAATCGATAACGTACCTGGACGCACTCGATGAGGCGCTTTGCTTCGGTTGGGTGGATAGCCTGGTCAAACGTTTGGACGAATCTCGCTATGCGCGCAAATTTACGCCGCGGAAAGCGGATAGCAAGTGGTCGACGATTAACCGGAAGCGATACGCGGCACTGAAAGCCGCTGGCAGGTTGAAGCCAAGTGGAATTAATCGCGCTCCGAAGGACCGTAGCTATCCGCGACCGCCACGGTTTCAAATGCCCGCAACGGTTCCACGGTACATTCAGGGAGCATTAAAGAAACAGCCAGCGGCATGGCGGTACTTCGAAGGGCTGGCGCCCTCACATCGGCGACAGTATATCGGCTGGATCGAATCCGCCAAGCGCGAGGAGACAAAGGCCAGACGTTTGCAGGAGGCGATTCGCCTCCTTGCTGCAGGCAAGCCGTTGGGACTCAAGTAAAGAGCCGCCCAACCTCCGCTTGCAGCGTGCGGCGACGGTGTCTCTTATTAGTGTTGAGTGAGCGAGCGCTGACGCCCAGCGTTGTGTTGCGTCTCCTAGGCGTAAGTTCATTTGCGTTAGGAACAGGAATGAGCTCCTCTGGGAACAAGAAAACGTCAGATAATATTTGCGCGGACTGTGCAGCTTCTGTGGAGCAAGGCAAGGCTGGCTGTCTAGAGTTGTTTGAAGAAATTCTCGCCAGAGAGTTTAGCGATTATCGGTATGGCAGGATCCACCGACTGACGGTAGATTGCTATTCCCTGCAACATCCTGACGCATACATGCGTTCGGGAAAATCGTTTGCCGCACATCTGACAGGCATGTGCGCCGCAGTTGAATATGAAGACACGTTAGCCATCAACCAAGCGGTGCAGAGGTGGCTGAGTACTAATCCGAAGATTGAGAAGCCTTCTCAGATTCCGGAACAGCGAGGAAGCTTAACGATTACATATATACACAGTGCGGCTGATGCGGAAGAGCATACCAAACGTGTCCGCGAGTGGGCACGAGATGTTTGGGGAGCGTGGTCTGAACATCACGCTTTGGCGAGACAGCTTATTGGTGAAGCGACCTCAGGAAGCAATAAAGCTGAACGGCTGCAGCAAAGGACGAAATAACAAATCGTTGAATCGCAGCGCGGATAGCCTCCTTCGAAAGCTGATTGAAGCGAAGGTTGGGCTAAAGACGCCGCGCCCGGTAAACTCAGACGTTGATCGATTACGGGATCCCGGTCGTAGACGCGGCCTGGCCGAGAATCAAGTACCGTGGGAGCAGCGATGCCACGTTCTAAGGTCCAACCCGCCGGCTCCGTCGTGCGCGCCATGACGGCATCCAGGGCCAGGATAGCGTCCGCCAGGAAACCGAGCGCGGCGAGGGCGAAGACGTCAAACTCTCCGAGTGTAGGAAAAGACTTGCGTCGAAAGGCCAAGCCCAAGACAACAGCCGCGAAGCCAACCCTCCTCGCAGGCGGCAACCCTAAGATCGCGAAGGCCGACGGCGACATCCCCGTGCAGTCCTACATCGCGGCCATGCCGGGCTGGAAAAGCGACGTTGGGCGTCGCCTCGACGCGCTCATCGTGAGCACGGTGCCTGGCGTGCGCAAGGCGGTCAAATGGAACTCGCCCTTCTACGGAGTCGAGGGCCAGGGCTGGTTCCTCAGCTTTCATTGCTTCACAAAGTACGTCAAGGTGACTCTCTTCCGCGGCACGTCGCTGCGTCCTGTTCCGCCCGGAGAGTCCAAACACAAAGAAGTGCGCTACCTCGACATACACGAGGACGACCAACTCGACGAGAAGCAGCTCGCGACCTGGATCAAGCAGGCGGCCTCTATCCCCGGCTGGAACGGCGGATCCTCGTGCTAGCCATGAAGGCTTGGCGAAAGATGGTTTGCAGAGTTTGAATTGACGGGTAAATAAACGCTCGGCTATATGTCTATCGCGGAATCATGGTTTGCATCGTTGGCGCCGAGGCCATGAAGATCGGCGACCGGCAGCGATTGAACGCCGAGGACGCAAAGCAGTTCCGAGTTGAGACGCCCGGTTGGCCGGGCGAGAGGGTCTGAGCATGCCCCGCTCCAAAGCAGTGGTCACTATCTTCTGGATCGTCACCGCGCTCTTCTGCCTGCAGATAGGCTTCACCGCCTTCGCGCAACTGCGCGTGCCGCAGGTGGCAGAGGCATTCACCCACCTCGGCTTCCCCAACTATTTCCGCGTGGAGCTCGCCTGGGCCAAGCTCCTCGGGGTGCTACTGCTGCTTGCGCCGGTGCCAGCGCGGCTCAAGGAGTGGACCTACGCCGGCTTCGCCATCACCCTCGGCTCAGCGCTCATCGCTCACCTCTCGGTAGGCGATGGTCCGGAGGCGTGGGGCTGGGCGGCGGGTACCAGCGTGCTCTGGGTGCTCTCGTATTTCTTCTGGCGCCGCCTGCAGATCACACCGGCGAGCGCCTGACCGCGTGCTGACCCCAAATGAAATTTATCTGCAACTTCCAGGATGAGAACATGAAAAAGTCGGACGCGAGCCAAGGCCAGTCGGCATCGGAGCTCATCTCAAAAAGAATCACCTATCTCGGGGACTGGCGCGGGAAGACGCTAAAGAAAATGCGCAAGCTCATCAAGGAGGCAGACCCGGATGTCATCGAGGAATGGAAATGGGTAAAGCCAACACATCCGGGCACTCCGGTTTGGTCGCATGACGGTATCATCTGCACTGGCGAATCCTACAAGAGTGTCGTGAAGCTCACCTTCGCCAAGGGCGCGTCTCTGAAGGATCCGGCCCGTCTCTTCAACTCGAGTCTCGACGGAAACGTACGGCGCGCGATCGACATCCACGAAGGAGAAGAAGTTGACGAGCACGCGTTCAAGGCGCTCATTCGCCAAGCGGTCACACTCAACCGTTCTGACAAGGCGAAACCTTCGAAGAAAGCGAAGCCCTAGGGCAGCTTCACATTATGATTGTGGGTAGCCACGTTATCCCAAGCTACCCCGTGTTGGATTGGTATTCGAGTGACAACTAGCAGGAATTGAGACCGAGACGATGGACGAGGAACTACAGGGAAAGCCAAGCAAGAGAAAACTCCAAACCTTCAGATTGGGTGACACCGTGCGCATTGTGTCCGGTCCCTTTGTTTCTTTTACAGGAAAAATCGAAGGCCTCAACCGCGACAAAGCACTCCTCAAAGTAAAGGTGGCAATCTATGGTCGGGACAATCCCATTAAGTTAAATTTCTCAGACGTAGAAAAGGTGACAGCTCCGTGAGCACCTGGATGACGCTGCATTCCAGAGGGGCGCCAAAAAGATTTGCTTCCCGGGTTCATGGGTCGGCGAAGTCAGAACCGGGAGCGCTAGCGACCGGGTCAAACACTCGAGCGATTTGGCTTTTTTCAGTTTTCAGAGCTCGAATCGTTTAGTCCGGAACCCGGTCGCTAGCGCTCCCGGTTCTGACTTCGCCGACCCACGACAAGGCGAATGTAAAGGATGTCATGATAACGATCTGTAAAGGATGTCATGAT
>JBAPXA010000086.1:0-4356 GCA_049283975.1 Pyrinomonadaceae bacterium | reverse complement strand
AGTCACCGATCATTTCGCTGATTCCGGGGAGCCGGCGCAAAGAACTGGAACGTATCCTACCGCCCATGTTGGAAGCTGCGGCGCTGATCTCAGCGCGCCGGCCCGAGATTCAATTCGTAGTGGTGGTGGCTCCCAGCCGTTCTTCGGATGAAGTCCGCGAGCTTGCGCGCGCCGCACGCTCCACTCCCCTCCCGTTACCTTCCTGCCTGCACATCGCCACTGGCTCAACGCGCGAAGCTCTCGCTGCTTCCGACGTCGCCGCAGTCGCAAGCGGGACGGCAACGCTTGAAGCTGCGCTCTTAGGTACGCCAATGGTCGTTGTCTATAAAGAGTCAGTCATCAACTGGCATACACTCGGGCGCTTGATAACTACCGAGCACTTTGGTTTGGTGAACTTGATCGCAGGCGAAGAAGTTGCGACTGAGTTGATGCAGGACGATTTGAACGGCGAGAGTTTAGCTAACGAATTGCTTTTGTTGCTCGAGCCGGAAAGAAATCGCGAGGCACGGGAAAGGTTAAGCGAAGTTGCCGATCAACTTGGCGAGGGCGGCGCCTCCGAGCGCGCGGCACAGAAGATTCTGGAGTTTCTGGAGTCGCACGAGGCAGGACACAGCGCAGTGCGACAGCAGCCGTAGCGGCTCTGCCGTCCTCCGTGCGGTAAGGCTTACCTGACCGAAGCCGGATTCTTTCAATGCGGCTGCGCCGCCGCTGGTGAGCAGTAAGTCCTAGACTTACCGGCAAAAGAGCTCTTACTTTGAGCGGGGCCCAGCCCCGCTCTTTTAATTCAAAAGGCGCGGCCGGTAAGGCAAGCCTTACCGCACGGAAGACGGCAAGCCGTAACTTGGGTCTTCACTTGCGCTCCAACTCGTCCAGCCGCCGCTGCAACTCCTTCAGCTCCTGCAACAACTCTGGTAAACGGCCCAGATGCGCATTGCGTCGCTTGTATTCAGCAAGCGGAATGATCGGAACTCCCCACCAGACTCCCGGTCGTACGATCTTCCCTGGCAGAATCCCCGCCTTGGAGCCAATTACCGCGCCGCTCTGCACGCGTATGTGATCGCCAAAACCCACTTGACCGCCGATCACGCAGTCGTCCTCGATGATCACACTGCCGGAGATTCCCGTTTGCGATGCAATCACAACTCGTTCGCCGATATCGACGTTATGCCCTACTTGCACGAGGTTGTCGATCTTTGTTCCGCGTCCTATTCGCGTGCGGCCGAGCGCGCCGCGATCAACGCAAGTGTACGCTCCCAACTCGACATCATCTTCGATAACCACGGTGCCGACTTGGGGAAACTTGTGATAGCCCATGTCGTCGCGCACGTAACCAAAGCCATCGGCGCCAATGCAGACCCCTGCGTGCAATACAACTCGATCACCGATCGTCACCTCGTCATACAAACTCACATTGGGATGTAATACGCAGTCCACGCCGATCGTGACGTTGTCGCCAATGACTACGCCCGCTTCGATTCTGGTACCCGCGCCTACCGTGGTGTGGTCGCCGATCACTGCGCCCGGACCGACATAAACGTTAAGCGCCACATTGGCGCTCGCCGCAATCACCGCCGTTGAATGGACCTCCGGTTCGCGTCGCTTCTGCGGATGCAGTAGAGCCGCGATGCGCGCGAATGCCAGCTTCGGGCGAGCGACGACGATCGCAGCTTGTCCGGGCCGCGTGAACTCAAAGTTCTCGGGAACAATTAGGCAAGTAGCCTGGCTGGCGCGGGCAGAATCGAAGTGCTTCGCATCCTCAACATAAGCAATCTCTTTCTCGCCTCCAGTTTCGAGGCTGGCGACACGAACAATCGCAACGGAGTCCGGGCCAACAAGGCGCCCACCGACGTACTCCGCCAGTTCTTTTACGGTCAATTCCCTTTCGTCAGCCATCGATTCTTAATCAAGCAGTCTGAAGTCCGTATTGTAGTGAGTTACGCGCTTGATGGTAGACGCTAAACCCAATGCCGTAAATGATGAAATTCACCTTACAACCATAGGGTCTAAACGCCCCTCAAAGTCTTTCCGCTTGCCTTTGCATGGTGGGCAAACTATCATGGCACGGCTGCAAATTGGGCCGTTATTCAAGTATTTAGCAAGGTTTTATTCGGTTGACGCTCTATTGGGAAGAGCGACGATGAGGAGAGAAACACTTTGTTCAGTGACCAGTTTCGCAGGGGAGAGTCGGAGAAGGGCAAACTGACCGGTGTCAGAAGCTCCAAGTTACTCTCGAATATCTCGAGTATGGCTTGGAAGGCTTTTCAAACCGTTAATCGCCGTCTTCCCGAGGGTGAGGCAATCCGCCCCAGCTGGGCCCCTGGTCCGCTTTTGAAATCTTACGAACGAAGTGCGCCACCGCTCGGCTTTCCACGCGAGACTGACAGTCTCTGTCCCACCTGCGTTAAAGAAGTCCGCAACGCTGTGATCTCCGGTGAGACCCCGCTCGAAACCTTGATGAATCAGCATCCAGGTGAAATCAAAGCGCAGATCATCGAAGAGAACGGCCAGGTGCTCATGCGCAAAACTTGTCCGAAGCACGGACAGTTTGATGATGTGATGGCCACCGATCCGGCTTTCCTTGAAAGAATCGAATCCCTCTTCTTCGGCAGAGATTTTCGCGCGGCTGAGGACGCGGCGATTCATCGTCATGGAACTTCCAATATTAAGTTTGGCCGCGGCGCGGTTTTGACCGTAGACCTGACGAACCGCTGCAACATGATGTGCAATCCCTGCTTTATGGATGCAAATCAGGTTGGTTATGTTCACGAGCCCACGTTTGAAGACACGAAAGCGATCCTCGATCGCGCCGTCTCGTTCAAACCAAAGCGCCAAGTGATCATCCTCTTCTCTGGCGGCGAGCCGACGCTTTCGCCCTACTTTCTGGAAGCTGTGGCTTACGCCCGCAAGATTGGTTTCTACAGAATTCTCGCCGCGACGAATGGCATTCGTTACGCCGAAGACATCGAATTCTGCAAAGCCGCGAAGGCTGCCGGCCAGCACGGCGTGTACTTACAGTTTGATGGTGTCAGCGAAGAAAAGAACAAGCATCGCGGGGTCGGGAATCTTTTTGATGTGAAGTTGCGCGCGATCGAGAATCTGGCCAGTGTGGGAATCAAAGTCACCCTCGTCACTACTATCGTAAACACCATCAACAACGATGGCATCGGCCAGATCGTGGAGTTTGCCGCGCAGAACATCGACAAAGTCCAGACCATCGCTTTCCAACCGGTTTCCTTTACCGGCCGTGACGAAGATGTTGCCGATGATGTGCGTAAAAAGCAGCGCTACACACTCTCGGGCATGACCCATGATTTGAAAGATCAACTGGCGGGTCAACTCCAGCCACTGCGTGACTGGTTTCCGCTTTCGTCCTATTCAGCTTTCACGAGCGTGATGGACATGCTGCAAGGCGCCGATGCGCCCTGGGGTTGGTCGTCGTGTAACTGCCATCCCAACTGCGGCATTTTCACGTTGATAGTGGTCAACAAGAAGACTGGTACCTTCAAGTCGCTCTTTGAGTTTTTTGACTACGAACAGTTTATGAAGGACGTTGCCGTGATCACAGACACGGCCCGCGGACGGAAACTTTCGTACGCCCAACTGGGCATGGCGATCCTGCGCAACTTCGACGCTGAGCGCGCGCCCGCGGGTTTCCCAATTTCGCAAATTCTCAATCTGTTCAAGCCTTCGTCGACGAATGCCAGCTCCGATCGCAACGATCGCATGAAGACTGATCAGCCCGACAGTTCCGAAGATAACTGGCGCGTACTCTGTGTTGAAGGCATGTGGTTTCAGGATCTATTCAACTACGACTTCCGGCGCACGGAGATGTGCGTGATCCCGTATGGCACCCAGGAAGGCGAGATTTCGTTCTGCGCCTACAACACCGGTGTGGGTTGGAGACAGATCATTGAGAACATGCACAAGACTGCCAGTCTCTCGGAGTGGTATCAAGAGAACGAGCGTCATGCTGTGTATGCTGCCGGTCACAATGTCCCTGGAATTTCTAAGAAGCATTCGTTGAGTTTGCCAATTATCCAAGCCGTTCTCGCCGAAGACGCAGACGAGAAACCCGCAGTGGTGACACCTTACCTGGTCGAAGAAGAAGCCGTATCGGTGTAGGTTCTAATCTCGCTCTCTAATCGATCGTGAAAGCGACTGTTGGTCCCCTTCACGGTGAAGTTATGTTTCTTCACTGCCTCAGGAGTATGCCCCGATGAAGTGTGTATTTCGTTCTTGTTTAATTCTCATCTCTCTCCTCTTATTGACGACGTTTGCTTTTGCTCAGGAACCAGGTGCAACACCTTCGCCGCTGCCACCGCAAGAGGCGAAGGCTCAACAGGCCCAGCCAGAGAC
>JBAPXA010000085.1:0-27554 GCA_049283975.1 Pyrinomonadaceae bacterium | reverse complement strand
CTATGCTTGCGAGAACTGCGGCAGCAAGAGCTGGAGTTCGCGGCGTCACCGCCTCCCCGCGCTCAATGATGAAGTGGTTGGTGAAGTCCTGATAGACCGCCCGATCATTCTTCAGATCGTCGATGGTGCGAAACTGCATGTCCGCAGCTTCAACTGCCGCCGTAGTTGCCGATACCCAGCGCGGCCGTTCGTCAAAGAATCTTTGCGTGTAGGCGTTGGCAAAGGTTGCCGGCCAGATGCCGGCGTTTTTCAATTGGAGAAACAGGGAATGCTCAGCAATGATCTCGCGCATTGCTGCATTGGGAAATCCCTGCTTGTGATAGCCAAGCAAGGCTGGAGCATTGACTCCGGTCAGGATCGTTGTTTGTCCCGACGCGCTTTGCGGGCGGCCGGCAACACCCAATCTGGGATCAGTGCTGACAAGCGTGCCGCCGACTATGTTTGGCTTTTCGTTGGGGAAAACAGCGAGCGGGTCAGCAGCAGCCAGACCGTCAAGCGGATTGTGCTCACCACGTGTGCCAATTCCAAGGCCGTCGATGAAGAAAAGAAGGATTGAGTCAGGTGATGACATCATCACGATGAATACCATTGCGTGTAATATGCATCAAGCTGGGTTGATGTAAAGCTGGAACGTTGCTTCCAACTGATGGAGGCCGATGACCGCTTTAAACTCGATGAATGGATTCTTAACTGGAGTGACATCGTCGAGTGCGAAGTTTACTCCGTCATTTCCTCTAACGAGGGGCCGACAGGTTTAGCTTGTGGTCGGAATCGTTAACGTCACTCACTCCTCGTGAAGCAGACCACGTTCTCGATAGAGATTTAGTTTATTGTGAAGAGTCTTCAAACTGAATCCCAGTAACACCGCGGCGCGGGTTTTGTTGTTCTTAGTCTTTTGCAGCGTGCGCATGATCATCTGGCGCTCGACTTCTTCTATCGGGGTCCCGACTGGGAAGGAGATGGTGTCTTCATCGCGCAGCCGTTCGCGCTGATCGATCGGGTAAGGTGCGAAGTGATGTCTCTCGATTTGCTCGCCGGAACAGATGATCACCGCGCGCTCGATCACGTTACGGAGTTCGCGAACATTGCCGGGCCAGGCGTGGAACTGGAGCGCGGAAATTGCGCCCGGACTAAGAAACCGCGCCGGACGTTCGTGCTTCTCCGCGAGCTGCGTTACGAGGTGTTGAGCCAATAGCGGCAAATCGTCTTTGCGGTCCTTTAACGGCGGCAAATGAACTCGAAACACATTCAGCCGATACAACAAGTCCTCACGCAAGCTGCCACTGCGAACGGCATCGGCCGGATCGCGATTGGTAGCCGCCAAGAGCCGTACATCAATGCTTATTTCACTGCGGCTCCCTAACCTTCTGATTGCTCGCTCTTCAATGACCCGCAATAATTTCGCTTGCAGCAGAGGCGGCATCTCGGCAATCTCGTCAAGCAAGAGCGTGCCCGTGTTAGCGAGCTCAAAGCAGCCCTGCCTTCGAGATGCGGCCCCGGTGAACGCACCTTTCTCGTGTCCGAAAAGCTCCGACTCCATCAGCGTTTCCGGAATCGCCGAACAATTAATCGCCACGAAAGGCTTGTCTTTGCGCGGGCTCTTCTGATGAAGCGTGCGGGCGACAAGTTCCTTGCCACTGCCGGAATCCCCAGTGATCAGGACTGACGCGGATGAAGGAGCGACCTGCTCAATAAGCGAATAGATTTGGCGCATTTGTTCCGACTGGCCAACCAACTCACCGAACGCTCCGCGCTCCTGAAGTTGCCGGCGCAGGAGAGCATTCTCGCGCTTGGCTTCGGATAATTCGACTGCCCGATCGAGCACGATGCGCAACTTGTCATCAGCGACGGGCTTCTCAAAATAGTGGTATGCGCCTTCGTTCTGCACTACGTGGAGAGCCATCTCGACCGAACCAGCGCCAGTCACCCAGATGATAGGAGTTTCCGTTTGCTGGGCTCGAATCCCGCGCAACAAACCAAAATCGTCCGTTGAGTGTCCACTGCTGCTGGCGACGATCACCGCCGGCGCAGTTTCTCCGGCAGTTGCTAAGGCCCGCGTCTCGTCCGACTCGCAGACCGCATCGTAATTCCATGATGCGATCAGGCGTTGGAGCGCTGCGGCACTGCCAGCATCGGAGTCAATGATTAATACTCGACGAGAAGACATTTGCGTTCAGTCTAACACGAAGTGGTACCAGCTTTTGGTGTGACAATTTTTGCGACTACTCGAATGCCGGTTTAGCTAGCGATGTCTTTTGCAATGACCTGAACAACCTCTGCAATTGCATTGGGAGCGGGTAGAACCCTGACACGAAGACTGTGCTGCTCGGCCCTTCTAGCCGTTGCCTCATCAAAGCATCCTATTAGCACGTTAGCCAATGCTTCTCCTAAATCAGGCGTGTCGAAAAGTCGGGCCAGATGAAGGGGCGAAGCCGAGCCGGCGAGGACGATATAGTCTGCTGCGGCTGCCAACATTGCCGCAGTGCGGCCCGAATCGATTTCCGGCGACGAGTTGATGCGATATGCGGGGACCACGTCGACCCGCGCGCCCGCCTCATTTAAGGCCCGAGTGAGCGAGTCGCGAGCGACCACAGCGCGCGGCAAAAGGAAGTTCAGCCCGCCTAATGCTGGCTGGCCCCCAACGAAACTCTCAAGCGCGCCGAAGAGCGCTGTCGCATGAGGCGAGGCTGATGCAACGTCGACATGAACTTGTTCCTCACGAAGCAGTTTCTCGGTTTCGTCGCCGATGGCGCCAACCTGCAATTCATCGAGAGCGCTTGAGTCGAGCCCCTTCTCGTGCAGACGACGAAGAAAAGCTGCGGCGCCAGGAACAGTTGTGAAAAGGAGCCAATCGTAACCAAAGAGGTGCTCGAGCGCCTCATCAAGCTGGTCATAATTCTCACACTCCCCAATCTCCACCGGCGGGCAGGTAAGCACACGAGCGCCATTACCTTCGAGTTCCCGGAGAAAGGCTGCACTCAGTCTGTCCGGCTCGACAACGACGACAGTGCGACCGGTGAGGGGACGATTATTCTGATTTGTGGCAGCAGTCATGGACTTTTAGTTAGGCTCTCGTTGTGCTCGTATCAAGCAAACCTTATCATCGCTGCGCTCATCCCAAGTTCGCCACAGAATATTCCAAGTAGCCGACATGCCATATCGCTGGAGATACTCGATGCCGAGAGGAATAGCACGGGTCTTGTCACTAACCCTGGTCGTGGGATTGTACGCCAGCGTGGTTCTTTTCAGTGTCGAGGCGTCAGCGCAGAAGAAACAGCAGACTGCTTCGTCGGGGACGATCAAAGCAGCGAGCGCCACGGTCCCACCCGAGACAACTCAGGAAGCTAAATCGATCAAAACAGTAGCGAGGGTGGCTGTGGGAGTTCCTGTAATCGTTACTGATAACGCCGGGCGTTACGTCGCTGACTTAAACCAGAGTGAGTTTGAAGTGTTGGAAGACGGCGTGAAGCAGAACGTGGCTCTATTCCCAGCGACGACTGAGCCTTTTTCCATCGTCTTGTTGTTGGATACGAGTGTCAGCACTCAGGACAAACTTGGCGACATTCGCCGGGCAGCTAACGTCTTTGTCGATCAGTTACAAAAAACGGATCGCATCAAGGTCATCAGTTTTGACGATCAGGTGCGGGAGTTGAACGAGTTCAGCAGTGACCGGGCATTCGTGAAGAAGGCCATCTTCAGCGCGCAGTCCGGCTACAGCACAAAATTTTATGATGGTATGAACGTGGCGCTTGAGGCGTTGCGCGAAGTCGATGGTCGTAAAGCAATCGTAATCTTTAGCGATGGGGTCGATTACCGCAGCGACTACGCTACTGCTGAAAGTACGCTGCGATATCTGGAACAGGACGGCGTGGTCGTTTATCCGATTCGCTTCAGCACGCGAGTCGCAGCAGAGAAGTTGGCGCGCGAGCAGTCCGGCTCGCAATTGCCGACCAGGGAAATCGTGAGATCAACTTCTGGTTCCAAGGAACCTGTTCCTGGAGAGATTCCCTCATCTGAACCAAAGACCGGGTCGCTCGGTCTACCATCCCCGGAGGAGATCCTGCGGCGGCGGCAAGATACACGTCGCAACCGAGATCGCCTGCCCCCCGGCGACCGTCCTCCGGCCGGCGAAATCGGAGTGGACTTGCCGACAGGCAGAAGCGATCCGCGTGTTTCTTCAAAAGGGCGGGAGAAGGCTTCTACCGAGGATCCGATTGTAGTTATGCTGGACCGGCTCTACACCACTGCCGACACTTATCTTCAAAGCGTGGTGGATAAGTCAGGAGGACAGCTTTTGCGAGCGGATGCGACGTCTCTGCCTGGCGCCTTTTCCCAGATAGCGACCGAGTTACGTGCCCAATATTTCCTCGGTTACGACCCGACGAACAAGAATCGCGACGACCAATACCACGTAATAAAAGTGACCAGCACACGTCCTGGACTAACGATTCGCGCGCGTGCGGGCCGGCGGCAAGGGAAGTGAACTCCTCACGCCATGCCATTGCGGATTTGCGACTGCCGATTGCCAATTAGCCCGCAGCGAAAGAAGCCAATCTCAATCCGCAATCGGCAATCGGCAATGTGATCACCTTTCTTGTTCGCCTCCGCCATCCCGTGCTAGTTTAAATCGCTACACAACCAAACTCTTCCAGTCGTCCACTGCCAGCATGCCGGATCGAAACGCCGCTTGGGAATTGCTCTGTGAATACACAAAGGGCGACAGTCTGCGTAAACATGCGCTCGCTGTCGAAGCAGCAATGCGGGCCGCTGCCAAACGCTACGGTGCACCCGATGCTGACGTGGACGAATGGGGACTCGTGGGTTTGCTGCACGACTTTGATTACGAGATGTTTCCGACTCCCGACGAGCACCCCTTTACCGGCGCAAATATTCTTTGCGGCCGCGGCTATCCAGAAAGAATGATTCGAGCGATTATGGGCCACGCCACCTACACCGGCGTACCGCGCGACACGCAGATGGCACGCGCCCTATTTGCAACCGATGAACTCTGTGGGTTTCTGGTGGCTTGCGCCCTGGTGCGGCCGGATAAGAGTCTCGATGGCTTGGAAGTGTCGTCAGTGAAGAAGAAGCTGAAAGACAAAGCCTTTGCGCGGTCCGTGAATCGGGATGATATTAGACAGGGCGTAGAAGAACTCGGCGTGGATTTAGACGAGCATATTCGTTTCGTGATAGACGCGTTGCGACCCTTACAAAAAGAGATTGGCTTGGGCGCCGCTCGGTAGGTGGCTCAACCGACATTGCGGGGAGTCGGCTGTGGCTGGCTGGGAGGATTTCGGGAAGTGACAATCGATGCGAGAATGAAGACCCCTAAACTTAGAAACGCAGCCAACACTCCTGTCAGCAGTGCTTGAGTCTTCCGCCGGCGGGCTGTATGCCGGTAAACGAAAAAGGCAGCCAGAATCACGCAGGCGATAGGTAGCACGAGAGTTGACGTTATCACCAGATCCGGGCTCGACAGGACATGCACAGATGTCGAGCGGGTCAGAATGATGGCGACTGATGAACCGGCGCCCACTAAAGCCGCAATCACCGCGACCAACATGACCAGCTTCAATCGCATTGAAACCAATCCTTCAAAAGGGATTTATTCATTCGAGGAGGCCCAGAATACCATAGCCTCCAAGTCCTGGCCCCCGTGGCCCATTCCAGGCAGGTGATAAGGACAAAAACTTCCCAGACATGCTCACCAGAAGCGCACTAATCTACTTATCGCAAAAAGAGGGTTTGAAAGACTTTGCCGCCCGGTTTCGTTTGTTTAAGAAACTTACGACCAGGTTTATTGCGGGCGAAACAATTGCGGAAGCAGTGGCGGCGATACGTGAGTTAAATGGCGAGGGCTGTAGCGCTTCTTTCGATCATTTGAACGAGTCTGTAGCCAACGCCGCGGAAGCGGAGGGCGAAGTGCGGGAGTACCTACGAATTCTCGAGCAGATTGACCAGACCGGAATCAACTCCAATGTTTCGATCAAGTTGACGCAGTTTGGCCTCGGACTCGATCCGGAACTCGCATACCGTAATGCTCGCACCGTAGTTGCCGAAGCAGCGCGCCGCGGTAATTTCGTTCGCGTTGACATGGAGAGCTCTGAGGTTACGCAGGCAACGATCGATATCTTTAAGCGACTGCGCTCTGAATTTGGCCTGAACGATGTTGGCATCGTGCTGCAATCGTATTTGCGCCGAACCTACGATGACGCTGTGGAGTTGCTGGAAATTCCGGCGCGTATTCGCATCTGCAAGGGCGCTTATAATGAACCGCCAGAAGTCGCTTTTCCGGATAAGCAGGACACCGATAACAACTACGTCCGCGTGATGCAGCTATTACTGAAGAGTGGGGTCTATCATGGCATCGCGACACACGATCCTAAGATGATTGAAGCAACTGTGGATTTCATGAAGCGCGAGGGTGTTGGGAAAGACGCCTTCGAGTTTCAGATGCTCTACGGTATCCGGCGTGACTTGCAGCGCCAACTCGCCCGCGACGGTTACAACATGCGGGTTTACGTTCCCTACGGGAAACACTGGTATCCTTACTTCATGAGACGCCTGGCAGAACGTCCGGCGAATATCTGGTTTGTCCTGAAGAATCTGCTGAAGGGCTAAGCAAGATGGAAAATCTTACCTGGATCCTCTGGTGCGTTCTCGGCCTGGTGCTGATTGTCGCAGAAGTCTTCACTACCGGCTTTGTATTGCTTTGGTTTGGAATCGGTGCACTGGCCGCAGCTTTTGCCGGGCTGATTGGCATCGACAGCATGGCGATTCAATTTCTCATCTTCATCCTTGTCTCCGGCGGCCTTACGGCTGCATCGCGAACGATCTTCGTCAATTATTTCTCGCGCGATAAGACCGGGCCTTCTTTACGAAGTGGCGCGGAGGCGCTGCCTGGCAAGATTGGCACTGTTGTTTCGTCCAGTCGCGGCGCCCTCAATGAAGGGGCGGTAAAAGTTTATGGTTCGACGTGGACTGCGTATCCGGCGGCTGGTGAGTCGCCCTTGGAAGCAGGCGAACGGGTACGAGTTGAAAGCATTGAAGGTGCTTCAATCTTTGTCCGGCGAGTAGATGACGGGCGCGGCTGGCAGCAGAAATCTCTGGACGAGTAGGGCGGGTTTGTGGGGCGCGGAATGTCGGCCCGTGGCACAAAAAAGCGGCAACCCCGACACGTCGGGGCCGCTCCTCCCAAAAAGGTTTTTTGAAGATTTACGAAGCCTCGGTATCCGCTTCATAGGTGTCGTCGAGGGTTTTATCTTCTTCGAGGGGCGGTAACTCAACCGTGATGTGATCGCCGGTTGGCTCCTGCAAATCGTCGCCGAGGAAACGAACCAGTACTACCGTAATGTTATCTTCACCGCCGCGATTGTTTGCCTCGGCCACCAATTCATCGCAGGCCTTTGCGAGATCGGGGTTTCCGGCGATGATGTTTTGAATATCCTCTGAGCGCAGCTTCCCCGAAAGTCCATCGCTGCATAGCAACAACATATCACCCCGGCGCAGTTGAATATTTCCGGTCACGGGAATGATTTCACTTTGCGCGCCGAGGGCTTGCAGAATCACATTGCGAAACATGTGAGTTTCGGCTTCGGCCTCGCTGATTTGACCCACATCAACCAGTTGTTGCACCAGCGATTGATCTTTGGTTGCCAGGCGAATCTGATCTCGGCGAATCATGTAGCCGCGACTGTCGCCCACCTGAACCAGATCCAGCATATCGCCCTTAACCGCCGCCCCAGTGAAGGTTGCCCCCATTCCCGCGCAACGCGAGTCTTCCTGACTGCGCTTGTGAATCGCCAGGTTGGCGTATACGGTCGCGTTCTTGAGGCAGTCGACGAGCGGAGTTTCCACGGCACAACCGTCTTCAGAGTTGACGCCAATCAACATCTCGCGCACTGAGTCCACCGCCATGCGACTGGCCACATCACCCGCAAGCGCTCCGCCCATCCCATCAGAAACGACGAGCACGAGTCCCTTTTCGCCTACCTTGAGTTTGTTGATTTCGTCAGGAGGTTTATTGCCGTCAGATCCGGTCCAGGTTTTCTGACTGGAAAGATCCAGCACCAGAAAATTGTCTTCGTTCCCACGGCGCACCCGACCGACATCAGACTTGGCGTGAAGTTCTACAATCATAAGGAGAGCGGAGTGCGATCTACTTTGGCTCGAAGATTCTAACCCTTCTACAGCGAAACTGTCACTTGTTCAGTTTTTATAGTTGTTTTAGAGCTTGGTCAAGATCGGCAATGATGTCATCCGTGTCTTCGAGGCCGACTGAAATGCGAACCAGCCCATCAGTAATGCCGAGCCGTTCTCGTTTTTCTACGTTCACAGATGCGTGAGTCATTGTCGCCGGATGAGAGATAAGGGTTTCTACTCCACCAAGACTTTCAGCGAGCGTGCATAGCTTAACAGATTCCAGCACCGTGCGCGCCGCTTCAAGCGAGCCAACGTCGAAGGCGACCATTCCGCCAAACCCCTTTTGCTGTCGCCGCGCGAGTGCATGTTGCGGATGCGACGCCGAGCCGGGATAGTAAACCTTCTGGACGTGGGGATGTTCTTCGAGGAAAGCGGCGACGGCACGGCCGGTCTTGTCGTGCTGTTCCATACGCAACGCGAGGGTCTTGGTACCACGCATCACGAGCCAGGAATCAAAAGGCGAGAGAATCGCGCCCGCGCCGTTTTGAATAAAGCCGATCCAGTTGGCGTCTTCTTCATCGTTGAGGACTACGATGCCGCCGATTCCATCAGAATGCCCGTTGAGATACTTCGTCGTGGAGTGAACGACGATATCCACGCCGTGATCGAGTGGACGTTGCAGGTAAGGCGACATAAAGGTGTTGTCGCAAACGACGCGGGCGCCCGCCCGATGTGCTATCTCACTTACTTCCTTTAGATCCGTGACGATCATGACGGGATTGGTGGGAGTCTCAATGAAGACCATCTTTGTGTTCGGTTTGATGGCGGCTTCGACGTTCAGCGCGTCAGAGGTATCCACGAAATCAAACTCAATGTTGTAGTTGGCCAACACTTTGGTGAAAAGCCGAAAAGTTCCGCCGTAGGTGTTGTCGGAAACCACAACGTGCTCGCCGGCCTTAACCAGACGCAAAGTGGCGTCAATGGCGGCCATCCCGGAAGCGAATGCATACCCGAACTTAGCACCTTCGAGTGCAGCTATGTTTCGCTCGAGCGCGCTACGAGTTGGGTTTTGCGTTCGGGCGTATTCGAAGCCTTTGTGCTTTCCCAGGCCTTCCTGAGCGTAGGTTGAAGTTTGATATATCGGGACAGTCACGGCGCCGGTTGCGGCGTCGGGTTCCTGTCCGGAATGAATTGCAATTGTAGCGAAGCCCATAGTCGTTAATCGTTCCTTATAATTGCCGATTGCCAATTGGCGATTGCCGATTAATTATTTGTTCGGACAATCCTAAACATCGAACCCTCATGTGATAACCGTTAGCGTGTGATAACTGCTAGTAGGTTTAGATAGGCAATCGGCAATCGGCAATCGTCAATCGTCAAAGATTCCCTGGCTCATGTATCGTTCGGCACCGTCGGGAAATACCGTGACGACCTTTTTCTCCGCGCCGAGTCGTTTTGCGATCTGGTATGCGCCGGCGGCGGCCGCGGCTGATGACCAGCCGCCCAGCACACCTTCTGTTTTAGCAAGCCGGCGAAAGGTCGCGCAAACCTCTTCGTTCATTACCATCAAGACTTCGTCTGCAAGGGTTGCGTCATAGATCTTCGGAATAAACTGTGTCTGACCAATGCCTTCGATCTTTTTTGGGCCAGGTGCATTGCCACCATAGATCGAACCCTCAGGTTCGACAAGCACGCACAAAACGTTAGGGTTGAGCTTTCTCACTGCGCGCGAAACGCCAACAAACGTACCGGATGTGCCCGCACCAATGACAACTGCGTCGATGTCACCCGCCATTTGTTCGATAATCTCAGCGGCAGTCGTAGTCTCATGGAAATCGGGATTGGCATCATTCTCAAACTGCTGCGGTATGTAACTGCCAGGAATTGTCGCCGCCAGTTCCTGCGCTCGCTTGATGGCGCCGCTGATGCCAGATTCCCGCGAGACATATTCGATCTCACCGCCCAGCGCCGACATCAATTTCATTTTCTCCAGAGCGAATCCCTCAGGAACACAAAGAATAACACGGTAACCACGGGCTACGCCGATCAGTGCCAAACCGATTCCCGTGTTACCAGCTGTAGGTTCGATGATGGTCGCACCGGACTTTAGTTTGCCCTGCTTCTCCGCGTTAACAATCATTCCGAGGGCCGCACGATCCTTGACGGAACCGCCCGGACTAAACCACTCGAGCTTGGCATAAATACCGGCTAAAGGTGGAGGTGCGAAACGAGCAAGATGAAGTAACGGGGTGTGGCCGACGAGGTCGACGATGCTCTCAGCTACGCCGGAGTTCATGAAGTTAGGCGGGTTGCATGCGATTGATTGAATTGCGATGTTACCAAATGATCGTAGCCCGCACGTTTGGGAGAGTCAAACGACGAACTCGAAATCAGCGCGCGCGTTGCCGCGGATCGAGATATTCACGCAGGCCGTCGCCAATGAAATTAAACGCGAGCACTGTTAGGGCAATAACGATACCCGGAAAGATGAGGGCATGAGGAGCTGCCTGCAAAGTTGAAAGATCACGAGCCTCCTCAATCATTACACCCCACGAGGGTGCCGGCGGCGGCACTCCGAGCCCGAGAAATGAGAGTGAAGCTTCGGCCAGAACAGCACCCGCCATGCCGAGGCTAGCCTGCACGATTAGCGGCTGGATCGCGTTCGGCAGAATGTGAATCAGCAATATGCGAGCGTCGCTGGCGCCGAGAGCGCGCGCTGCCTGCACGAAGTCATACTCGCGAACTTTTAATACCTGACCGCGAATCAGTCGGGCGTAGCCAACCCAGCCAATGATGCAGAGAGCGAGGATCAGCTTGTTCAAGCCGGCACCGAGGAAAGCCACCATCGCAATCGCGAGTAGCAGCCCGGGGAAGGCGAGAAACACATTGAAGACATAGCCGGAGATGAAGCGATCGACCCAGCCACCGTAATAGCCTGCTAGCGCGCCTAAGAGCGTCCCTATGACTGCGGAGACGCCAACGACGATGATTCCCACTTGTAGAGAGATGCGAGCGCCAAAAACTACCCGCGAGAAGATGTCCCGACCAGTAGAGTCGGTGCCGAAATAGTGAGACGCCGAAGGAGCCAGATAGCGAAGGCTTAAGTCCGTGGCGCCCACCTCATGCGTGGCAATCCACGGCGCAAACAGCGCGACAATTACCAGAACGGCCACGATGATTATGCCGACAATGCTAAGACGGGTCATGAAATTGGTCTTTGGTTCCGGGCCTTTGGTCTTAGGTTTTTGATCTTGGTGTAGAGTGTTAGGAAGATTGAATCAGTTCTTGAAGTCGGCAGTTCCAAGGCCAAAGACCTAAGACCCAAAACCAGTTTTCTTCAGGACACCCTAATACGAGGATCCAGCCAACGATAAACCACATCAGTCAGTGTGTTGGCAACGATGTACGTCATGCTGATTACCAACACGCACCCTTGCACTACGCGATAGTCGCGCTTGGCAATTCCATCTTCAACCAGAAGCAGGCCCAGCCCCGGCCAGCCAAAAATCTTTTCCGTGATGATCGCCCCAGCCAGCAGCACGCCCAGTTGCAGGCCCAGAATTGTGACCACCGGAATTAAACCGTTCTTGAGAACGTGTTTGTAAACCACTTTCGTTTCGCTCAAGCCCTTGGCGCGTGCTGTTCGCACGTAGTCCTCGCCCAGCTCCTCAATCACTGACGAGCGCACCATGCGCGTGAGAATTGCTGACAGCGCCGCACCGAGGGTGAATGACGGCAAGATGATGTCGCTCCAGTCGAAGCGACCCGAGGGCGCCAGCCATCCCAATTTCACCGCGAACACGTAGACGAGCATCGGACCGATTACGAAACTCGGCAGACTGATGCCGATCAACGCAATCACCGAAGCGGCATTGTCGATCCAGGTACCGCGGTTCTTACCGGCGACGACTCCCAGGGGAATGGCGATCACTACAGCTATCAAGAGGGCGAGCACCGCCAATTCGATAGTTGCGGGATAGCGTTCCATTATTAGTGATCTGACTGGAGTGTCGTTGCGAAAGGAGAGACCCATGTCGCCTCGAAGGATCCCGGACCAATAATCGGTGTAACGATTGTCGGAACCGTGCCACCGGAAGTGCCTCGTGCCACTTGAGTCGCGCGGGAAGGAGAAGAAAAATGGCGGGCGATCAAGGCCGTGTTTCTGACGAAACTGCTCAAACTGCTCAGGCGTTGCTTGTTCGCCGAGCACGGCGACTGCCGGGTCGCCGGGAACGAGTTCGATCAGAATTGTTACGAGAGAGACCACCGTCCAGACGACGAGCAGGAGGATTGCGATGCGTCGCAAGGCGCCGAAGATTCTGTGCTTTGAACGTAAACGCAATCTGGCGAGTCTCAGGAAACGAAGGATTCCAAAATCGTGTGGATGATAGCAAACGTTTCAAGAAATTTGCGATTGTCGATTGCCAATTGAAACGGTCAACGAAGAATCGCGGGCGGGCCATAGTCAATCGAGAGTGCCTGAAGCGTTGTGAGGGGAAGAGAGGTGCGAGGACGCGGACGACAAAAAAGAGCGCAGCCAGGAATCAAACCTCGGAATGAGTCGCATGGCCCCGACAACCGCACGCTCAAAAGGCTATATCCTGGCTGCGCTCTCTACTGGCCGCAACCATTGTTGCAACCAATCTCGTTAGATCTTAAAGAGGGCGGGTGGCTAAATGCAGTGCCGCAATTCCGCCTGTCAAATTCTGATACTCAACTCGTTCAAAGCCAACCTGCTGCATCCGCGCCACTAGTTCTTTCTGATCAGGAAATCGCGAAACCGAATCCGGCAAGTACTGATAAGCGCTCCGCGACCCGCTAATCAAACCCCCGACAAAAGGCAGGAGCTTTGTGAAATAGGCTTTGAACAGAAAACTAAACCCAGGAACAACGGGTTTTGAAAACTCTAAGACCGCCAGACTGGCTCCTGGCTTCAACACCCGAAACAATTCGGCGAGTCCCCGCTCAACATTCGAAAGATTGCGTAACCCAAAAGCGATAGTCACGCCGTTGAAGGAGGCGTCGAGAAACGGTAAGCGCAAAGCGTCTCCTTCTATTAGCGGTATTGACCCCAAGCCACTTCCTGCCGGAATCGCTTTCGCAACTTTACGTGCGGCAATGTCCAGCATCGGCCTACAGAAATCAGTGGCTACTACCCGCGCCCCAATCGTTTCAAACAGCTCCAGTGAAAGATCGCCTGTGCCACAGGCAACATCGAGAACAACTGCTTCCTTCGATTCAAGTCTTTCACTTAGCCGCTGTGCAGCTAACCTTCGCCAACGCTTGTCCATCTGCCCTGAGAGCAGATGGTTAAGCAAATCGTAGCGCCCGGCGATAGTAGCGAACATTTCGCGGACGCGACTCGCGTGGTCGTTCTCTATTGCCTTGCGAGTGTCAGACACAGTTAAGCGAAAACCGATTGAGGTATGGTTGCAAGCAGATTGCGAAAGATTTGCGATTACTCCGGTTTCTTGATCGGAATGGTCATAGTCGGTTTGGTTTCAGCTTTTGCGGGAAGTGGTTTTATCTCTCCCATCAGTTCCACTTTTAGGCTCGGCTCCAGTAAAGCCTGTAGCTGCTTCGCGTCCCCAATCACGATCGTCGCCACGGGAGCCTCCTTAAAGAGCCGACCAGCGACTCGTTGCAGATCCGCGGGCGTTATCGCCTCGACCGCAGGCGCATCGCTGTTCGGCTGGACTCCGAAAGTATCCGCATCAAGCCAGACGCGGGCGATTCCTTCCTGGCGTGTCAAGTCTTTGGCGATCTGCGCATTCAGATCAGCCTTAGCCCGTGCCAGTTCATCCACGGTTGCAGGAACGAGAATGAGCGACTGAATCACTTCCCGCGCCTGAGTTAAGGTTTTTGCGACCACCAAAGTATCTACCGCTGCGCCCATCACAAACATCCCTGGTAGCAGGTGTGCTTCGTGTCTAACGAAGAGCGGCCGCCGCGCGTTTTCCGGCGACGACCTTTCCCATCGTTGGCGGGCGACCATTCCGAGGAGTGTGGCCGCATTAGCGTCGCGATCAGAGCGAGCTAATCCGCGAACAGCGAGACGGATTTCGGAGCTCTGATCCGAAGCAGCATTGATGATTAACGGGCGGGCATCCGGGGCCGTAGGCTGCCGGAATGTGGTCGGAACAATTTGTTCGCTCTTCCGCCAGGGGCCGAGAAGTTGGCGCACAGCCCTGACCGTCCGGCTACGCTGAACCCCTCCCATCACTACCATCGTCGCATTGTTTGCATTCAGGAAGCGTTCTCGCGCAAGCAAAAGATCGGCTCGATCGACGCGTGCGAGACTCTCAGCCGAACCGCTGGTAGGACGTCCATAAGGGAAGTCGCCAAAGAGACGGGCAGCAATGGCCCGATCGGCAAGCACATCCGGGGCGATGACCGTCTCCTTAGCAATCTTTATCCGACCATCGCGAATCCGCGCGACATTCTCAGGAGTAATCTGAGTCGTTACCAGAGCAGTCCGCAGAATCTCGACAATCCGCTCAAACTGAGCGGCGCGTCCCTTCATAGTTATAGTGATTGAGTCGTGATCCGTGTCCACGTCGAGACGCCCGCCCATCTCGTCCGTGAAATATTCACGAGTGGTCGGATCGGGAAACAGAATATCTCCCAGAATGGTCATTTCCCCGGCTTTCCCTTCAACATCAAATGCGGCACCGCTGTGGATGCGTAGGCTAAGAAAAACGTCGGCATCACCGGGCTTATGCCAAATTAAGAGGCGGAGCCCGTTCAGCATTTGTTCGCGTTCAGGTTGCTGAGGAAGCTGGGCGGAGGCCGCCAGCACCGGAATAAGGAAACCTGCCAAAAGAAGAAAAGCTACCTTTCGCGGTAGCGTCGGGGACGTAATTCTGGAGATTAACTTCATAAATGCAATGATCTTGATGATTATTACGGATTAAGAAACCCTTCGGACTTAAGTCTGACGTGACTGAATTTAGGGGAGCGAGCTCATCTTAGATGCCCGATATTAGTGCGTCAACCGTTTGGCCCGTAAATGCATCATAGGCTTGTCGATCTGAGGCCGGCGGCCACTGTTTTGTGTGTTAGGCGGCAAGGATGATTGGAATCGAGAAAAGTGCTGTTTGAGTCCCGCGGCGCAGAATCCAGAAAAGTTGGTGGAAGGCCGTATCTTTTGAGGGGTTGGCGGTAATAAAGGTAGGAAGCGCTTTCCCCGGGCTTTTGCTTAAGAGATCGGAGCTTGATTGCCAGAGAGAATGTCAGACGAGCTCTTGCTGGAAAGGGCAAAGGGTGGTGATCAGGCAGCTTTCGTGGAGCTGTACGAACGTCATCGGAACGCAGTCTTTCGTTTTGCTTACCGGCTGCTGGGCTCAGTTGAGACAGCCGAGGACGTCACTCACGATTGTTTTTTGAGTCTGATCAAACGGCCCGGAGGTTTTGAGCCGTCACGTGGTGGGTTGCGAACCTACCTCTACTCGGCGGCGCGAAACTTATCTTTGAAACATTTCCGCAGCTCCGGTCGAACGGGTTCGTTCGACGAGCTGAGTGCAGAGCCCGCAGGGCCCGCAAGGGAAGAGCCTCTGGATCGGCTCCTGGATGGGGAGCTTTCCCAGAAAGTGAAGGAAGCGGTGGTTGGCCTACCGCCGTTACAGCGCGAGGCGTTGGTGCTGTTTGAGTACGAAGGATTGGCCTTGAGTGAGATTGCCGACATCGTCGGCAGTGATGTTGGGGCGGTGAAGGCCCGGCTTCATCGAGCGCGTGAGGGGCTACGGACCACGCTGCGACCCTATTTGAATAGTGCCCTCGAAATTGCTACTTTGGAGAAGCCTTAATGAGCAGCATCGAACCCGGAGACCAGTTTGTTTCGGAAGACGAGCTCAAGAGCGTACTTGGACAGTGGGTTGCACCCCAGCCGTCGAAATCTCTCGATCAGCGCGTCTCAAACAGTTATCATAGGGAGTGGGTTAACGCGGATGCTGCTTCAGCCCCGGTTCCGCTTCCGCTCAGGCAAAAAGAGGTAGTCACGATGAAGTTTTGTTCCACATGCCAGGAAGAGTTCGCGGACAAGTTCAGTTTTTGTCCGGTGGACGGGACGCCGCTTACAGGGGTCGCTGAAAAGGTTGAGGCAAGCGTTACACGCCCGGCGGTGCAACAGGCACCGGCATTGGTTGCCGATGAGGTAGACGAAAGTGAGACGCTTCCGGCTTCCTACTCGACGCTAGGCCTTTTCTCCAGGAAAGCTCGATATGGCGCGCCAGCATCTCTCAACGCAGCTTCAGGAAATGGGGCTGGAGTCTTTGTGCCCAAGAGCGAATATCATCTGACTTTCATTGACGATGCGGGCCTAACTCAGCGATTGATTGCAGAGCTGAAGGAAGTTGCTCACGAATCGGAGCTAACCTGGCCGGAATTCAAGAGAGATCCTTTTGGCTTCAGCAAGCGCATGGTGGTGGGCTATGGGCAGGCTGGCTGGAGGTTCTTGTCGCAGCCCAACGTGGCGACTGGTGTCTTAAGCGCACTCGTCCTCGTGATTACCATGGTCCTGGGCGTCTTTTGGATTGATCGGATTCAGACGCGAAACCGCGAGAACCAGATTGCGCAAAACAACGAGCAGCTTGTTGATCAGATTTTCGATATTCCTGCTGAGCAGCCGACTCCGGATCCGGGTACGGCCGGCTTGAACAAAGGAAGCGGCGGCGGTAGTAAACCGAAGCCAGAAAAGGCCGCCGGTGGTGGCGGTGGTGGCCGCGAGGAGCAAAAGCCTGCGTCGTTTGGTAAGACTCCGCAAGCATCTTTATCGATACCGCAAGTAGTAGCTCCCGATCCACATCCGCCGACGATCAAGAACCCCTCGTTGCCGGTGGCTGCGACTGTCGTAGCTGATCCGCTGCTGGTTCCACCAGATGCGCGTGTGCTTCCCTACGGAGACTTCAAATCAAAGAGCAACGACCCATCGTCTGGTCCCGGTTCGGGCAACGGAATCGGCACTGGCACAGGTGGCGGCATCGGCCCTGGTGAAGGGGGCGGCATTGGGCCCGGCCGCGGTGGAAACATCGGCGGTGGTGATCGCAACGATGGTGGCGGTGGCCCTGGAGGCGGCGGAGGTGGCGGCGACTACAATCGCATCTTCAGCGGCAAGGAAGTGAACTCCAAAGCCCGTGTGCTTTCCAAGCCGGAACCGCAATATACCGAAGAGGCGCGTAAGAATCAGATTACGGGAACAGTAGTTTTGCGCGCTGTGTTCACGTCGGGTGGCCAGGTAACAAGTATTCGAGCCGTGTCGGGCTTGCCTTATGGGCTGACGGAGCGAGCAATTGCCGCGGCTCGTCAGATCAGGTTTACCCCTGCAACAAAGGACGGTCGACCGGTTTCGATGTACATCCAGTTGGAATACAACTTCAACCTGTACTAATTGTCTAAACAGCAAGCACGAAAGAGGCGCTGATGGGAATTCCAATCAGCGCCTTTTTCATATTTGCGGTCTCATTCTCACCGGGCTTCAGCCCGGTGCAAAATGGTTTCGTTCATTAGTGAGGATCAAGTCACGAGGCTGAAGCCCGGTGAGAATGAGAAGGCGCTTAACCTGCGCTACAGGCTCTCGACGAAGCGTTTGATTCGCTTCACACCTTCCTCAAGTTGGCTCATGGACGTTGCGTACGAGAGCCTTATGTAACCTTCGCTGCCAAATCCTGCTCCATCCGTCACCACAGTCTGTTCCTTTTCCAGAAGTTGCTGCGCGAAGTCGGCTGAGTTTCGCAGGCTGTCGCCATAACAACCCGTGACGTTGGGAAATGCGTAAAATGCGCCCTCCGGCTCATCGCACTCCAAGTTAGGAATTTCCTTTAACGCCTGTAAGAGCCAGGCGCGGCGCGCTGTATATTCCGCCAACATGACGGCCACGGACTCCTGTGGGCCTTCGAGGGCTTCTATGGCTGCCGCCTGAGCAATTGAGTTCGGATTGCTGGTTGAGTGCCCCTGAACATTTAGCATCGCCTTGGTCCACTCGCGAGGTGCCAGGGCGTAGCCCAAACGCCAGCCAGTCATCGCATATGTTTTTGAGAAAGACCCAGCAATGCAAAGCCGGTCGCGGAGGTTAGCCGGTAGAGTCGCGGCGCTGAAGATTTCTGCTGGCGGATAAACAAAACGCAAGTAACACTCGTCCGAAATCACATAGATCCCGCGACGACTCAGCAGTTCCATAATCTTTCGAAACTCAGCAGGGGCGATCACGCGCCCGGAGGGGTTGCAGGGCGAGTTCAGAATAATCAGTTTTGCCCGGGGTGTGATGGCCCGTTCAATCTGTTCCGCGTTTAGCAAGAACCCCGTTTCCTCGGTGTCGATAAAGACGGGAACTCCACGCGCAAACACCACGATTTCGGGAAATGTCACCCAGTAGGGTCTTGCCATGAGCACTTCGTCACCTGGATTGAGCAAGCTCACTACCGCATTGAAGATCGCTTGCTTTCCTCTTGAAGTGGCCATCACCTCCATACGTTCATAAGTGACACCAAACTGTCTCTCGTAAAAATCGATTATTGCTTGCTGCAGAGTTCGTGTTCCGGCGGTTGGGGTGTATTTGGTTTTCCCGGCGCGCAT
This sequence comes from Pyrinomonadaceae bacterium, assembly GCA_049283975.1. Lineage (GTDB taxonomy): Bacteria > Acidobacteriota > Blastocatellia > Pyrinomonadales > Pyrinomonadaceae > PSRF01. The sequence continues at coordinate 8,843 of JBAPXA010000085.1, read as the reverse complement.
TGCTTCCGCCGCTGCCGCTTTGATGTTATCTGGGGTATCGAAGTCGGGTTCCCCCGCACCAAAATCCACTACATTAACGCCGGCCGCTCGCATCGCCTCCGCCGCTTGCATAGCTGCCAGCGTCGATGATGGTTTCATCTGCGCCACATTTTCGGAAACAGGGAATATTGGACTTGCCGCCTGCGTCATTTGCTTCTGATTTTCTCCTTCATTCGTTTCTGAACCAACGATGGCACCAATCCGGTTAACTTGCCTCCCAGTTGAAACACTTCCTTTACGAGACGGGAACTGACATAGGTGTAAGTTTCGGCGGGCATCATGAAAACGGTTTCGATACTCGGCTCGAGCCGTCGATTCATCAACGCCATTTGCAGTTCGTACTCGTAGTCGGATATTGCGCGAATGCCGCGCACGATAGCGTGAGCGTTCTGCGCTACTGCGTACTGCACCAGCAGCCCTTCAAAGGCATCTACGCGCACCTTGCATTTGGAAGTTTCAATTCCTTTTAGTACGTCGTTCAACATCTCCCGCCGTTCTTCAATAGTAAAGAATGGTTGCTTCTCGGGATTGATGAGAATAGCGATAATAATTTCATCGAAGAGTTTGCAACCGCGTTCGATGATGTCGAGATGGCCGTTGGTGACAGGATCGAAAGAGCCGGGGTAGATGGCGCGCCGCATGAACAGGGATGGTAGATGTAAAGTCGTTGGAGGTAAAGCAAATGAAGCTAAGCACATTTTCCATATGTCATTTGTCAATTCTCATTCTTCACTTTAGCCTGTGCGAGCACGTTCATCAGTTCGGAGCATTTTGCCGTTCCAGGAAGCGTGAAATCACCGGGTTGAAATGAAAAATGAGAATTGACCAGTGAGATATGGAACTGTCTGAGTCTTATCAGCTTTCGGTGGCGGACCGCTATCTTGACACCCTCCGTTGCTAGATGTTTCAATACGTTCGGAGCAAACGTGGTGAGTTAAGGCGACTTGCGGCCACGTAAAACAATCAGCTAAACAGCACGGCCGGTCCAACAGGACGCACCGAAAAACTTCAGCCAGTATTGAAGTCCTGCGTTGTTTAGCGCGGGGCTTTTCTCATGGCCGATTGCCAATTGCCAATTGAATGTTGGTTGGCGAACACCATCGCGAAGGCCTGATGGCAACGAAAATCTGACTTGGAGCGATAGGCGACTACTCTGAGAGATTCCCCTTAGTGGGACCCAAAATCGGCAATCGGCAGTCGTCAATCGGCAATTCATAGAATATGGCCACATTTCTCGACACTCTTAAAGAGCGCATCGTAGTTTTTGACGGCGCTATGGGGACCAACCTACAGCTGCAGAACCTGACGCTGGAGGACTTCGGCGGGCTGCGGTTTGAGGGCTGTAACGAAAATCTCCTGGTCACCAGGCCTGACGCTGTCGAAAACGTTCACAAAGCCTTTCTCGATGTGGGTTGCGATGTCATTGAAACCAACTCGTTCAACGGTACGCCTGTTGATTTTGCCGAGTATGACATTGGCGATAAGGCCTACGACATGAACGTTCTGGCTGCGAGCCTGGCGAAACGTGTCGCCGCCGACTATTCCACTAAGGCCCAGCCTCGCTGGGTAGCTGGCTCCATGGGACCCGGTCGCAAGCTGCCCACACTGGGCCATATCAGCTTCGCTGATCTCAAAGCAGCTTACGCTGAGCAGGTTCGCGGCTTGCTCGACGGTGGCGTGGATCTGCTAATAGTCGAAACCTGTCAGGATCTACTGCAAACAAAGGCAGCCCTATCCGCAATCTTCGAGCACTTCAAACAGCATCGCACTCGCGTGCCTGTAATCGCCCAAGTGACCATCGAAGTCTTTGGCACCATGCTCAACGGAACAGAGATTGGCGCGGCGCTGACTGCGCTGGCTCCGTTTCCGGTTGATCTAATTGGTATGAACTGCGGCACGGGTCCTCGTCACATGACCGAGAGCATCCGTTACCTCTGTGAAAACTCACCGCTGCCTGTTTCGGTCCTCCCCAACGCCGGTTTGCCCTCCGTCGTGGATGGGAAAATGCATTACGACGAGACTCCAGAGACGTTCACGGCGCAGGTCGTTCACTTTGCAACTGACTTCGGTGTTAACGTCGTGGGCGGCTGTTGTGGTACCACGCCGGCCCATTTGAAGCTGGTCGTTGACGCCATGCAGGGAATCACACCCAAAACACGCAACGCGAAAATGATACCGGCGGCCTCGTCGATTTATTTCCAGCAGCCTTACGTCCAGGATGCGTCATTTCTGATTGTCGGTGAACGTGTGAACGCCAGCGGCTCGAAGAAAATGCGCGACTTGCTGAATGCGGAAGATTGGGACGGCTTAGTTTCGCTCGCAAAGGAACAGGAACGGGAAGGCGCTCATGTTTTGGATGTGAACGTGGACTTCGTTGGTCGCAACGGCGAGAGCGACATGCACGAACTTGCTTCGCGTCTTGTGACCAATATCAAGCTTCCGTTGATGTTCGATTCCACGGAATGGCAAAAGATGGAGGCCGGGCTACAGCATGCGGGCGGCAAGTGCATTCTCAACTCGACGAACTATGAAGACGGTGTTCCGCGCTTTACAAAAGTTATCGATCTCGCGAAGCAGTATGGCGCCAGCGTTGTTATCGGGACAATCGATGAGGAGGGAATGGCGCGAACGGCGGAAGGTAAGTTTGCGATAGCGAAGCGCGCCTACGAGCAAGCGACGAGTGAACTGGATCTTCCCGCTAGCGACATTTTCTTTGACCCGCTGGCACTCCCGATTTCTACAGGAATCGAGGAAGATCGCCGCAACGCGCTAGAGACCATCGAAGGTATTCGCCGGATTAAACAGGAGTTGCCTGGCTGTTTCACAATTCTTGGTGTCTCAAATATTTCCTTTGGACTCAACCCGGCGTCGCGCGTCGTGCTTAATTCCGTGTTTCTCCACGACGCAGTCGAAGCAGGCCTCGACGCGGCGATCGTAAACGCCAGCAAGATCGAACCGCTTAATCGAATTGGTGAACAGGAACTAAAAGTCGCGCGAGAACTTATTTACGATCAGCGGAAGTTTGAAGGCGAGGTCTGCGTTTACGATCCTTTGACTGAGTTCACGAAGCTCTTCGAAGGCGTAAAGAGCAAGAGCAGCAAGAAGGCCTCAAAAGGTGAAACTGTCGAGGAACGACTTAAGAACCACATCATAGACGGTGAAAAAATCGGTCTCGAAGCTGAGCTTCAGAAGGCGCTCGAGACTCATCCCGCGCTCGACATCATCAACAACATTCTTCTCGAGGGCATGAAGGTCGTAGGAGATCTATTCGGCAGTGGACAGATGCAGTTGCCATTTGTACTTCAGTCGGCCGAGGCAATGAAAGCTGCGGTGCGATTTCTCGAGCCTTTCATGGAGAAGAAGGGCGGCGCAACGGCAAAAGGAACGATGGTGCTGGCGACTGTGAAGGGCGATGTCCACGACATCGGCAAGAACCTGGTCGACATCATTCTCACCAACAACGGCTACAAGGTCATCAATCTGGGTATCAAACAGGCGATAGAGAATATTCTCCAGTCGTATGAGGAACACAATGCCGATGCGATTGGTATGAGTGGTCTGCTCGTAAAGTCCACGCTCATCATGAAAGACAATCTGGAATTGATGAACGAACGTGGAATCGATGTGCCAGTTGTGCTGGGAGGGGCGGCGTTGAACCGACGTTACGTTGATGACGATTTGAAACCGCTTTATAAGGGCCAGCTCTTCTACGCCCGCGACGCCTTTGCCGGTTTGCACACGATGGATAAGTTGATGAGTGGCCCGAGTGTGGCCGTCGCCGCGGCCGCCGCAGGCGGCAACGGTGAACTCGCCAACGCGACCGTGGAGGACGATCAGGAGGACCTGGTTGGCGAGGACGCAAAACTCGGAATTCGTAAGCCGGCTCGGCCGCGAGCTACGGCAAAGCGTTCCGGGGACACGTCGCATACGACTCGTTCCGCCATCAGCACCGAGGTGGCAATACCACGGGCGCCGTTCTATGGCTCGCGAGTTGTTGAAGAGATCCCGCTGCAGGACGTTTTTGCTTTTGTAAATGAAACAGCACTCTTCAAAGGCCAGTGGCAATTCAAGCAGGGATCGCGCCCGGCTGCCGAATACCAGGCGCTAGTTCGTGACACGGTGCGCCCTGTGTACGAAGAGTTGCAGCAGCGTTCGCAACTTGAGCAACTTCTCGTACCGCGAGTGGTTTATGGTTACTTTCCCGTTCAGTCGTCCGGCAACGATCTGATCGTGTATCAAGACGATGAGAAGACGGAGCGTATGCGCTTCAAATTCCCGCGCCAACCAGCCGCTAAGCATTGGTGTCTGGCAGATTTCTTTGCCAGCCAGGAGTCTGGTCGCATGGATGTCGCGGCGTTCCATCTGGTGACGGTGGGCAGGCGCGCCACCGAATACTCTCAGGAACTGTTCAAGTCCGATAATTACTCTGACTACCTTTATTTTCATGGCCTCAGCGTAGAGAGCGCGGAAGCCCTGGCAGAATTGTGGCACAAGCGAATACGAGAAGAGCTGGGAATAGCAGGAGCGGATGCTGCTGAAGTCACTAAGTTATTTCATCAGGGATATCAGGGTTCGCGCTTCAGTTTTGGATACCCAGCCTGTCCAGATTTGGAAGATCAGACTAAACTTTTTGAGCTGCTGGACCCCGCGCGCATCGACGTTGAGCTGACTGACGAGTTTCAACTCGATCCTGAGCAATCAACCTCAGCGATCATCGTGCATCATCCCGAAGCCAGATATTTCTCGATCGAATAACGACCCGTCCAAGGTCCAATGTCCAAAGTCCAAAGTCCCGATTCCAAGGCTGCAACCCAGGACAGTGCAGGCCTTGGCGGCGACGCTGGACCTTTGACGTTGGGCGTGGGACCTTCCCTCGATCCCTCACCTGAAGAAATCGCAGTGTTGAATTGGTTTGAGCAGTTCGCCTTCCGACTCGTACGCCGCATGAATCGCGGCACCTGGAAGCGCTTCTGGACTTTCTGCCAGAAAACTCTGGGCGCTGGTTGGATTCACCTATCCACTTACAACCTGATGCAGGTCTACGGTCTCGATCACGTGATGGCCGTCGACCGTGATCGTCCGATTCTGATTGCAGCCAACCATCGATCTTTCTTTGATATGTACACGGTTTCGACCGTGCTCTTCCGCAATACGCCCTGGCGCAAACAACTCTTCTTTCCGGTGCGTGGCCGTTTCTTTTATCAAAGTTCCCTCGGGCTGTTCGTCAATCTGGTAATGGGTTGGTGGTCGATGTACCCACCCTTCTTTGCGACGGGCGACAAGCCCATCCCTGAAAAGCGCGCGTTTGATAAGTACTCATTTCGCCTGCTCACTGACTTATGCCGCAGCGGCCCGGGCAACGTTATTGGTTTCCATCCGGAAGGAAAGCGCAACCGGAATTGGAACCCGTACTCGTATCTGCGTCCGCAACCGGGCGTCGGGAAACTGATCAAGGACGCGAACCCACAAGTGATTCCGGTGTTCATAGCGGGCCTGAGTAATCATCTCCCTACGCAGGTGTTAGGGAACTGGACCGGGGGCGAGAAGATCAGGATTCACTTTGGTCCGCAGATAGACTTTTCAGCGTTTCAAGCAAAACGCGATCATTTGCGAACCTACAAAGAGATCTCCGAGCTAGTAATGCAAAAGATCGCCGAGCTGGGGGAACAGGATCGGGCGATGCGGGTCAGTAGTCAGTAGTCACTGGGCAGAAGGCAGTTGTCAGTGGTTAGTAGATGTGGCTGCTTGCTTTTAATTCGTGCTGCCTAGTGGGATTTCGTGGTTCGGAGTTTTGCCTTACAGAAAAATGATCCACGAAATGACACGAACAAACACGAACCTCCGTAATCGCCGGGGTTGATAACTAACAACTGACCACTGACCACCACCAACTTCCTGGAACCCTTCCTTTCTCTGAGACTCTAAGCTAGTGCCCTCAACGATCATCAATGCTGGAAATTAAGCAACTAGAGAAAACCTACGCCAGTGGGGTTCATGCCCTCAAAGGCATTAGTTTGAGCATCGCGCCCGGGATGTTCGGACTATTGGGTCCAAATGGAGCCGGGAAGACAACGCTCATGAAAATTCTGGCGACGTTGCTCGAGCCTGATTCGGGCGAGGCCCGGATGGACCGCATTGATTTAATAAATGACAAGCACGAAACGCGCAAGGTGCTCGGCTATTTGCCCCAGGAGTTTGGACTTTACCCCACTCTGACCGCCGAGCAGATGCTTAATTATTTCGCTAAGCTGAAGGGCGTATGGAAGCGAGAAGAGCGTGCCGCATTAGTTAATAGCCTCTTTGAACGCGTCAACCTTTCGCACGCACGCAAGCAGCGGCTCGGTGGTTTCTCAGGTGGAATGCGACAACGTCTGGGAATCGCGCAGGCGCTGATCGGTCAGCCGCAACTTATTATCGTCGATGAGCCGACGGCCGGCCTGGATCCCGAAGAACGAATTCGTTTTCATAACCTGTTGGCAGAAACGGCAGGTGAAGACGCGGTGGTGATTCTGTCAACTCACATTGTCGCTGACGTCTCGAGTCTTTGCAGCCAAATGGCCGTCATTCGACAGGGTGCAATCCTGGCTTCCATCACGCCGCAGCAAGCGATCGACCACCTAAAGGACTCAGTTTGGGAAGCCACTGTGGCGCGCGAGCAGGTGGCGGCGTTTAAGACCCGCTGTCAGGTAATCTCTTCGCAGATGTTCGGCGGACAAGGGCGACTGAGAGTAATTTCAAAAGGAGTGCGACCGAGCGAAGAATTTACGCCGGCAAGTCCAGCTCTCGAAGACTATTACTTTGATCTGGTGAACCAACCGAAGCCGGCGAGTTGAGATGAAAAACCCCTTCCGGACACCGTTCGGCGCAATCTTTCAGAATGAGGTGCTGCTTAACTCGAAGCGCATCGCGCCTTATTTCATGGCTTTGCTCTGCGCTGGGAATGGATTGCTTTGGTGGGGCTGGGGACCTGCCACTGGTCACGGTTGGGCAGTAAACGCCGACTTTTTCATCGCGGGGGCTCTTCCCGTTTACTCTTTCATGACCCTGCCTCTGTTCACCGCCCTGTTCATGGCGGATCCGGTGAGTAGGGATTTTCGCGCCGGCGTCGATCCGCTTATTTTTTCAAAACCCATCAGCCGCGCCGCTTATCTTCTGGGCAAATTTTTTGGCAACTTCTTTGTGTTGGCATGCTGTCAGTCAGCCTTTGTGCTGACGTGGTTTGTACTCCAGGCAGTTCCCAAACAAGGCGTGATTACCCAGGATTGGAAGGTATTTCCTTACATAAAACACTTTCTGGTGTTCGTGGTGATCTCGCATCTGGGTCTGGCGGCGTTCTATTTTGCCGTGGGAGTTCTTACTCGCAATGCCAAGATCGTATACGGCCTGGGCGTTGCATTTTATCCGCTCTACATCGCTTATCAGCTCGTCCTATTGAACAGCTTGCCGTGGCGCTGGAAACTTGCTCTTGACCCCCTTGTTATGAACCGGGGAGGGAAGTTTCACGCCATCAGTGCTGAGGTGATGAATCACTTCGTAGTCACTTACGAAAGAGACCTGATCGTCAACCGCGCGGTGATGATTCTAATTGCGGCGATTGTTCTGACGATTCTCTACTCGCGCTTTGCAATGACCGAGCGACCCGGGAAGGTAGAAAAGTTTTCGGTCCTCAACCTTTCGACCGCAGCTGAAGGAGTCTATTACCCGGAGAGTTCGCCGGCGACGCGCGTCAACGAATTCGAAAAACCTGTCTACAAAGCAAGCGCGTTCTTCCCCCGTGTCGCCCTCCCTGAAGTCGCAAGGGTAAACGAAGGAATTCGCGCTAACGTAAATAAACTCATTGCCGCCCTGGGCGTTGAATTTCGCCTGCTGCGGTCTGAACGTAGTCTTGTAGTGATCCTGCCGCTGGCTTTCTTCCTGTCGATTTTGGAAGTGGCGTTCTATAACATGCCCGCTGACGTTTCTTATTCCGCCGCTTATGCGACTAATACAGCAAAGTCGTTATTGCTATTCCTGCTCGGGATGACTGTCTTCTACACGGGCGAAGCTATGCATCGCGATCGCGAAGTGCGAATTGAACCTGTCTCATGGGCCACGCCTGCTCCGAACAATGTCCTGCTGCTGTCAAAGTTCTTATCAGTGCTTTCGCTGACGGTTTCTTTGATAGTACTGGTGGGTCTGTCTGCAATTATTATCCAACTTTTGCGAGGTCACACACCCGTTGATATCTCCGCCTACCTGATAGTCTACTCAGTAATTTTGCTTCCGAGCATAGTTTTTATGACGGGGGCATCAATCGTACTCAACATTTTGCTCCGGGATAAATATCTCGCTTATGCCTTGAGCATCGGAACAGGGGTGGGGCTGGTTTACTTGTACAGCCAAGGCTATAAGCACTGGCTTTACAACCCGGTGCTTTATAATCTCTGGTCGTACTCTGATTTGACCGGACCGGCGCTGGGGCGGATATTAGTTCAGCGGATTTATTGTCTGGTACTTGCAGCCCTGTTCCTCGTCGTTGCACACCTAGGCTTTCAACGTAAGTCGACGAAACGGGGACGAATCAGAACGCAGAAGTCAGGAGTTAGTTGTTAGTTGTCGGTCCGTATCTGGGGTCGCTCAAGCGCATTTTCGTGTTCGTGTGAGTTAGTGGTACGTGTACTACGGAATTTACGAACCACGAAGAATTCACACGAAATATCACGAATCACACTAACTACTAACTACTAACTACTAACTACTAACTACTAACTACTAACTACTAACTACTAACTACTAACTACTAACTACTAACTACTAACTACTAA
>JBAPXA010000084.1:0-11943 GCA_049283975.1 Pyrinomonadaceae bacterium | reverse complement strand
TCAAAATACTCTCGATCTCGACGCGGGCTTCTTCAAGCTTGGGTACGATTTGACCGCGCGCTCGCACACGCGGCGCGTACACGTCATTGTAATAATCGGTGATCTCCTTTTGCGAGATCAGAACGAAATTGCGAAAGCGGAAGTCGAGATACTTCTCGATTCGCACCCGCTGTTCGAGAATCTCGTTGAGTTTTTCCGATGTCAGGCCGACGAGCATCAGGCGCTGCTGAAACTCTCCTACAGGAAATGCTTTACTGAGTTGATCGCGAACCGCCTTCACTTCTTCCGCAGTCGGAGCAATCGTCGGCAACTTCTCAGCTTCTTGCAGGATCAGTCTTTGATCGATGACGAGACGCAAGGCTCGGTTAAGGTCTTGGGAATTAGGCGACACGAGCGGCGTGTTAGGTTGCAGTGCGAGTTGCCATACCAGATCTGAGTAAGTGATCAGGTCAGTGCGAACGCCGGCATTAACGGTTGCAACCATGCGGTCGACGACTTCCTGGACGGGGGACGCGGTGACGCGGAGAACTGGAGACGGGGAGAGAACGCTAACGCGGGAAGCCGCGAAAACTGGAAAGGGAGTTAAAGCGAAGAGTGAAATAATAATGAAAGACAAAATTCTTTTCATCACCCGCGACTTTATGCCAACGTTAGAATACGAATTAATCATTTTTCGATACCCCGCTGCCCTCTCCCCATCTCCCCATCTCCGCGTCTCCGTGTCTGCCCTTCTCCGCGTCTCCGCTTCCCTCTCTAGAACGTCTGCGTAAATCGGAAATGAACCTGGGAACGGTTCAAGCGAAATATCGCCGGCGTTCCGACAAATCCCGGAGCTTGCTGCGGAATCAGAAACTCGGGCGGGTTCAGCAGGAATCCGTAGTCCACCGCGAGCGCGCCCCCAATCGGCGTTTGAATGCGGAAACCCAGACCCACTGTGTTGCTCCAATGCGACCTCAAGTTCACAGCTTTTATCGTAGCCAAAATATCGCCCGGCGGAACCGGCGTCGGACCCTCCTTACCAAACAAGTCACCCACTCGTCGAAAGACGTTGCCGCCATCGTAAAACGGTACGACCTGAAAAACTTTGGTTAACGGTATGCGCGCCTCGAGATTCACTACTGCCAGGGCGTTTCCACCGACCGGCACCGTAAAAGGATTCAGCTCGACAATTTCTCCATCCTGATCACGAAACACGCCTTCGGGAATAATCGCTTCCCGCGGCCCTGCTTCTTCAAAACTAAAGCCGCGCAGGGTCGTTGAGCCGCCCGAGAAGAATCTCTCACTGATTGGTAGCGTTCGATCTATCTCGTCGATCTGGCCGTTGCCATCGCGATCGCGAGGGTTGAATAGGTTAGCGAGTCCCAAAGTCGCGTTAGCGGCGAAAACTGTTCCGCGTAAACGATTGATCTTGTGGTAAGTGCGATAAGACGCCTGCAACTTATTGAACGAAATATTGCCACCCAGCTGCCTCAGGGCAATGGCATAATCCACACTAAAGAAATAACCGCGTGTGGCATCAACTTGGTTGTAACGACAAACTTCACCTGGTACGGCTGAATCCACACTCTCGGGATCCCGGACGGCCCCCAGCAAACCGCGCTCGCATCTTTCGCGCGTGTCGCGCACTAGCGACGCGCCAAAGCGGGAAAGCCGCACCGCTCGATCCGGTTCCAGGATCGGCCTCACCAGCAGGCTCTCAAGATTGAAAAGGCGTACGTCTTCGTAGCTATAACGAGCAAAGACAATCGTGTGCGTCTTCTGATCCAGAATACGTTGCGTTTCCAAAGTGACAGTAAAGCGATTGATAGTCGGCTCTTCGACTTGGTTGCCAAACTCATCGATGGGATTGCCATCCTCATCCACTCGCTGGACGATTCCGAAAGTTCCACGATCGATCGCGGAACGGAAGAAACGCGTCACCGTCGAGTCGCGTTGATATTGCACAGTTAATGCAAGAGGCGCGAATTGTCGCTTGTTGTAGCGTTTGAATTTTGGATCGATGTATTCCAACCGGATCAACTGCTGTAGCCGGCTAACTCGCAACCGCATTGCACCGTGGCGCAGTCTGTTCATCAGGTTCACGTGGGAAAGTTCAAATAGCCCCAACAAGCCCGTATCCGTAGAAAAGCCGCCGCCGTAATCCATGACGCGAGGTTTCTTTTCTTCGACGTCGATGATCAGATCTTTCTTTTTGAAACCTGAGGCTGTTTCGCCCGCGGGCTCGGGATGAATGATCACCTGGCGATAGGCGTCAGTGAGATAAAGCTCCCGTTCACTTTCAGCCACCCAGTCAGCGCGCAGTACGTCGCCTTCCTGAAGCGGAATGGCGCGCATGATTGCCTCTCGTTTGCGCTGCTGGGTTTTGGAGTCTCCGGTTACGCCATTGACGACGATGCGATTGACAAAGACTTTATCGCCTTCATTGACGCAGTTGCCGTTGCGTTCTCCCGTGTCAGATCGACAGGTAATCGTGTAGATCAAACGCACCTGCTCTTCGTTTCCTTTACGAGGCAGTTCCACCACCGACAGATCCACCTGCGCGTTTGCATAACCCTCGCGCGAATACAAAGAGAGTACGCGGTCCCCGTCGAAGCGCGCCTGGGCCCGCGAAAAAGGTGCGCCGAGTACTGTTTTCAACTCATCGCGCAGCTGCTTGTCGGTATAGATCTTATTCCCGCGCACTTCGACGCCGGCAACTCGAGTCAGTTCATTTGGGATCACGTTGAAGGTGATGATTAGATTCTCACCATTGATCGACACACCTTGCAGCACCTCAACGTCGGCGTGACGGTAACCTAGCTCGCGCATGTAATTGCGCACCGTGCGCTTGTCCTGTTCCAGTAAGGTCAAACTGGTATAGCCGCGACCATAACCGAGAAAAGGAATCAGCCCGAGAGCGCTGGCCTTTTGACTCTTCAGATCTGCTTCCACATCTTCGAAAGTCAGCGTGTTGGTCCCGGTAATACGAATGTCGGTGAGACGGAAGCGCCTGCCCTTATCGGTTTGATATTGGATCTCAACTGCGCGTCCGCTAAGAGAATCGGGATCAAGATTTTCACAGCTCTCACGCGTTCCATTAGCGACTGCTCCAATCACTGGCGGAGTGACACTACATACCGGCGTCACCTCAGCAAAAAAGTAACCCTCCTCCTGAAGTTTATTGCGCAAACGGCGCGCGCCTTCTTCAATTGCTGACAAATCGATGTTGCCTTCTCGCTTGACCGGTAAAAGTTCGCGTTGGGTTTTTTCGTTCAGCTCGAAGTCCTGAATCACAACGTTAACTTTCGGACCGATGCCGCCCTGCAAGTTAACTGTGATGCGATTGGTTTCGTTATCGCGCTTGACGCGCGGATCTGAAAGCTGCGGCGCAAGGTTTCCCTGCGCGATGATCGCGTCGCGGATACGTTTGACGTCTTCCGCAAGCGCTTCGCGGGTAAAGAAAGCGCCTGGTTGTAGACGCAGGATGGGACGAAGTGCAGCCGGATCAAATCCAGTGATACCAATGTTGAAGGAATCTACGCGGGACTGTTCGTTGAGCGTAATCCGGTAGGTCACAACCGCCCGCGTGCCGGAGCTATCGAGTTGCTCCTGAGGTTCGACGACGGCGTTGAAGTAACCGCGGTCCCGAAGATAGATCTGAATCTGGTCGGTGTTGCGTACGATAACCTGCTTTGAGAGTCGCGATCCGGGTTGCACGAGACTCAATCGTGCGCGTAACTCATCCGTCGTCACGGGTAATCCACCGCCAGGGACGATCTCAAAATTGACTTCTCTGATCTGCACCTGGCGGTGAATCACGAAACGCAGGCGAATCGGTCCAGTTCGCTGCGCAGGCTCGATTACTTCGACCCGCGCGTTAGCCACGCGTTGTGTGTCAAATAATGCCTGTAGCGATTCCCTGACTCTGACCGCGGAAAACTCAGTATTGGGTACCACTTTTAAGACCGCGAGAAAGCCTGCTTCGGCGCTGGGATCCGGTTGCGAACCTTCAAAGACGATCTCGATCGCTGTTACCAGCCGGCCTTCATATGCATCGAAGCCCCCTTCGTCGCTAGTCGCGGCCACGGTTGTAAGCGCAAGAACTACGAGCAGAACAAGCGACGCGAGGAGTCTCCAGCCCGCTTTTCGCGAGGCCGTGCAATGCCTTTCCAATTGTTGCCACCAGCTTTGCCCCATTGCTTAGAACCGTTTCCTGAACCGAATTTCAAAACTAAAATTATCGTTCCGCGTGCTCAGTTCCCGCGTGGAGGCCTGTTCGAATTGAGCGATGAACGAGATACGGTCCGACACGCGATATTCAACGGCGAGGATCTGGTTCGGGTCAGAAGCGACGTTGGTCGAATAGGTAATTGAAAGATTCTTGTTGATGCGCTTGCCGACCGTCAGGCGCGCTCCCGGAGTTGATCCACTGCGCCCGCCGATCACCGGATTGATTTCAAAACGGCTAAGACCAAAAAGTTTGCTGGTCGCCCGCTGGGCCGGAGCGTTGATGAGTGCGTCTGTCAACAAGCTGGTCGCGGTGCCGAGACCGGACTGTGAAAGTACTGACGCGCTGGTATCGCCAGAAGAAAGCTGACCCGTGGTAATTAGCGAGACAACATCGGCTTGCGGCAGGGAGGGTTCTGAACTTACAACTGCTTGAGGCTGTGAAAGTGGTCCGGTGAGCGTCACAAGAACGCGATAGCCGCGAATCTGAGCCTCACCCTGAATGTTGACGATGGGATCGGCATCACGACGAGCCGGCAAGTCCATCAACGCACGCGTGATCTCGTAGCGATCGTTGCGGAAGTTGAGCGTGCCGCTGGTCGCCGTGATTCGCCCAGAGACGACTGGATCCTTTACCGGACCATTCACTTGTAGTGAAACCGATCCGATCAAGTCAGCAAGATTATTCCGGACGACTAACGCGTTGCGACCTTCCACCTTTAAGTCGTTGAACACAGCCGCGCGCGTGAATTCCAATTCTCCGCCTTCTTCAATCGATTCTTCCCGACGGAAATTGATCAAGTCGGCCAACTCAATGTCTTCCGTGTATTCCGACCGGCGCAAGATAACGGTGCCACCAACGAGTTGTTCTCGAGCCGAACCCTTGATCTCCAGCTCCGCATCAACTGTGGAACGGAAGTCAGTGGGGAAGGGCACAGTCACGTTCTCGCCATGCACGTTTACTAGAAATTCTGCGAGCGAGAACCCTTCGAGCCGGGCGCCGCCCGAGGCGCTGACATGACCGCCGCCCATGGTGCCGGCAAGTGATTCAATCTGCGCCTGGTCAGCCGTGAATCTGACAACTGACTTGAGATTCGAGATCGTCCAGCGTTCATTGCCCAGCAGGATTGAGACAGAACCGCCGGCGACTGACGCGGTTCCGTTCAAGCGGGGCTGTTCATAGCTGCCGGTGACGCGCACGGCTACGTCGGCAACACCCGAGGTAAAGACATCGGGAGACAGTCCGTTCAAAACACGCAGGTTGAGTTGGCCATCGGCTGTAAAGGTCTGTCTGCCACCCGGCCCAACGGCCAGCCGGCCTCCTAAAAGAATATTTGTGCCCGGCCCGGTAAATTGAGTCTTTTCGAAGAAGACTTCGCTCGGAGAAAATTGCACCAGGAGCGGAGATGTAGCAGTCAGTTGCACATCCTCAACGCGGAAAGTCAGCTCGCTTAAGTTCGCTGTGCCCTGCAAACCTGCCAAAGAAAACTCGTTGTCCTCGTCAACCAGATTGCCCGAAGCTTTGATTGTTCCCGAGGCGCGCCCCGTAATGTTTACCGTACTCTGCGGCAGGATCATCCCCATCAAAGTGGTGAGGTCGGCGTCCTTCAGGGTTGTTTCCAGACTTGAAGATAAATGCGGATCAGCGAGATTGATTTGCGCCGCTACTACCTGAGGCTGTCCCAGCAGGCCAGTGGTGAAGGTGATGCTCAGTTGCTTGTTTTCGGTCCTGCCAACGAGCGCAAGGGTTCCCGCGGGGCGACCATTGATCGTGACGTCTTTGCCGCTGCCGTCGAACGTAATCTGATAATTAGAGAAGTCTTCATCCGCGAGGTTCCCCACGAAGTGCGCCGTGAAGTCTGCGGTTCCCGTGAGAGGCGGCAATCCCGGGCGGTTAGCGAGCGCGCTCAGCCGGTTTAGTTGCACACCTTGGGCGCGTCCCTGTAGATCGAAAATCTTGCTGGTGGTGTTGTAGGTTCCGCTGGCAATGATGTGCCCCGCGGTCAGGTTCGCATCGATGTTTTCGATCTTGACGTCAGAACCTGCGAAGGTTGCGCGCGCCAGTAAGCTTTGCAAAGGTTCGCCGGCAAGCCGTCCGGGTCCGAAGCGTAACTCGGCGCTGCCACTCATGGCGTTGGGAATACCCTTGATCTCAACACGCCCGGAAACATCCGCTTGCGTGTCGCCCAATTGTTCGCGCGTCGTGCGGCTCAGTGGCAGGACCGCGATCAGTGCGGCCGCATTCACTCGATCGAGTGTTGCGACAACCGTAACATTGTCCTTACCAAGCCGCGGAGCATTCACGGTGAACTGCATCCCGCCACCATCTCTTTCGCTGAGACGCCCGTCTGTAATAGCCAACTCTGCGGGTGTCATGGAAATGTTGGCGGAGAGAGTGCCCACATCGTTTCCGTTGACGATTAGCGAGGCCAGGGAAACGCGCCCCTCGATATCAGGAGAACCAAGGTCGCCTCGCAGCGTGCCGTTAAAAGCGAACTGTCCGCCGAGGTCAATTCCATAACTGCGTAGCTGTTCCTCGACGTCAGGTAACAATCCTGAGGTGAGCAAGACTGCCTGCAACTCCGCTGCGTCGGATGAGTTCACCGCGACCTGAAGATTTGAATCTCCCTGGAAAGAAAACTGACCAGTTGCCTGTAGAGAGCTGGCGGGGGTGTGCAAGTCGACTCGCTGAATTTGAAACAACCCGCGATTCGCATTTAGTGAGACTTCGCCTGACAAGGGAATACGACCGCTATCGGCTGCTGTCGTCTCTCCCGTCAATTGCGAAGTTAAAGTTCCTGAGGCTTGCTTAAAATCTGTTCCTGGGAAAGTTAGATCCACGCGTCCGGTCGCGCGACCTGAAACCGGCACGGCCGCTTCTGCGAATGCCGTGAGCGGACCCGCAATATCCAGATCACTGAAGTCTGCAACGATTCGGGAACTGCCCCCGCGACCCGTGGCAATCCGCGCACTGCCGGAAGCCCGGCCCTTGAAAATGTCAGCCGCAAAATTGTTGAGTTGAATGTCGGAGTTGGTGGCAACCACGTCGGCATGGGCCGCGCCCAGATCCATGCGGCCGAGCACACCACCACCAATGCTGAGGTCAGCACTCGCGCGATACCGTCCGGACGGCTCAACCACGAAGACCGGCTTCGTCAATTTCACATTGTCGGCATGACCGTCGGCGAGTTTAACGGTGCCGGCATCAACGTCGGCTGTCGAACCTTGAATGCGCCCCTCGCGAACTGAAAGACGCACGCCCGCGATATTGACGCTGCCAATCTCAGCGCCAGCCGCTGACGTCGCGCCCACCTGCACGTTCTTAGCGACCACACTGGTAACGCCATCTTTGCTAACTACATCGACATTGTTGACGGTTACTCCTTTAACTCGGGTTTCCGAACCAACCACGTCGCCAGCATTAATCTTCGCGATCGTCGCAGTGGTAGTGTTGTTTTCGCTACGCACGCGCAAGTCGGTAGCGGTGATGCCATTAACGCGCGCGCCGGCAGTTATTAGGCTATTCGCGCGAAACTGGCTGGAAGACGCTGTTAAGACATCGCCGTTCAGCTCGGCGCGCGCATCCATTAGAATCAGTCCGGCGATCGTCGTGCCATAACTTCGTTCGGCGGCCGCCCGCAGTTCTCCAACCCAGCGAAAGTCGGAGCCAGTTCCCATCACACCGCCGACCATTTGCACGGAGTTCAGTTGAAAGTCTCCGGCGGTTAGCACTTCAGCGACTGCGCGTCCCTTGATGTTGTAAGTCTTTCCCTGCCCCGAACCCGCGGCTGTGACATTCAGCCCTTGCAGGCGCACGCCGTCTGCTGCGAGGGCGTCAGACTTGATGCTGCCCTCAACTTTGTATTGATCACCTTCACCCGAGACTTTGCCGGCGAAATTTCCCGCGCCGCGCAGCGTGGTCTGCGGGTGCAGGATTTCCGACGCCTGCGTCAGATCAACCGTCGAGGTGATGTTCATTTGGTAGCGGAGGGCGCGCCAGTCGTCCATCGTACCGTCTAGCTTCGCTTCACCAATCGGCGTGCGCACCAGCAACTCATGAATCTCGGCACGTGTTTGATTCACCCGACCTTTGGCGTTGATCGAGATGTCGTTAAGCGGGCGTCCGTCGTAAGTGAAAGTTGAATTTGAGAGCGCGAGGGTGACGGTATTCATCCAGCTAGCAGCGGGCGCCGCAGGATCATCGGGTTGAATAGTTGCGTGAAGGTTCCGCGCTTCACCAGAGATCTCGTGACGCTTGTCACCGTAGTGAACTACGCTGTTTTGAACTTCCAGGCGTGCGGTCGAATAAGCAAAAAGGATGCGTCGGTTCGGCTCAGGAGGAGGGATTTGGATGTTACGAAAATTAGAGCGCCCCTGTTCATCGAACGAGACCCACGCTTCGAGCCCCTCAATTTTTAGTTCCTGTAGATTGATGTTGCGGCGCAGGTTGAGCGCGTAAAGATCCTCGATTCTAACTGTCGCCAATACGCGATCGATCTTGCCGAGTTTCTCTCCACTTTTGGCGTCAAACAGTTCCACGCCCAGCATCTCGACTGTCTGCGGCGTAAACGAAGTGTGAAAGTCATTGATCTCGGCTCGAATGCCGTAAGTCGCGAAAGTATTTTTGATCTGGCTGGCAACATAGTTGTCGACATAGCCCAGCCGGTAGAGGAGGAACGCCAGCAGTATCAGCGCTACCACGCCGATCGAAGCGGCCACTGTCGCGATCAGAGCATTCCGTTTTGTAAGGTAGCGGCGGCGTCTTCCCTGAGGCGTGTGCGGGTGCGGACGGCGCGCATCGCGATTGGCAATCGCTTCGGCCCGCGGCGGCAATGGTTCGTCCGTTTCGGATTGCAGCGCCTTCGCCACCTCGTCGCGTTCACGAGTTGGCTCATCGGCAGCGTTGTCTGAACGGTTCTCGCGATCGTCTACACTCATAGCGCACAGCCGCCAAGTGGGCCAAACAACAATCTTAGGATTATAGAGGGAGAGCCCGAAAAGCTGGAAACGAGCCGCTTGCCACGCACTGGTCAGGGTGAACCAACTCGCGCAGCAAACTCAAACCAGGAGTCGAACTAAGAGATGACGTCGCACCTCACGTACGTTGCTCTCTTTTTTCGGTCAGCGGCGCCTTTCGTTCCGCCGACGGCTCTTTCAAGTAGGCGGGCTGACCCAGGGGAACATTGCCGACAACTTCGAGTTCAAAGCCCTCGAGCGCCGCAACTTTGGGGGGATGATTTGTCAGGAGGAGAATGCGCCGCAGGCCCAAATCGTGCAGGATTTGTGCGCCGACACCATAATCACGGTCGAGTCCGTAATTGGTTTCCAGGCTCGCTTCCTGCTTGCTTTTGCCTTTTTCATTCATGACCGCGTAAGTGCGTAACTGGTTGACGAGATCAAGACTATGTTCGCGTTGCCGTAAGTAAAGCACCACTCCCTGTTCCGCGGCCGCAATCTTCTCCAACGCCGAGTGTAGTTGATAACCCGTGTCGTCGATCAGCGAACCGAACATGTCGCAAGTGACGTTCTCGGTATGAACGCGAACCAGGACGGGCTCGTCTCCATTATCATCAAGCTCACCCATCACCATCGCTAAGTGAACATCGCCGTTAATGATGTTTTCATAAGCGACCGCGCGGAAGAGTCCATGAACTGTAGGTAAGTCAGTTTCGACAACGCGGCGCACGAGTGTTTCTTTGCTGATGCGATAGCGAACCAGATCCGCCACCGTAATCATTTTCAGGTTGTGAAGCGCAGCAAACTCTTTCAACTCCGGCAAGCGCGCCATGGTTCCGTCCTCGTTCATGATCTCGCAAATCACACCGGCAGGATAGAGACCTGCAAGACGCGCTATATCGACGCTCGCTTCTGTTTGACCGGGACGCACCAGTACGCCTCCGGTTCGAGCCCGGAGAGGAAACACGTGACCGGGACGAGCGAGGTCCGCAGGCTTTGTCTTAGGATCCACCGCGGTAAGAATTGTAGTGGCGCGATCGGAGGCTGAGATGCCAGTAGAAACACCTTTGCGGCCATCGATGGAAACCGTGAAAGCGGTGCCAAGGAATGAGGTGTTATCCGCAACCTGGGTGGTTAAGTGCAACTCGTCGCAGCGTTCCTCTGTAAGCGGAAGACAAATCAGGCCGCGCGCATAGCGCGCCATGAAGTTGATCACTTCAGGCGTAGTCTTTTCAGCAGCACAAACCAGATCGCCTTCATTCTCGCGATCTTCATCGTCGACAATGATGATCATCCGGCCTTCCCGAATGTCGGCTGCTGCGTCTTCTATGGAAGCAAATGCCATAAATGGTCTTGGGCTTTGGGTTGACCTTTGGTCTTGGGCCTTGGCCTTTGACTTGGACTTTGATATCTACTGCCTACTGACTACTGCCCTCTGACTTCTGTCTCCTGACTTCTGACGCATGTTACCTGAAAGGCCTGATTTTTTCGAACGCACTTGTAGGGGCGTCCCTCCGTGGGCGCCCCCCTTGATTCAGTCCGCGAGGCGGACGATTGAAAATAGCCCAGCACTTCAGTGCTGGGACATTCAAGAACAGTGGGGCTAGTCCGTGTAACGGACGGCTGAAGATTGGAGGATGGCCGCGCTTGTTTTCAGTCGCCCGTTTCACGGGCTCGCCTCGTTGGCCGGCTCCGATCCCAGCACTAAAGTGCTGGGCTATTTTCAATCGTCCGTTTCGCGGACTTTTATGCAGGTCGTTGGTCAGGATTCGGTATGCCTCAAAATTCGCTCGACATATTTGGCAATCACGTCTGCCTCGAGGTTCACTTCGTCTCCGGGGCGCAACCGGGAAAAGTTTGTCACCTCCCAAGTCTTCGGGATGACTGCAATATCAAAATGGTCGTCAGCAAGAGCGGCCACCGTCAAACTAATTCCTTCTACAGTGACAGAGCCCTTGAATACCAGGTAAGGAGCGATCTCGCGCGGGTACGCGATCCGCACGGTCCAAGATCCTCCATGATCAATTGCTTCCAGAAACTTGCCGGTAGCATCGACGTGGCCTTGTACAATATGTCCACCGAGCCGGGTGGTGGGAGTAACGGCTCGTTCCAGATTTACCGGTGATTCGGGTTTGAGTCTTCCCAAGGTGGACCTTTGCAGGGTCTCTTTGGAAACGTCAGCAGCAAAAGAATCGGGCGTAATGTCGAGCGCAGTAAGGCAGACTCCGTTTACCGCGATCGAATCGCCATGATTCGTTCCCTCCGTGACCGTGCGTGCCTCAATGACAATGCGCGCGTTCTCGCCTTGCGACTCAACTGAGCGCACTCGTCCGAGCTCTTCAATGATTCCAGTGAACATCGATTCGATTGCCGAGTGCCGATTGGCGATTGCCCATTTGAAAGATCATCGCAATAGTCCAATGGCTTCAAGAATCACTATTAATAGGATAATGATAATTCCTGGTAACAGGGAAAATGCCAACATCCAGAGGCCCTCGCTTTTGAATGAAAACTGAAATAACTTCTTGAGATTTCTCTGAAGCATCTCGTGCAAACCTAATCGCCAATCTCTCGCGGCTTTTGCATTCGTATCTCCTGCAACAATCGCTCAGCTAACTCCGCGTCGCGGGTCTTAAGAATCTCGTATTCCCTACTTGCCGCCTCTCGATCCCCACTTCTGAGATAGGCCAATCCCAGATGATAGCGAGTAAGGGAAACTCCCTGGCCGTTCGACAGCCTGAGAACTTCCTTGAATTCAGTTATCGCTGCGCTGTACTGCTC
>JBAPXA010000083.1:0-4590 GCA_049283975.1 Pyrinomonadaceae bacterium | reverse complement strand
CGACTGCAGTAGTTGTTCATTTATCACATCAACAATCACTGAAAGGAGCATTGATCATGTCAGCAACCCCATCTCCACAACGTCGTAGATCGATCGATTGCCGCGAGTATCCCAGTGAAAAGGGATGCACTTTGAAAATATCCGGAACCGAGGATGAAGTGCTCGAAGCAGCCGTGCAACATGCTGTTTCCGCGCATGGCCACGAGAACACTCCTGAGTTCAGGGAAGAGCTACGGCAAATACTAAAGGACGATTAAGCACTCTCTCCCGAACGGATTTAGCAATCAATCCGGATTTGCCGCCGGATGTGGGCCGCCGGCTCTGCCACGCCATTGCTTGCACTAAAAGTGGGAAGGTACGGGCGGCCCGTCCCGTTAGGGACGAAATGTTTATAGCATCGAGCCGACCTCAATCAGTGTCCAGCTCCGTTAGGAGCGAAATGTAGATATTGCGCCCCTAAAGGGGCTCCTTGTCTATATCCAATAAGATTCTATAAACATTGTGCGCCTACGGCGCGGACTTTTTGTGCAAAGCCATAAGCAGCAACCTTAATCTCAACCAATTGATCATTGAGAATGACTTGCTGCCCCCAAACGGAAGCGCGTCGAATCGCTATCGCTGGGATAAATCTCGATTGGCGCACCTCTGCCTTCAATTGGAGGTCGTTATGCTGGATAAGGAAACAGATGTGTTGAGTGGGCTGGCTACCTATATTGACGGGAAGATGAAACGGTATAGCTTGATGTTTGCCGTCAATGGAGGAGCATTTGCCGTTGCCAAGTTGATGACTGAAGCCGATAAAGCCGGCAACACGATTCTACTCGGCAATCTGAGACTATGGCACCTGGCCCTCGGAGCAATTCTCTTCACCGTGTTGCTGGTGATCGACATCTACCTCTGGGGCCAGATGATGAAAAAGAAGTTTCTTGGCGATTTAGCATTCAATGTTCCGGGTAAACTTATTCTCGTCTTTTTAGGGGTCCTGCTCGTTGCTGCCTGGATACTGGTCGCCAGCGGTTGAGCTATCGTTAACTTTATGAGTCGAACTAACAACTGATTCCAGCCGGCAGTTTAAGACCAAAGAAAGCCGATCGAGATGCAGCCGTTCCTCCTTTTGCATGGCGAATCCATATTCCTCGGCTTCTTATTGCAATGCCTACTCGCGCTTCTCGGCCTCGTCGCCTGTGTGTATGGTGTGGTGAAGTACTCTTCCACGCCATCAATGGTTATTGCCTTCGGTTATTTTGCCGCTACTGTCATCTGTGCGCTGCTCTTTTTCCGGGTCAGCATGTCGGCGCTTGAGAGCCTTACCCTCGCATTGACCCTGCCGTGGAATCTGATTATGCCCTGCTTCGATCCATACCTTGGTCCCTGCCGCTTATCACTTGGCGGCGCATTCGTTTGTGCTGAGCTTAATGCCGCTGCCTTGTATTATCTGGTGGCTTGGAGGTCGCGCCCAAAATGACGGTGATTGTTTTGCGATTCAGTCAGGAGCAAAGGCTTGAGCCTAACGGAAGAGAAAGAGCGTCTGCTTAAATGTGATGTGAATGGGCGAGACTCCTTCCTCTGCGTAGTCTTACCCAATCTTGGGGATTAATCCTTCAATTCCTGCTTCCTCATACCTAAAAATCGTCGAACTCCAGACGATCCCAACTAGAACGACTGCGGAATAGTCTTTGCCAAAGGCATTCTCAAAGCTGAAACAGTCTCTGGTTACCTTGGCCGAGTGAGGCACCCACAATCTCGGGGCGCGCCAGGCCGGTACCCCCCGGGAGGATCCGATGAAGAATAGCGAATCTGCCAACCGCCGATCTGGTGGCCTTGAACGCCGCACCTTTATGAAACTGGCTGGCGCGGGAGTCTTCGGAGCCGCCTGGTCACAAACAAAATCCCGCTCAGGATTAAAGCTCGCATTGCCTTCATCGTCCTTACTGAGCAGGTTTACCGAGCAATTGCCAATTCCACCCGTGATTGACGCACGCAGTGGCGGCACCTTCAACCTGACAATGGGACCAGGCTTACACTCGTTCCACAGTAGCTTACCAGCCACGCCCACTTGGGGTTATGGCGGCGCTGCGTATCTGGGTCCAACTTTTCAAACGTTACGAGGCGTACCTATTCAGGTGAACGCCACTAACTCGCTCGGTCTCCATCCGCTTGCAAATGCAATCGACACTAATCTTGATGGTGTCGTCGAGTCTGACAGAACCAATCCTCGAGTAGCGGTGCACCTCCATGGCGGCAATACCGAAGCGGCGAGTGACGGGCTGCCTCTGGATACTTTTACGTCAGGTGCCAGCCGCAGTTACAACTATCACAACGATCAGGAAGCGACGACGCTCTGGTATCACGATCATGCACTTGGCATCACGCGTTTGAATGTTTACGCAGGACTCGCCGGTTTTTACCTGTTGCGCGATCAGCATGATACGGGCGAACCCGGCGGCCCACTTGGCCTGCCCACAGGTCCATATGAAATTCCGCTCGTGATCCAGGACAAGATGTTCAACTGGGATGGAACTCTTGCCTATCCGCTCGGAGAATTTGGTTCGATCTGGGCGCCCGAGTTCTTTGGCGATGTCGCGACAGTAAACGGGAAAGTGTGGCCCAACCTGAACGTTAAGCGCGGACTATATCGCTTTCGCTTGCTGAATGGGTCGAACGCGCGGGTTTACAATCTGCGACTGTCCAGCGGTCACTCAATCTTGCAGATTGGCGCCGAGGGTGGCTTGCTGAATTCACCTGTCGCATTGAATCAGTTAGTAATCGCTCCCGGCGAGCGTGCCGATTTGCTGATCGACTTTTCAGGATTCATGGCGGGTACAAAAATCGTCCTGAGAAATGTTGCGCCGGTACCCTTTCCCAAAGGCCCTCGGGCTCGAAGGCGAGGTGGAGTGCCTCTAAAGGAGATTATGCAGTTCACTGTGGAGAGTGCTCCCGGCTTCGAGGGTGCAGTGCCGGAAACGTTGCGGGAAAATTTGATCCAGCCTTTGCCGGCACCAGCGAACGTTCGCAATCTCTCACTCGTGGAGATTGCTGATCCGCAAACGGGTGTTCCTTTAATGGCACTAGTCAATAACCTTCCCTTTGCGACCAATCAGATTGAAATGCCAGTCGTCGATACGGTCGAGCAGTGGAACATTATTAACACTACTGGCGACACTCATCCCATTCATTTGCACCTTGTTCAGTTCCAGGTTTTGGGGAGGCAAAGATTTGATGTTGACGAGTACCTGGAAACGAACTATCCAGAATTACCGGAGCCCGAAGGAGCTGGCATTGGACCATGGCCCGCGCCTTCAGCTGACGGCTTCGTTATGGGCCATTTAAGCCTACCCGATGCAAATGAAAGTGGATGGAAAGATACTGTAAGAGCGAACCCCGGCGAGATAACCCGGATCATGGTGCCTTTCGGAGGCAACGCGGCTGCTGGCGTCCCCTTTTCTCAGTCATTCACGGGTGATTACGTTGTTCATTGTCACATTCTTGAGCACGAGGACAATGAGATGATGCAGCCGTACCGGATCGTGCCCTAAACTGTTCGCGCAGGCCCAGCAGGGCTCGGGGTCAAGGATTAGTACTGTTCTTTTAATTTCGAAGTCTTCGGGGGGCAGTATGAGAAACACCTCGACGATCAAGCTTATGACTGCGGCGCTCCTTGTCCTGTCATATTTCAGCGCCCCGCACGCCCAAAACGAATCCAAAATAGCTGCTTATCTACGAGAGCATGCAGAGACGCCCGTGAACTATGTCATGTCGAAGGCGACATCCCACCGCGTGACAATCATAGGTGAGGGCCACTGGCTGAGGCAGGATGTAACCCTCGTAGCCGCACTGATACCACTCCTTCAGAAAGCAGACCTGGATCTGGCCGCTGAGTTCTTTCCCGCGTCGGAACAAGCGCGAATTGATGAGTTGATCACGGCGGCGAAATGGAATGAGCAGGAAGCTAACGCAGTCATGCGCGCGGCAGCCTGGCCCTATCAGGAATATCGCGATCTGCTTCGGACTGCCTGGTCTGCAAATCAGGGTGCAAAGCGGCCCATCAAAATCCTCGCGTTGGCGCCGCCGCTGGACTGGCGCAAAGTTTTACTGCCGCGCGGCGAAACTTATGAATCCTTTATGGCCGATTTGGTCTCCAAGCATCTTAAGGAGGCTCGCCGGAACCTGGTTGTCTACTGCGGCATGCATCACGCATTTACACGCTACTACCAGGCTGAACTGGATAAAAATGCGAGGGCCTGGGCCTACATGGATCGAATGGGTAACATTCTTTCGCGCCGCCTCGGAGAACAGGTGTTTCTCATAACGCTGCATAAGCCAACATGGTGTGGCAATCCCGAGCAGCGGTTCTATTGTTTACCATTCGGGGGTCGGATTGATTGCGAGGCAACAGAAGTTGGTCGTCCGCTCGGATTCGATGTTGGCGGCTCGCCGTTGGCTGAGATGCGCTTTGACCGGGGTGATTATTACGCCTACGGTCATGTGGCGTTGCGCTTTGTTGACTACACCGACGGCTATATTTGGTCTGGCCCCATTGAATCGTTTCGTCCTGTCACAATCATTCCGCTCAGTGAATATGCTCCGGAC
>JBAPXA010000082.1:0-4019 GCA_049283975.1 Pyrinomonadaceae bacterium | reverse complement strand
AGGTACCGCTGCCTGGGCTGGCTTGATAGGCGTAAGAAGTGCCAACATCTTTCACGCGATTGCGACTTACCTCGGCAACACGAACTTGCAGTTGTACCTGGGTCGCTGCCTTCACCGGCGACGAAAGCATATTTACAGTTTTGAAACCGGCGGCCTCGACAACACTTTGAGCCTGCGCTCCAGTCTTGACATCGCCGACGCTGCCAGACATAACCACTGAGCCGTTAGCCTGACTGAGACGAATATCGTCTTTCGGGAAGAGGACTCGCATTTGCGAGTCGATTAGCGAGAGGTTGGCGCGCACATAAACGTCGAACACCAGATACTCGCCGCCTGATTGTTCCCAGGCGATGAAGTTCACCTGGCCGAATCCTTTTCCATTGACCAGCACCTGATTAGGGGTGACGAGCACCGCCTCGGCGATCTCGGGATTCGAGACGGAAAAGCGGCCTACGGGTCGGTCGAAGTTGATAACCCGCGACTGCCCGACGAGCACGTTTACAGGAATGGACTCTTTATTCTGCGTGAAGGAAGCGCTGTAGGAGGTTTCCTGCGCGCGAACCATGGAATTAACCAGCAGAATAATCAACGACGCTAATACGAGGCTGACGCGGCGTTTCATTGAGGGACTTTGCATGGTCTGTTGCTCCTTAAAATTAGTGGCAGTTGTTTGGGCTGACGCCGTCATCAACTTGCAATCCTTTTTTGAGTTCCGACTCTCCTTACGGGAAGTCAACACTTCGTTTCTTGCCGCCTTCAATCATCTCGACTGAGGCTTTTGGTGCGGGTGGCGCAGCCGGTGCCGCCGGCTTTGCTTCTGATTGCACCCGAACGCGACGCGGTGCAGGTTTTTGTTCGGCGGGACGTTCACCCTTCAATGAACCAGGCTCAGGCTGCGGAGTTGCAACATCGCCACCCAACAGAGTTCTCTTGTTGATACCGATAGTTTGCTCGTCGCCCTGATCGATAGAGTTGCGCATCACGAGCTGGAGCTTGCCTTCGCTGGAAGCGAGGGCGAGCTTTTCTGCCTGCTCAGGTGTAACGAGTAGAGTGACTGCCTTGACGCTGTTGGCTTCACGTTCGCTTTCAGGCTTGTCAATGTTCTGACCGTTAGCCAATACCTTGATGTTTTGCAGAACGATTTTGGAGATGGGGTCCTGGGCGAACGAGCCGGTGTTTGTGGGTGTGATGACGACCACAACATCGACGAGCGTTCCCGGCATGATGAAGCCAGAGATACCAACCACGTCGTCGACCTTTACGGTCATCGCGCGATAGCCCTCAGGAATGATTGCGGACAAACCACCGGCTGTTCCTTCAGGAGCGAGGCGTGTTTCAGTGATCGGCTCCTTTGGCGCGATGTTTACTATAGCGACGCGGCCGGCGAGTTTTTCGACCGAATCGAACGCGCCATCGGGGGTCGATTCCTGCGGAAACTGCACGAGGGTAATTTGTTCGGCAATGATCTTGGTTCCAACTGGAATTGCCACTTTGGCTACCACCACCCCGCGTAAGCTGTTTGTGTACGCTTGCGCGCTCGACAGATAGCGACTGACAGAAACAGCAGCGAGAAGCCCGAACAAGCCGGCCCCAGCTAGCACGATGAAAAAACGTTTGTTGCGCATGGTCTGAATCTCCGTGGTCAGGTTGACCGGACTAAGGGGCTTCGCGCGTTTAGGCGCGAAAAACCGCTGTTGAAATGATGCTGCCAATGGTGATGGCTACGCCGTAGGGAATCGTATGAGTGCGGTCGGTTGGAATGGCGAACTTGGGCATCTCCCAGCCAGGCAACATTCCCACGAGAATTTGTAAGACTCTATGCATCGTGCTCACTAGTACGCCAGCTCGAATTATCGTAACCATCGCGAGCAAGCCTCCCGTCAGTACGACGATGAGAAAAGTTGGCAGTACCAGATGCGCGCCCGTGACCGCGCCTATTGCCGCAAATAGTTTGACGTCGCCGGCGCCCATGGCTCCAAAGACGTGAAGCATGAACATCAGTCCGAAGGCGAGGGCGCAGCCACCTAAGCTGGCTAACAGACCCGACCACCCTCCGGAAATGCCGTTGATTGCCACTCCGCCAACCAGCGCGGCGAGCACGTAAGCGTTCGGAATACGACGGTACCGCACGTCGTGATAAGTGATGATTACCGCGAGCGGCAGGAGGAGAGCGATCGTTACAATCGTTGCCGACATTTTAAGGACACCTCAGAGGATCGCTTGGGGGAAAATTCGATTAGGCACTGAGAGTAGCGGCCAGCGAATTAATGCGGTCGCCAATTGCGCCACCCAGGGTTGAGAAAGCCAATGCGCAGGCCATCGCTATTAGGGCAGCGGCTACTGCGTATTCGGAAAGTTCAAGCCCGGTTTCATCTCGAAGAAAGTAGGTCATGGTTAGCTCCCTTGCTGGATTCGACTCTTTTGAGAAAAGAGCCGATAACGCGCTTTACCCGAGTTAACCTCAGCTAAAGCGCGCTCGGGCCCATTTTCGCCAGTACGATTTATCCGTTGATGGTCGCGGCAAGAGTGTTGATCTTGTCGGTGATGGCGGTTCCCAGAGCAGTGAAAGCACCGACGACTGCGATGGCAATCAAGGCTGCGGCAACTGCGTACTCTGACAACTCGAGACCGGTTTCATCGCGAAAGAATCTCTTAATCATTTTGTTGCTCCTTCTAAGTTTGGTTTAGGGTTATCGGGTCCTTCGTTACCTTGGTGCGCTAGCGAAGGCTTGAGAGTTACGCAAAGCCTCAGGAAGGAATGACCGCCTCTTGCTTGCGGGCTTCGCTGCTCTGCTGAGCGGGGGCCTTGGTCGTGCGGCGACCAAAACCGTTGAGCCCACTAACAACAGCGCCACAAAGAGACAACAGCACCAGCAACAAATCGTAGTCCGCCACTGCCGCTCGCCGAGCACTGACCAAAATTGCCAGCGCTAGAATTGGCGTGGTGACTGCGATTCCCGCAAGCGATATAGCCTCTTTTGTTTTTAATCCCTTCATGTGTGCCTTGGTGTGTATTTCTCTCTTGGGTGTCTCGCGACGCATTGCCTCGCGACGGGGATGACCATTACAAGGGCCGTGCCAGCAGGCAGATCGCGGAAAAGCACTGCACAATCGCGTTTTCGTGAAAGTTGAACCAGATCTTTTTGTCGCCCGCGGTTGACAAGCACGAGTCCCGAGTAGGGTGGGACACCATCGCTTTATTGCGTCGAGGACTACGTTTCTCCTACTAACTCGGCTTTGTCGCCCGGCGTTGACAGCGCCATTCAGCGTTTGCCCGGTGGGGCTACAATTTTCGCTGGAGTCTCTTGCGGAATTGTCCGGCCCAACAAAAAAGCACCCGAGACTTAATCTCGAGTGCTGGAATTCCCTGCCGGGTACTGCCGCGCCTTGATGGCGACCTATTAAGTGATCCTATTGCCGGTCCGCTCGGAACTGTAATCCGGGTTCGGTGTCCTCCTGCAGAAATCCTCCGATGTCGATTGCAAGCCGCTTTAGCTTCTTGTAGAGCGTTTGGCGCGAACCTAATCCCAAAGCTTCGCTGGTCAAGGCGACGTTGCAGTCGTGCCGTTTTAAGGCTTCTGTAATCACACGGCGCTCGTAATCCTCAAGTAGGTCTTCCAGGTTGTCATTGCCGCGATCAGTTGCGTCGCGATTGCGCAGCCGTTGCGGAAGGATGTGTTCACTAATGTGCTCGGGAGTGATGAAGCCATTCTCATCGGCGAAAAGCACGAGCCTCTCAATTTCTGCGGCTAACTCTCGAATGTTACCGGGCCAGGAATATTCCTCAAGAATCCGTATCGCTTCCCATGTAATCCCGGCGATCGCTCGATCGTTGCGACGAGCGTAGTGCGTTAGAAAGTGTGAGATTAATGTTCCGACGTCGTCAGGACGTTCTCGCAGCGGCGGCACCTTAATCGTCAGAGCCGCAATTCGGTAATAAAGATCCTCACGAAATGTCTTCTGCTGAACTAACTGCTCGATGTTCTTATGACTTGCCGCGATTACGCGGACGTTTACCT
>JBAPXA010000081.1:0-4097 GCA_049283975.1 Pyrinomonadaceae bacterium | reverse complement strand
GGTGTAGGCAGCTTCAGAGTCTTAGCCGACGCCAATTTATATCCCCGGTTGACAGGCCGCGGCCTGAGGTGGTAAGTAAGTACTTACTTTGCAATCATTGACCAGCGACAATACCTCTTTGACCAAGGAAATGAGCACATTGAAAGACGTCTGCACGGCCTTCCCGGGGGCGCGAATGGCCGGCGACGAGCGACGCTCGCAGATCCTGCGCGTAGCGGTGGATCTTTTTGCCCACGAAGGTTTTCGCGGTACGACCACCAAGAAAATCGCGCAGGCTGCGGGCGTCTCGGAAGCGATGGTCTTTCGCCACTTCGCGACCAAAGAGGAGCTTTATGCCGCCATCCTCGACCACAAAGCTTGCTCCGGTGATGCCGTGGATTTGGAGTTAATCGTTGCTGATGCAGTTAAGCGACGCGACGATCGCGGCGTCTTCGAAGGCCTCGCTTTTAACGCGCTCGAACATCACGAACACGATCCTAACTTCCAGCGCTTGCTGCTGCATGCGGCCCTGGAGGGGCATGAGCTCGCACAAATGTTTTTTGAGAAGTTTGTGCGCCGCGTTTACGAGTTTCTCGGCGCCTACATTCGCGAACGCCAGCTTGAAGGCGCGATGGTCGACATTGATCCGGCGATTGTCGTGCGCGCATTTATCGGCATGATCATTCACCATTCCTTAAACAACAATCTATGGGATCCCCAGCGGCGTTTACTCAACCTCTCAAACCAGGCTGCCGCCGAAAACTTTACCGCAGTCCTACTCCAGGGAATTTCTACTGGCCAAACCCAGAAACGTGCGAAACGCACTGAGCGTAAGAGTTGATTGGTTAAGAAGGTATAACCGCATGTTCGTTTCGAAAATGATCAGGATTGTGCTCCTGCTTGGCGTGCTTGGTGCTGTGACGTTGCTCGCGATCTCATGCGGCGGGTCGAAAGCTAATGTCAGGAACGATGCTGGAACCGCCCCGGCGCCGGCGGCAATTGAGGTCACTACCGCGCCGGCAATTCTGCGGGAACTGCCACGTTTCTTTGAAGCCACCGGCAGCCTTGCGGGGGATCAGCAAACTGATGTCGCTCCTTCGGTGGCCGGCAAAGTCACGGCGATTGGGGTGGATCTAGGGAGCTACGTGAAGCGTGGGCAGATGATCGTTCGCCTCGATGATGTTGATTCCAAGTTGCGGGTTGAGCAAGCGCAGGCGCAATTGGATCAGTCAAAGGCAGCGCTGCGACAGGCTGAAGAAAAGGTCGGCTTGCGGCCGGGACAGAATTTTGATGTTAACCGAATTCCGGAAGTGGTTAATGCGCGGGTCGCACTCGAGCTCGCCGAAAAGAATTTGCGGCGCGCTGAGAAGTTAATTGAATCCGGAGATGTCTCGCGCTCCACTTATGACGAACAAAAGGCGCGGCGCGATCAGCTCAAAGAAGTTTACGAAGCGGCTCTTTCTCTCGGGCGCCAGAATTTTGCCGCGGTGGCAACTGCCCGCGCGAATGTGGAAAACGCCCAGAGTCAGTTGGGACTGGCGCGCCGGAATCTATCTTATGCGTTAGTGTTCTCGCCGATCGATGGCTATGTGGCGGAACGAACTGCCGACCTCGGTGAATACGTTTCGCCCAGCTCTAAAGTGGCGACGATTGTGCGCATCAATCCCCTCCGGATCCGTATCGACATTCCCGAACAAGCAATTCCTGAAGTGAGGGTGGGGCAGTCAGTGTCGGTAACGACCAGCGCCTGGCCCGACAAGAATTTCAGCGGCCGCATTGCGAGAATCTCTCCGAATGTTTCCCCCACGTCGCGTACTCTCACCGTCGAAGCGGAAGTCGAAAACGGTAGTGGAGTGTTGAAGCCGGGCCAGTTTGCCTCGGTGCGCATCCTGCAACAACGCGCAGAACCTGCGGTCTTAGTCCCGGATCGAGCTGTACGGACGGAGTCAGGCGTCAGTCGTGTATTTGTGATCAAGGACGGGCACGCACAGCAACGCCTCGTGCAGTTGGGACAGAGTGAAAGCGATCTAGTCGAAGTTAAAGGCGGCGTTGCGGCTGATGAACAGGTCGCGACCAGTAACGTCGATCAATTGAGTGATGGAATAGCGGTAAAACAATAGTCCAAAGTCCAATGTCCAAAGTCTCAGGTCAGATCCGAAGCGCAGACGTTGGACATTGGACATTGGACATTGGACTTCTTTTAACGAATGCAAAAGCTAGCTGAAATTTGTGTCAGACGGCCGGTGTTTGCCACCATGCTGATTCTGAGTCTGACTGTGGTCGGCCTGTTTTCTTATAAGTCGCTCGGCGTCGATCTATTTCCCAAAATCGATTTACCCACCATTACTGTCACCGTCGTCAATCCCGGCGCCTCGCCGCAGGAAATTGAAACCGAGATCAGCGACAAAGTTGAAGGCGCAGTCAACACCATCAGCGGCATCGACGAACTTCGTTCCACTTCCGTCGAAGGAGTTTCCCAGGTCTTCATTACTTTTCTCCTCGAGAAGAATCCTGACGTTGCCGCCCAGGAAGTGCGTAACAAGATCGAGTTGATTGCGAACGATCTGCCGGTCACGGCTGAACAGCCAATTGTGCAGAAGCTCGACACGGATGCGGCCCCGGTCGTGCGCATCGCAGTCTCCGCAGCTCGTTCTTTGCGTGAAGTGACGGACGTCGCTGACAAAAAGATTAAGCAGCAAATTGAGTCAATCAACGGCGTCGGTCAGGTGCAGATCATAGGCGGCCGCCAGCGCGAGATTCAAGTTTGGGTAGATCCGGACAAGCTGCGCGCTTACAACGTCACGGTGGCCGAAGTCGCCAACGCAGTGCGTTTGCAGAACATGGAAGTGCCCGGTGGTCGTGTTGATGAAGGTACTCGCGAACTGACTGTGCGCACGATGGGCCGGATCGTCGATACCGCTGAGTTCAACAATCTGGTGGTGGCGAATCGCGGCACTTACTCAGTCAAACTTAGCGACGTTGGCTATGCCGAAGACGGCGCCGAAGAAGCACGCACCGAAGCGCGGCTTAACGGTCAGCCGGCCGTCACCCTCGTGGTGTCCAAACAATCCGGGCAAAACACAGTTGCCGTCGCCGACGCGGTAAAGGAACGATTGCGAGAGATTGAACCGACACTGCCCGCGGGCTTTAAGACACAAGTCGTGGGCGACCAATCGATCTTCATCAAAGCGTCCATCGAATCAATCCAAACGCACCTGATCGAAGGCAGCATCCTGGCGGCCATCGTCGTCTTCATCTTTCTTTGGAGCTTCCGCTCGACTTTGATTGCAGCCCTGGCGATTCCCACGTCGCTGGTCGCCACTTTTGGTTTGATGGCGGCGATGGGATTCACCCTAAACCAGATCACAATGCTGGCCCTGACCCTGATGGTCGGCATCGTGATTGACGACGCCATCGTCGTTCTCGAAAACATTTTTCGCTTCATTGAAGAGAAGAACATGCCGCCCTTCCAGGCGGCAATTGAAGGCACAAAAGAAATCGGTTTGGCAGTGATGGCGACGACCCTTTCGTTGCTTGCCGTCTTTGTGCCGGTGGGATTCATGGGCGGCATCTCCGGTCGCTTCATGTCCTCGTTTGGCTTCACTTCATCGTTTGCAATTGCTGTTTCGCTGCTCGTCTCGTTTACGTTGACGCCGATGCTTTCCGCGCGGCTGATTAAACGCAGCAAGAACGCCGAACGCTCTCCCGATGATAAGGCGGAGAAACACGACTCCAAGCAGTCGCGCTTTTATCAGCCAATCGATCGCTCATATACGCGAATGCTGAAATGGTCGATGGGACATCGTTGGGTAATTGTGATCGCCTGTTTGCTGGTGGTGGTTAGCATCGTGCCGCTCTTCATGTTTGTCGGCAAGAACTTCCTGCCCGTAGACGACCAATCACAATTCGAGATCAACGTGCGGGCACCGGAAGGATTTACGCTCGCGGCTACCTCCGCTCTGGCAGAGCGCGTGTCGGCTGATGTGCGACGTCTTTCCGGAGTCACAGACACCCTCACGACGATTGGCGGCGGGCAACAGGAACTCGTTAACGTCGCCACGATTTATGTGAAGCTGCGACCGATTGAAGAACGGACAGTTACTCAAAGCGATCTGATG
>JBAPXA010000080.1:0-5103 GCA_049283975.1 Pyrinomonadaceae bacterium | reverse complement strand
AACCAATGCGAGCTTGGATTTGATAGGGCCACGCCATCTCCCACCCGTGCGGTCAGCAGCAACTTCCAATGTCGCCGTGGGCGTTTCTCCGATTGGTCCCTTTGATATTCCGCGCCAATTTTCGCAGTCGCGGCGAACGCTCTCCAGATCAATCGCTACGTCGCGCATCGTTTGATACCGAAGGTCACGATCCTTCTCCAGGCACTTTGTAACGATGCGCTGCAACTCTTGCGGGCACGTTTGGAAATAGTCGCTGAGCGGCGCGGGCTGCTTCGTCAGAATGGCTGCGATAGTTCCCGCGGGAGTTTCTGCCGCAAAGAGATGCTGTCCAGTGAACATCTCGTACAGCACCACACCGAAGCTGAAAATATCTGTGCGCGCATCGAGCGTTTGCCCGTGCACCTGTTCGGGAGACATGTAGGGAACAGTGCCAAGGACCGTGCCGGGTGTCGTTAGCAGCGCTTGGGTCGAGGCTTCGCCATCAATCTTCAGTCCCGCGGCGGCGCTTGCGACCTTTGCCAGCCCGAAGTCCATCACTTTTGCCTGACCACGCGGAGTGATGATGATATTCGAAGGCTTGATGTCACGATGAATTACTCCGTGCTGGTGGGCTTCGACTAAGGCTTCTGCTATCTGAGCGGCAAGGGTGAGCGACTCTGAAACGTCGAAAGATTTTCGCTTAATGCGAATATCTAGCGTTTCGCCCGCGACAAACGGCATCACAATGAAGTTGCGGCCATCTTGTTCCGCTACTTCATGGACCGCACAGATGTTGGGATGATCGAGCTTAGCCGCGGACTGCGCTTCGCGCATCAAGCGATGGTTCCCTTGTTCGCTGGCAATCGAATCATTCGGAAGAAACTTGATCGCGACTCGGCGATGAAGCTTGGTATCTTCCGCCAGATAAACCTCACCCATCCCACCCGCGCCGATTTTCGAAAGGATGCGGTAATGCGACAAAGTTGTGTTGGTTGCCAGTTCTTTATTCATCTACTCTCAAATTCATTCCGGTAGATTCATCCGTTTAAGCATCTGCTTGAAACGCGGCTCGGAGTGCAGATCATCAAGCTCGGGGGCAACTGCATATGTATTGGCGGTTTCCGCACGGCTCGACATGTGCTTTTCAAGCCAGTTCATTGCTTCCGCCTTATCACCAAGCCCGATATAGATGAGCGCAAGAATATCGCCCTGAACATAATCATGGGTCGCTTCCTGTTTTAAATCGAGGAGCAGCGTTAATGCTTCATTGCGCTTCCCGGATCTCGCCAGCCACAGTCCCAAATATCCCTTGGTGGAGGAAGCTTTATCCAATTCGAGTGCCGTGCGCGTTTCGGCTATAGCCTCCGGATACATTTTCTTTGAGCCATAGGCCCGACCCAAAGCCCGATGAGCGTAAGCAAAATTTGGGTTACGAATGAGAGTGCGTTTGTATTGGGCAATCGCCTCATCGTACCTGCGAGCGAAGACGAGCGTGTCACCGAGATTCGTACCGATGATCGGCGAAAGCGGGTCAAGTTCTTCCGCACGCCTCAATTCAAGAAGACCATCGTCGAACCGTTTTACATTCGCGAGGTCTGCCCCAAACCAATGATGGGCAGTCGCGTAATTCGGTTTGAGTTCGATAGCGCTGCGATATTCCTTTTCCGACCCATCCCGATCCCATTCAAAATTGGAAAGATAAAATCCAAGCGCGGTGTGTGCTTCTGCCAGCGAATCGTCAATCTCCAACGCCCGCAGAGCCGCCGCTTTCGCCAGAGGCATGCTGTCGGTAGCCGAAGCAACATCGTAACTTGAGAAAAGAACGTATGTTTCAGCCAAACCTGAATAGGCGAGGGCATAGTTCGGGTCTTTCTCAATTGCTTGCCGGTAAAAGTCAGCAGCTTGCTTGAGGGATTCGCCCGTCCGTTTGTTCCAATAGAACTTTCCTTTCAAATAAAGCTGATAAGCTTCCGCGTTAGCGGTGTAGTTCTTTTCGACTTTCGCCATCTCCGCACCCGAAAGTTTCGACTTGAGTTTATTGGAAACATCACGGGCAATCTCGCTTTGGAGGGCTACGAGGTCTGCTTGCTTGCGCTTGTATTGCTGACTCCAAATCACGTTCTCCGTCTGCGCGTTAACCAACTCAAGTGTCAGAGTTAGCTGATCGCCACGCTGCGCCACGCGCCCGTTCAAGATCGCCTGGACATTGAGTTCCGCAGCAATCGTTTTCGGATCAACTTCCTTACCTTTGTAGCGAAACACCGACGAGCGAGCCTTGACATTTAGATGCGGCAGTTGGGAAAGGCTGCTAATGAGCGTCTCGGTCATCCCGTCCGACAGATACTCAACATCCGCATTGCCACTCTCGTTCACAAAGGGCATAACGGCGATCGACTCTATTGCGATCGTTCGACTTCGCGACCAATAGAAATAGCCAAGAGCGAGAATGACAACCAGAGCGACACCAACGGCCGCGAATACAAGTCCGCGCCCCTTCGGTTTAGTTAACTCGCGCGTGGTTCCCTGAATCTGACTCGCGGGAAGTGCCGTTGTTGGCCCAGTGCTTCGATTGATCTCGGGAGTCGTTGACGTGTGACGAAGCAAGCTGGTTTCAATCTCGCTGGACACTGGACCAGAGCCGAACTTCGCGGTTTGCGTGTCACCGGTGAGCGAACCGGAATCATCAATGAGCGCGACGCCATCTGTGCGACAGAAACCGAGCGTGTCGTCGGCCTCAACGCGATTACATTGGGGGCAGCGTTTCATGCTTGGGGGTACCGCAGCCTGAGAAGCAGGCAAGAGAATAAAGCCTGGGGGCGTAAGCCCCAGGTAACGTTAAGAATTGATACCGGAGCCCGCCAACGCGGGCAATTGCACTGGCTCTGTCGTCCGCTTTCGCGGGCTGTGTTTATTTTGTGGCGCCGTTCCCGATGTGCTTACATTCCGATTACGTTTGGACGTCCATACCCGCCCGCTTCACATTGAGCCAGGTAGATCCCAAGCACCGCGCCGGCGTCGATCACGCTCTCGACCCTGTCCTCCGCGTCAAGGTTGAGGTTCGCGCCACGGATGGCGAACCAGACATCGGTCACTTCTGAGTTCGACGCCGGCACATGCAGCGTATGGACCGAGCCGGCAGGCTCGAACAGATATGAACCCGGTGTGTTCACTTCCGGGTATTCCAGGTAGTGCCACGAACCCTTCAACGTGAAGGCGAAGACCTCGCCCGTATGTTTGTGGCGTTGGATAGTGACGCCCGGTTGAAAGCGCACTCTGATTACCCAGAGTCCAGCCTCCACATCAGCGTGCAGCAATTGGAAAACTACGCCCTCCTGGTACTCGACAAAGGGAAGATCTTTCTCGGCACGATGTAGCGCTGCGGGAATGCCGGGGATTGGCGCAAAGGCGGTGGTCATTTCGATGTTCCTCCTGAAAGCTGTGATCACTAATTGCTCGTCCCAGGCTGACTATCTCGGAGCCTCTTCAGGGCGAAGTTGCGATCGAGTTTGGTGTCCTGCGCGAGCTAGACCTCGCCCGTTCCACCAGCACCGAGTTTGGGGATGATGCGGTAATGCAAAAAGACGTGCCGTTTGATAATTCCTTTTCATGGTTCTGAGAGAAACCTGGACACTCGATCAGTGTATCGTCGTAGCAAACCCGGAATGTCGTTCTCATCTTCGTGAAAGCAAAACTTTCAGGACATACCGTGTTCGCGCGGGATGGGAGACATCGGACCCTCAGGCATCATGAGGAGCTGTTGCTCGGGCACCCCGCTGCGGTACTGTGCGAGCAGAGTTTCCGGATCAATCTCTACACCGGCGGGGTTTGCAGCGAAGGCGTCAGAGTGCATATAGGCGTTAGCCTCTTCGACCGTACCACAGTCCACTTGAAATTCCATTCGATTGCCATCGGGATCCCGGTAGTAAAGCGAAAGTGTAATGCCATGATGAATGCGCCAATATGGTGTGACACCCATCTGTTTGAGACGCTCGTAGGTAGCAAGCAAGTCACCCAGGTTGGCGTAGGTATAGGCGACGTGATTTACACCCGCGTTGTCCCGCGTCTCGCTCGCAACGCTGTCAGGAGTGAGCGCTGACAAATTGGCGAACGCGAAACGATGATGTTCGTCGTCATAGGTAAGAAAAGCGAACACCGGATTTTGATAGACCACTTTCGCCTCGAAGACGTTTTGATACCAGTCGATCATTTCATCAAAGCGTCGGGTGCTATAAACGACGTGCGCGAACTTGGATGGTCTTGCCATGTGTGGACTCCTCTCGATCTAAGTCATCAGCGGAATGGTGTTGCGATCGAAGATGGCGATGTTTGCCCGCCTAGTCGTCGGTGTGCAACTCCGGCCATACGGAGTCAGAGCTATAAGGCGCTGAACTGCTCTCCGAATTCATTCCGGCAGATTCAGTCGTTTCACCATTTCCTTGAACCGCGGATCGTCCCGGAGTGAACTCCAATATGGGTCAGCGTTCACTCGATGTAATTCCCAATCACGTACCTCAAAGGCTTTACGAAGCTCTTCGAAGGCTTTATCCCGATCGCCAAGCGCCCCGTAGATACAAGCGATCCGGCAGGTCGGGATATATTGCCTTTTACCGATCTCCCTGAACCGGGCGATCATTTCTTCCGCCTTGTCCCGACGTCCGGCTTTCGCGTAAGCAATGCCGGCATCCCGCAGCGCAAATTGGTTTGTTGGATCCGTTTGCAACCATTGTTCGGAAAGGGAAATAGCCTCTGTGTACTTTCCGGTATTGGTGTAGGCCTGAATCAGCATCCAGCGTCCTATCGGGTGAGTGGGTTCGAGATCGTATGTCTTCTTGGCTTGCTCCAACGCCCTGTCGTTCTGGCCGGTTACAAGGTAAGCCCACGCCAGGGTTCCTCCCATGTTGATATCAAGCGGATCAAGCTCTAGACCACGCTTGATTTCGACAATGCCTTCGTCAAGGCGTCCCGTGGGCGCGAGATATATTTGCCCGTAACGAAAATGCGCGGCTGAATTATTCGGATCAAGCTCGATCGCGCGTTTGAAGGAGCCCTCGGCTTCGGCCCAATTCCAATCGTAAATCACCAGAGAGTAAGCCAGGAAGGTGTGGGCCTCAGCCAGGGTGGGAT
>JBAPXA010000079.1:0-3916 GCA_049283975.1 Pyrinomonadaceae bacterium | reverse complement strand
CCGGCTACCGCCTGGTGGTACTGACTACACCGGGCCCGCAACTTGAGTGAACGCAAATCGGCAATCGCATAACTTCACCGGGCCCGCGACTTGAGTGAACGGACTCCGCAATTGGCAATCCGCAATTGGCAATCAATCCGAAATCCGCAATCCACAATCGAAAAAGGCGCCAGCCCTGTCGAGCTGGCGCCTGATCTTAAGTTGAGTTTAGTCCCGCGTTAGTTAGCGAGCTTTGAGGCTGGAGCAGCTTCTGCCGACTTCGCCGCATAGTTTGGCATCTCAGCCGGTTTCGGGACGTCGGTGGGCGTCGGCTTCATACTCGTGGTATCGAGTGGTGCCTTCATGTCCGGGACGCGCTTCTCATCGCGCGACTTATCGAGTGCCGCTGTCATCTTCATCATCTTACAGTTGCCTTCGAAGATGCCGCCCTGCTCGATTATCAACGATGGCGTCTGAATGTTTCCATTCACTCTCGAGGCCCGACCCAATTCCAAACGTTGCGACGCGATGATGTCGCCATTGACGGTCCCATGAACTACCGCGACTGCAACCTCGACGTTGGCGTCGATCTTACCAGTGGCTCCCACGATCAGAGTTCCGCTGCTGGAGCTAATTTTTCCGGAAAGGTGGCCATCAACTCGCAGCATCGCTTTAAACGTCGTCTCACCGGTCAGCTCCGTACCGCTCCCGACAAAACCACTCAAGGTGCCTTCCTTAATCTCGCGGGCGATGTTTTCACTCTCGGTCATCGCTTTAACAGGAGTCGGCGTAAAATCCGCACGCGGCGCTGGACTTGCTGAAGCATTAGGCTGTTGGGGGGTATAAGACGGCGCTTCCTGCCGCTCATTTGTATGTTCGTTGTCGCTCTGATCCTTGGGGTTTTTTCCTATCCTGAGCATTTATTACCTCCGTTGAATGGGGCCGCGGTAAGTTTAGTCACAGTGCCAATCGGGCTTAGGTAGAAGCAACAAAACGACGCGCTTGCCTTCCTGTTTTGGATTGTTCGCTAGCTGGAGGCTAGCCGTGTGATCGTCGA
This sequence comes from Pyrinomonadaceae bacterium, assembly GCA_049283975.1. GTDB lineage: Bacteria > Acidobacteriota > Blastocatellia > Pyrinomonadales > Pyrinomonadaceae > PSRF01. The sequence goes on along the minus strand of JBAPXA010000079.1, from coordinate 2,880 downwards.
CCGCCTCAAAGCGGGAACTCATAATAGCCACACTCGAACGCACGTGTCCAGCCCTGTAATGAAAATGTAATCCGAATTGTTTTTTTGGGTTACTCGGCGACCACTCGACCGGGACTCGTGACACTGCTCGCGACGTTGAGAAGTTTTCAAATCAGCTCTTGAGTCCCATTTATTGTCAGAGAGTGTGCGGCCATGGCATTCTCAGGGCAGCACCCGACGGGAGTAAGCGCCCAAAAAATGGCTGAAAACAAGATCAAAACAAAACTGCTGCGCCGCATGGGCGACGCCATCGAGAAGTTCGCGATGATTCAGGATGGCGACCGGATCATGGTTTGTCTCTCCGGCGGCAAGGACAGCTACACCTTGCTCGACTTGCTATTGGATATTCAGCGGCGGGCGCCAGTCAACTTTGATCTCCTCGCCGTCAACCTGGATCAAAAGCAACCCGGATTTCCGGCTGAGGTGCTTCCGGAATATCTTGCGACGCGCTCGGTGTCCTACCGCATCATCGAAGAAGATACGTATTCAATTGTTAAGCGACTGGTTCCAGAAGGTAAGACTTTCTGCGCCGTCTGCTCGCGCCTCAGGCGAGGCATTCTCTATAACGTTGCCGTGAGCGAACAATGCAACAAGATCGCACTTGGCCATCATGCCGACGACATCATTGCGACTTTCCTCCTGAATGTTCTTTATGGGGGAGCACTGAAAGCAATGCCGCCGGTGCTCCGCTCAACAGATGGCCGCAACACTGTGATTCGACCGCTGGCGCTTTGTCGCGAATCGGACATCGCTGAGTTTGCGGCAGGGCAACAGTTCCCGATCATCCCTTGCGACCTTTGTGGTTCGCAATCGAATCTGAAACGCGCCCGCGTCAAACGACTGCTCGATGAGCTTGAAAAAGAAATTCCTCACGTACGCGGTTCACTACTGAATGCTGTAAGCAACGTCAAGCCTTCGCATTTGCTCGATGGGGATATCTTTGACTTTAAGAAGCTGACCGCGGCAACTGGAGACGTCGCAGCGGAACTCGATTTGGCGTTGGGCCACACCGACGCAGAACTGACCCCGGCGCTGGTGTCGATCATGTGAGCAAGCGGGTCGGTCTCATTCTCACCGCGCTTCAGCGCGATGTTCCTGTCTGACGAAGACTGAAACCGTGGTTTCCCGTCGTATTAATTAACGCTTGTCACCGGGCTGAAGCCCGGTGTGAATGAGAAAGGTTATCCGCTACTTCCCCCTGATGAGCAGCAACCGCTTCCAACTGGATCTGAGCGACTTTCCGCGCGGCTCAATCACGGAATACGCCACTCTCGTCTGCCTCGCCTGCATCTTCGACATCTTTACGCGCCAGTTTGGCCTTGCGCCACGCACCGCTTACTCAGAAATAAAACGCTATTCCCCCACCGTTGCCGAACTCACTGGCCGCATTGCGACTCGTCCCTTCTTTGACAGCGATGAAAAGAATCCTCATTGCCCGCACTGCAACGCCGCCAAGCGCTGGCACGCACGGTTGGATACGACGCGAATTGTAGGCGGCAAACTTACCGACGCCGCCCGGCGAAAACTCGTAAAAACGTTACCAAAAGGCGAACAATTTCAGGTTGCCGAAATCAAGTCGGATGCCCGCGCCGTGCTTTTTGATTGGCTCGAAACGCTGAGGGAAACGCTCGATTTTGATAGCGAATTATGGTTGGTTGAAGTGACGCGCGTTTTTCTTGAGCGCAGAGATCCGAAAGCCGACCTGGCCGAATTGTTCGCGGGTTTGCGAACCATCCGGCCCTCGCAAAGACTTAAGGAAGGCTGGGAACGGAGCGGTTCGCGGCTCTTCCTGGCGCCATCGCTCTTTAACGAAATCCTGCTGGTTCAATACCTGGTGAGTCGTTCTCAAACTCACGGTGGGCAAACTTCGGCGGGACGCTTAACGCTCATGGAATTAATCCGGCGACTGCGCTACTCCGGTTACCTCGACGCACAAGGGATCAGTGAATGCGATCAGTTTGAGATCCTTGAAAGGTTGGTCGAAAAACTCGCCGTGGGTTCCGGAACGGTGAAGCTGCACTTCGTGATCGACCGGCGCGACTTCCTCGAAAAAGTAAAAACGGTCTACGCACGTTATGCAGCTTGACCCAGGGTTGAAGGTTGATAGTGCCGTGGGTCAACACAATCAGAACCGAGGGCGGTAGCGACCGGGTCAAATATTTACGTAGAGCTGGTTATCCTAAACTCTGCCCACTCACAGCGGCATCGCTCGTGGCCCGGTCGCTATCTCTCCTGTTCTTAGTTTGCTCCGACTCGCTTAAATCCAGGTACCCGGTCGCTATCACTCCCGGTTCTGACTTTGTCGATCCATTACAGAGCCCAAGTCCAAGTTGGGCGTGAACCCAGTCGTTATCGCTCCAGGGTCTGATTTTGTTTGGGCTGACGGAAGATCGTTTTACGGTTGCGCCGGCGTTTTGTATTTATCAATTAGTGGCTGGAGTCCGGTGGTCGACTTATAGCGATAACGATAATATGGCGTGATCGATTCCAGTACTTGATCGTAGAGTGCCTTGTATTCAGGCTTGCCCGCAGCCGCCCCCAGGCCGCGCGCATAGAGATCGATCACCTTATCCATCAGCTCAGTGGCCTTCTTCAGCGTGGCTTGCTTCTCGGGACCTTCCATCATCGTTTGATAAGACTCGGCGACGGTGCGGTATTCATCGTCGATCAGGCCGCCGAGGAAAACATAGGCGGTCGGTTCTGTGGGGCTAAGCTGAATTGCCTTTTCCAACCGCGGTCTGGCATCCGCGGGTTTGCCGCCCGCAAGCGCAAGCGCTCCCATGCTCAAATACAATTTCGGCAACAATGCCAACTGGTATTTCCAGTAGGCGTCATCCATAT
>JBAPXA010000078.1:0-4386 GCA_049283975.1 Pyrinomonadaceae bacterium | reverse complement strand
CCGTTAACCGTGACTTGGCCGGAAACTGAAAGCTCTCCCGACGCTACCTTCGCACCTGCCAGTGCAACCATTGAGTAAACACTCAGGACTGCAACTGAGACAAAGGCCGCGAGCGTTTTGCGGCTCAAAGATTTGCTGATCATTAACTTTCCTCCCGTATTGTGAAACAAGAATCTTGATTGCTGGCGCTACAGTAAGAAACCAGGATGAGACGAACGTCTTGTCAATCCCCGGCTCAAAGATGCACTAGGCCGAACGCTACAAGCGCAAATCACGTTCGCGGGCGCTTAACAGCAGGCTTTTTATTACACGAATATAAGCCCACTGTCAACGATCATTTGGTCGGACTTTGCCACAAAACTGTGCTTTTTTGTGGTGATTGACAAGATATCACCTGGTGCAGGACCAGTCCATTGTTTTCTTAGGCGTGATGGAGGAAAGCGAGGTCAATTTGCCTGGGATAGCGTTTGCTTTACGGTGATGTCACGCGAGGCGACCTGGCCGTGGCCTTTACGCCGCGGCCCTGCTCTTCAGGGGGAGGGTTTGCCGATTTGGCCCCCTTCTCCTGCAATTCTGCCTGCTCATAGGGGTCTAGCCGCGCAAATACGTAGAAGGTTTCGCCGCTGCGCACACTTCCCAGAAATCGAAATTTGTAGCCAATCACCTCGTCAACTTTGAGCGTTTCTATTCGTGGAGGTTGCTCAAACAGCAGTCGTAACTCTTCCCTTGAGACCGCTTCGAGCTCAGGCAAGTAATCGTTTTGGGTCTCGCGGGCAATGCGGATTGCCATCTTTCGCAGGGCCCGGATTCGGTTCGAATTATGGCGATAATAGATCGGACTGACTTCACGGCGACTGACGCGATCGTCAACTACCTCCTGTTCATTACGCAGATAGCCCAGATAAGCCGTAACAACTGGACCAAACTCGTCCTGAGCAGAGGCGGCGGGAACGGCGAGCAATAGCCCGAGAGCCAGCAAGCAGGCGTGGCCCAATAACCGTCCTGGGTGTGAAGATAACGGCTTCATTAGCGAGTGACCAAGTCAATCAAAGGTCGGAAACCGCTGACAACAATACGAGGATGTCTAACAGTAACAAGTATGTGTTTTTGCTTCATTGCACGGGTGTTTCAGCAATGTTACATTGAGTAATATTTCTCGCTGCGACGACCATCCGGATGGCTGACGACACCACCAAGACCAGTTTCAGCGGCAAAAGAGTCGCTCTCGGTATTACCGGCGGAATCGCTGCCTACAAGGCCGCGGAGATCCTCCGGGGACTCCAGCGTGCCGGCTGTACAGTGCGCGTGGCCATGTCACCACGAGCCTGCGAGTTCATAACGCCCCTCACCTTTCGAGCACTGTCTGGTGCGCACGTGATCGTGGATGATTATGCACCAGACAACCCCGATCCAATAGCACACATTACCTTTTCCCAAACCGTCGACTTGTTTCTTATTGCGCCCGCTACCGCAAACATCATTGCCAAATTTGCCAACGGCGTTGCGGACGATTTCCTGACTTCAACTTACCTGGCCGCCACTGCCCCTATCCTCGTGGCACCGGCGATGAATACGTCGATGTGGAATCATCCGGCAACCCAACGTAACCTGGCACAGTTGCGGCAGGACGGTGTTCACATTCTTGAGCCGGATGAGGGAGAAATGGCTTGCGGAACCATTGGTCCGGGCCGGCTCAGCGAACCCGAGCGGATAGTCGGTGCGGCCCTTGAGATTTTGGGTCGGTCACAATCGCCACGTCAGGATCTCGCCGGCGAGCATCTGTTGATTACTACCGGCGCGACCCGTGAAGAGTTGGATCCAGTTCGTTTCATTTCAAATCGATCTTCCGGTCGGATGGGCTTCGCAATTGCACAAGCAGCTCGTGACCGGGGAGCGCAAGTCACCGCTGTTGCCGGTATTACCACCGTAACACCGCCTACGGGCGTAAATATCATTCGTGCCAGTTCTGCCGCGGAAATGCAGGCTGCTGTTGCGCAGGAAATTAGCGCCGCGTCCATCTTCATCGCCGCAGCAGCCGTCGCAGACTATCGACCAACGCAACGCGCTGCGGAAAAAATCAAGAAGAGTGAATCGAGTTTGAATCTTAGTCTGGAGCGGACGCCGGACATCCTCAGTGAGGTTGCGGCTTCTCGGACGAACGGTCTGCTAGTTGTAGGCTTTGCCGCTGAGACCGAGGACGTGCTGCAGAATGCGTTACTAAAACTTAACGCCAAGAAACTCGATGCGATTATTGCCAATGATGTAAGCCGCGATGATATTGGCTTTGACAACGAAATGAATGCCGTGACGATCCTCACGCAAGACGCGGCGCCACGGGAACTCCCGGCAATGACCAAAAGTGAGGCAGCTCACTTAATCCTCGATGAAATAGTTCGCTTGCGACAGGCTAAGTCACGATGAATCTCGACGCGGCTGCTGCAGAGCTGTCGGATCTGCTCAAACAAACACAGGAACAATTGCGCTACTTTCAGGAACTCGGCGTCAGCGGAGTTGAGCCAGTCCAGTCTGCCGCGGCGCCGAAACAAGCCGGTGAGTCTCTCGAACAAATCTGGTCCGAATTGAAGGGCTGCACACGGTGTCCGCTGCATGAAGGACGCACGCATGTGGTCAACACCGAGGGAAATCCACGCGCCCGCTTGATGTTCGTCGGCGAAGCTCCGGGGGCTGACGAAGATGCTCAAGCGCGGCCATTTGTAGGCCGAGCCGGTCAATTGCTCACGAAAATAATCGAGTCGATCGGTTTCAAGCGCTCAGACGTTCTGATCGGGAACGTTAATCGTTGCCGACCGCCAGCCAATCGCGCGCCCCTGCCTGACGAAGCCGCCACCTGCAAGCCTTTCCTGCTGCGCGAAATTGCCAGCGTGAAGCCGGACGTGATCGTAGTTCTTGGCAACACCGCGATGAAGAATTTGCTTGATACAAAAATCGGCATCACGCGGCTGCGCGGCGAATTTCAGGATTTCAACGGCATCAAGGTGATGCCCACTTTTCATCCAGCTTACCTGCTACGCGATCCCTCTAAGAAACGAGAAACGTGGGAAGATCTGAAGAAGGTGCGCGATTATCTTGAGCGCACTGCAAGAACGCCAACATAACTTCGAGAACCGATCGCTACTCCGCACACTTTCTCATTTGCTTATTTCGAGTTAACTTCATTCCCGTGCCGCATAAGCTCGGAAGTTCACCTCAAACCACAGCGATTTCACCTGCTCCCAGTGAGACTGAATCGGAAGCGCCGCTCTATGTTGAAGTGGCGGTTCCCCTGCATGTCTCACAGACGTTCACTTACAGGCTGCCCGAAGCTGCCGGCGCATTAGCACAAGTAGGATCGCGGGTTCTCGTGCCCCTCGGGCGCAGCGCCGTTACGGGTTTCATCGTGGAGTTGCTGCCAGACCTGAGCTCGCATCGAACTCTTACTGTCTCCGACATTCGACCTGTCGAAAAAGTTCTCGACGCAACGCCGCTAGTAACTCCCGAGGTTCTGGAGATCACGCGCTGGGTCTCTCAATACTATGGCTCGCCGTGGGGCGAAGTTTTGAAGGGAGCACTACCGCCGGGGATTAGTCCAAGCAGCGAACAGCTTTTCACGTTGACGGCGAAAGGAATGGCACGTCTAGATGAACTCGAAAACGAGAAGGCCAACTCAGAAGCTCACGTCTTGCGCGCGATTGCGCGCGCCGGCGAATTAAACCTGGACTCGATTGCAAAGCTGATCGGGAAAAAGGAGGCGATTCGGACAACAAGAGACCTGCAAAACCAAGCTCTGCTTACTCCACAACTCAGATCCGGCACGGCGAGCGCAAGGCCAAGAACCCAACGAATCGTCAAACTTCGACAACCCCCGGCAACGGAAGTACTTGCACCCAAAAAGGTAACAGAGGCGCAACAGCGAATTCTTGACGCCCTCTCGAATCAAGAAACGATGCCTTTGGCTCAACTCCTTCGCGTTACCGGTGTAGGCATTTCTGCCGTGAACACTTTGAATAAGCACGGCCAACTTGAAATTAGCGAAGAAAGTGTGCGGCGGGATCCACTGGGACGAGTCGCCCTTCCGCACGCGGACAAATATCAATTGACCGCCGCTCAGAGCCAGGTGCTCAGCGAAATAGAGCCACAACTAAGAAGTGGGGTCTACGCCGCGTTCCTCCTGCATGGTGTGACGGGCAGCGGTAAGACCGAGGTGTACCTGCGAGCCATGCGTCTCTGCCTCGAGTTGGGCCGCGCGGCGATGATGCTCGTGCCCGAGATTGCACTCACGCCTGTCTTCTCGCGCCGTCTCAGATCAAATTTCGGAGATCAGGTGGCGATCTTTCATTCCTCGCTTTCAAAAGGAGAACGTTTTGATGAATGGATGCGAGTCAAGAT
>JBAPXA010000077.1:0-7899 GCA_049283975.1 Pyrinomonadaceae bacterium | reverse complement strand
ACACAGGGGATTGAGAGTAATTACTAATTAACGCAGCGCTTTTGTGCGCTACGAACTGCAGAACCCTAATGCTTTTGTGACTTCATGAACTGTACCAGAGCCGTCGCTTGCTCCGCCGTAATGCCTTTTTCTTCGTAGGCCGGCATATTGGGCGGCTTCTCCATCTTCTTTCCCTTAAGCACGGTCTGAATCAGCACATCATCCGCCTTGGTGGCGTCAAACTTCTTTTCAGCCGTTGCGCCATGGCAAGCAAAACACTTTGATTTATACAACGCGGCATTATCGTCCTGGGAACTTGTGCGCGCGGGTACCGAAGCAATCATGAATGTCACCGCGAAGATCGCACTAGCTAATACGAGCCATCGCGTAATCGAAACTCTCATTATTCCTACCACCTTTCATCCTTCAACTGGCAAACCGGGGGTGACCGTCAGCCTGCGAGTTGGCAATGACCGTGCCGGGAGCGAAAAGGCAGGAAAGGCCCTATTTCATTCAGCCTTTGCGATTCTCCGCGCACGCGGTGGGTAACTTTTCGCAGACTCGCCTCAAATGCCGCAACAAATCAGGCCGCCGCCCGCTTATGGCAAGCAGTGCATTTCTTTGAAGTTGGCGGCGCTACATCTGTCCTGGTCTTAACAATTTCGTCGTGGCAACCGGCACAATTGCGATGGAAAGCCTGCTGGTTCGTCAACGTCACTAATTCAGTTCCGACAGAAAACTTCACTTGGGGGTTTTCCGGCAGCAACTTCGGCTTTGTCTCCGCTCGCGCATGGCAGTCGCGACAGACAGCGCCGACTGCAGTTGGGTCTTTTGCCAGAACCTCCGCGGTCAGGGTGGTCGTGCGATCTGCGGGCCAGGCGGTCTTCAGCGGCGGATGTTTAGCAGCTTCAGCCGCCGGCTGCGCCGTGTGGTGGCACTCAATACACGAGCTGGGTCCTGTTCCCTCCAAATTACGATTCTTGGTTGTATGGTTGATGTGACTGAAAGTAACCGGGCCAAGCTTTGCCTCGGTGGCGAGCGTATATGTATCTTGAGGCTTCTTAGCATCCTGAGCGGACACGTCAAAACTGAGACTTGAGATTCCGGAGCTTAAGACAACAGCGACTATCAGCATCGCAACGATGGTCAAGACTTTCATAACTAACCTCCTTTGAAACGCTTCGTAGCGCAAACTTTAGTTCGCGCCCAAAGCTAACCCCAGGGTCTACCCGCGTATGGCTTGCTTACTAAAACCGCCATCTGGTTCCAGTGTGGCACCGCTTACAAACTGAAAAGTCATCGCCGCCAAATGCGCGCTTGCCGTCGTGGCAAGTCATGCAGCTTTGCCCGCGGCCCGAAGCATGGTGATTGGCCGCCTCGGGAGTTGTAACTTGCCGGCGTTGCGGCAGCCTGGCCCGCACCTGATGACAATCATTGCACGCCAGCTTTTGCGCTGCCCCGTGCTTGGCGTGACTGAAGTTCATGCGAAACGCTGCGGTCCACTGCGGAGTACGGGCGTAACCACCCAGCTTGTGGCAAGTGCCACACGAAGAGATATCTCTGCCACCTGAATTTGCGCGAGGTGTGTGACAGCCAAAACAAGTTGTGTGGGCGTTGAAGCCAGTCGGAATCGACTGCGCGACGCCGCCTCTTGCTGGACGATGGCAAGTCGCGCAACTGACCCTCCCCATGTTGAGGTGTCGCGCATGATCAAAGTTGACCCGGAAGCTTTTCAGACGAGGAAAGGCCTTGACCGCGCCGGAACGCACGTCGGTATGGCAAATCGTACAGATGGGACTCTCAGTATTCGCGAACTGCGGCGCGTGACACCCGACGCAAGGCACATGTCCAGATCCACCCGGCAGGTTTGGCCGCATTGAATTAGATTCGCGTCGATGACACAGCAAACATGGCATGCGCGCATGATTGGGGCTCGAGTGTAGAAACTTTGAGTAGTCGTCTGTGGGCTGTTGGCTTACAGCACTCCCTCGTACCGCATGAATTAGCATAGCTCCCCCGAGCAGGCAAATAGAGACCAGTAAAAGACCCCGAACTCTATCCACGAAGGAACGCCGATTCCTGCCGGCAGGTTCACTCCCGGTCGTTCGCTCTGCGGGTGCTGTTTCTTTCAACATCACTTAGCCGCCGGTTTCGGAATAGCTTCTAAATGGTCTGCAGGCACTGGATTCTTACCGACGTTGATATGGCATTTGACACATTGAAAGTCGGGCTTGGTGCGCCGCTGCTCGATCTCGTAATTCAAGATTCCATCCAAATTTGTCTCGATGTGACAACCGCCGCTCCCGCCACACGACTTTACTGAAACGAGTGTCTTTTCCTCGAGGAGGTTCATCACTGCGGGATTGTGGCAGCTGGAACAACTCAGTTCATTGTGAACATCAAACTCATGCCGATAACGTCCGGCGCTCCGACGCGACCACTGGCGCAGCATCCGCCAATTGGTGATGCCCATCGTTACTGCCAACTTGGGATCAAAATCGCGCAAGGGCTGTACTGTGGCGGTCGGAAATTTATGACACGCTCCACAGTCTGCCGGCGCCGGCGGGATGCCCGCATCATCGTTATGACAACTAGAGCAGGCGGCGTGCGTCGTTGGTGTCGTTTTGAAAGCACCCTTTTTCAGCCAGAAGACGTCCTCCGGCAGATCCTTGGGCGGCGTGGTGACAAACTCAACATTGGATTTTCCCTGAGGCTGGTAAGTCTCATGACAAGTGGAACAAGCCTTTGACTGTGCGTCCTGCGCTTGTCGACCACTGAATGAAGCACGTATCACCACAAAGTTCTCGCGCTGCGGCGATTGTAAGCCGCCGATGACGTCGACATGTTTATCGTGTGGAAAAGCGACTTTGAAATCCGAAACGAAGGTCTGACCGAGCTTCGTAGCGAGAAACGTCTCACCTAAACTGGGAAACGGAAACCGCGCCGTATTTCGGGGCGTGACAGCAACGTGGCAGTTTGCACAAATGACTGGCGCCGGCCGCTCGCGCGCAAAAAACTGAGTGCGATGACAATTAAGGCAGGCTTGATGTTCTGGAAAGTCAGTTACGTCAGGAAAGGCTTCATCGCCTTTACGGACCTCTTTCCAATTCTTTGACGGAAACTTGTGGCACGAATCACACGTCAATTTCTGCTGCTCAACATGTGTGCGATGCGAAAATCTCGAATAGTTTATGCGCGGCTTTGCTGACTGAGTTTTTCGCGAGGGAGCGCGAGGACGGGCTTGCGATCGTCGCTGTGGCTCTGCCTCCCCTTTTGGACCGAAGTCGCGAGAATCGCGGCGTGCGAAAGCCACGACCGTGCAGGTCACAAGGCAGATTGTCAGAATCCCTAATGCCCGTTGTTTCATTTGATATAGGAACAGCACTGCCTACTGAGCAGTCGGCTGGGCCGTTTGCCGGCTTTCGATCTGCCTCAGTTTCAAATACACAAGAGCTGCGAGAAACAATATAAAAAAGAGGGAAACTACCAGCCCCTTACGTCTGAAGTTCAATTCCGCAAGAGCATCTTCGCCGGCCTTGTACGTTTTTTCGGCCACACTCGACGCTGGGCCGATCACCTTGTCAACTTCGAGGGTTGAAGATGTATGAATCAAAACACGCGCATGAGTAACGCCGTCGATCGCATCACGCAGCTCGAACTTCGGCCGGCTGACTTCCATTCCCGCTCGCTCGGCGCGATCAAGAATGCCCTGCGACTTATCAATCTGCACCAGGAGGCCATCAATCTTCCCCCGCATCTCACCCGCAACGACAAATCCTTTGTCACCTTGTTTGTGACAGGAAACGCAAACCGACTTGTCTCCAGTGCCCAGGAACTCGTCGGTAGGCGCGGCGATTTCATGATTATTATGGCACTTAATACATTCACCAAAACCCAGATTATCAAAAGCAACTTTATGCACACTTGCCTGAAACAACTCAGCCTGCCGTGCATGACACTGGCCGCAGACATTGGCTACAGACGCGATGCCCGGAGGCGTCGCCCCATGGTTGCCATGACAGTCGTTACAGGTGGGCGCTGAAAGATCCTGTCGCTCGTACAACGCCTTCGCATGGACGCTCCGTTTGTATTTGTCATATTGATCAGTTGGAATCTTGAACTCAGCCATACGCGCGGCCTCACTGTGGCATTTTGCGCAGGTGTCGGCCACGTTCGAAGGATAGACTGATGATAGAGGGTCACTTATGGAACGGATCCCATGCACGCCATGACAGCTAATGCAGGTCGCAACTTTCTCGTTTCCAGTTCGCAACAACTTACCATGAACGCTGCTCGCATACTCTTTCTCCTGATCCACTCGCAGAGCCGGGTTAAACTTTTTCATGAAACTGGCGTCGTTGTGACACTTGCCGCAGAAGGCAGGTATGTCGACCGTTCGGGGCCGTCCCAGGTAACCTTTTCGCGGATCCTTTGCGGCGACCTTGTCGTCCTGAGTCGGATCCCCACCATGGCAATCGTTACATGAGAGTCCTCGCGAAAGGTGAATGTCATCTTTGATCGAGCGAGCAGGATCTCCGATTTCCCCTTCCAGCCGGGTATGACATTCAATGCAAGAGCTTTTGTTCTGAGCTACTGAGTTGCCAGCAGAGACTACTATCATCGTCCCGGCGAATAGCAATAGTATTGCGACTCGATGCCAGCATTCGTCCAGAGGCCGCCGAAATCGGCAGCCTGTCTTTAGTGGTTGCAGCAATGTTTGCTTCTTATTCATTATCTCGCTCCTCAGGCGAGATAGCCGACCACCGTCATAACGGCGATGTACAAAATGGCGATCACTCCAATCACAGTGAAAATCTTGTTGCGACGCGGGAACTGTTCAGGCGAGCGATTGATAAACGGAATCACGAGCAAGGCGGCGCCCGCTAAAGTAAAAAAAAGGATTCCAATCACTTCCCCATCAAAGAAGAGTATTTTCGCGGGAATGTATTTCAATGTCTGAAACATAAAGAGGAAATACCACTCCGGCTTTATTCCCGCCGGCGCCGGAGCGAATGCATCTGCCTTAACTCCTAACTCCCAGGGGAAAATCGCCGCCAGCGCAGCCAACACGCCGATGGCCAGAATCCAGCCGATCAGGTCGCGCATGATGAAGTTGGGAAAGAACTTCATGCGGCGATAGTTCTTCTCGTAACGAGCAGGAACATGCATGCCGTGAAGCTGGACCAGCAGCACGTGGGCTCCGATAAAGACCGTTGCCAGCGCTGGAAGCACGGCAACATGGAAACCGAAAAACCGAGTCAACGTAGCGCCGGTCACTTCGTCGCCACCGCGCAGAAACCTCAGCATCGTCCTGCCGACGACGGGAATGTCCCCGGCTATGTCCGTCCCAACCTTCGTGGCGAAATAAGAAACCTCGTTCCAGGGGAGCAGATAACCACTGAAGCCGAACCCCACGGAGAGAAACAGCAGTACTACTCCGCTAACCCAGGTTAGCTCGCGCGGCCGGTTGTACGCCGTCATGAAATAGACACTGAACATGTGAATAAACAGCGTCAGGATCATCAGGTTCGCTGACCAACTGTGAATCGAACGAATCAGCCAGCCAAACTTGACCTCAGTCATGATGAATTGAACGCTCTCAAAAGCGTTCTCGGCGCTGGGGCGGTAGTAGAGCAATAGCAGGATGCCGGTTACTACCTGGACGACGAACAGAAAAAGCGTCATGCCGCCGAAGTAATACCAGATGGACTGGCGATGAAGCGGTACTTCTTTCTTCTGCGCCGTGCGGGCGATCGTGCTGATTGATAGACGCTCGTCAAGCCAGCGTCCGAAACTCGCAATTTTCATCGGCTCTCAAGATCTGTTAACGACAATATCGTCACCGCGCTTGTTTACCGGGTATGCCTCGAGTGGTCGTGGGGGCGGGCCACCGATGTTCTCGCCGTTGAGGTTGTACTGCCCGTTGTGACAGGCACACCAAATCTGTTTCGTGTCTGGGCGGTACTGAACAATGCAGTCAAGATGAGTACAAACAGCCGAGAATGCTTTTAGCTCTCCGGACGCCGTGCGGACGATGAGCCCCGGTTTGCTGCCAAATTTGAAGATCTTTCCAGAGTTTGGCGGAAGCTCGCTGAGTTTGGCGGCGACTACAGAGCTTTGCATCGCCTCAACGACTTGAGGTGGCGCCATGAATCTGATTATGGGATAGAGGATCGCGGCGAGGGTGGCAAACGCGCTGGTACCCAGCAGGTAATCAAGAAAGCTTCGGCGAGTAAAGTTCTGACGCTGAGCGGACCCGGTTTCCCCCTTGGTTTGATGCGTAGGGACGTTTGCCATCCTCATCCTCCCGAAGTGGATGCAGGTGATCGTTGTAGCCAGGGTGTCAGCTAACGACAAAAAGACCCAGCAGGCAGTCGCTTGACTGAGCAGGGACTAGCGTTGAACTGTTTTGCTTGCGCGGGCTTTGCACAAAAACAAATAGGCGTCCCTCTATACCACAAGCGGCAAGTGAACGTCCTGAGCCGAATAATTCAGAACCGGGAGCGCTAGCGACCGGGTCAAAATACGTTACGTTAAGTGCAGTACCCGGTCGCTAGCGCTCCCGGTTCTGAATTTGCAGACCCTCGGCAAAGCAAAGCATCGGTCCCGATGGGAACTGGGGAGACCCTTTTTTGCTTGCGCGCTTTTTCCCGCCTTATTCTTTCCGGCCAAAATAAAACCGCAACGACGTGTAGGGAAGATGCGCGTGATAATTCTGCGGCCGCGGGCCGACTAGTGCGCTTTCATTGTAGTTGTAGTACTGGTAGCCGATGTTCCAGTCGACGCGCTGATTCAGTTTGATCGCCAGCCGGGCTTCAGGCGTCTGGAAACTCATTGGGTAAGAAGCGATCAGCGTCCCCGGGTTTCCCGTCGGATCCGCCACTAAGCTGCCTTGTCCAATGTCCTTATTGATTCGATATGCCGCGTAAAGGGTAATCCTCGGGTGGAGCCTGGCGACTGAATCGATAAAGAAGAAGTTGTTTTTCATGTGGTACTGGCTACTGCCAAAGAAATGTCGGACGCTGTTGAAAAAGTACTCCACTACGGCATCGCTGTTAATCCGGTGATGGGTGTAACCAGCGCTAAACGAAAGGTCGGAAGTCGGAGCCCAGTCAAGGGTGGAACTGAACACACGCGACTTCACGTCCACCCCGAAATCCTCTAACGACACTCCGGCGATCTCGGAAGGATTGGAGTTGTTTCTCGTGATTACGGCCAGGGTGAAAGAGACTTTCCTGCTGGGAAGTGCAAACCTGCTCTTCCCGCGAATATTCGTGTAGTTGTAATTTCCGATACGCGTGAACACATTGTCGGCCGTTCCGTGTTCGGCGTCGAAGTAGATTGTCCAATTGTTTGCGGGTCGAGCCTTAAAGCCACCAAAGATTGCGTGAGTGTGGTTCTCTTCCTCAAACTCGTCGGTAGTACGGACAGGTGGCGGTGTCAGCGATCCACTGGAACCAAGATTGAAGCCGTCAAAAATCTCTTCGATGTGGCGCTTTCCATAGCGATAACCGACGTGCATCGAATAGCGAGAATTGAATTGGTAGTCGCCTTCAATCGTGTTCTGATACTTGCGATACTTTGTTATGCGGTTGGCATCCAGATTATTGAAGCCGACGGTATCGGTTCTCAGCGTCGCTCCAGACCCGCGCGTGATTGAGAAGAAGTCGCTAAACACAGCTGTCCCATCGATCTCAAAATCTTCAACCCGAAACGTATTTGAGATTCGGAACTTATCCGTCGCGAGGAAAGTGATACCAATATCTCCGAGAGTGTTTGGCCGCTCAGTGTTTCCGGTAATGTTGTACTGGCCGAGATTGAGTATGTTCGGGGTTGCCGCTGGGGGAGTGGGAGGCCATCCAGTCACCCTGGGGTTCCAGTTCCTACCCGCGAAGCTTTCTGCCAACGAGTAGTTCGACG
>JBAPXA010000076.1:0-3353 GCA_049283975.1 Pyrinomonadaceae bacterium | reverse complement strand
GGGCTGGCGCGCTCGAGCATGCGCATATAGCGGTAGACTTCAGTCGAGTAGGGCAGTTTTCCTGGAGCCCCGGCGACGTCGCCGAGCACTGATTTTGGCGTCGGGACGTTCGGCGAGGCGGGCAGGTAGTCGGTAAGCGGAGAGTTAAAGAATGTCTCAGTGGTGTACTCGCGAATCTTGCTCGTGTATTGCTCATCGATTGGTTGTTTCGGATCGCGACCGGGTTTGATCTGAGCAAACGAAGTGGTCGCGGTGGCGACGAGCAAGAGTACGTACAATACGCCAAGGCGCAGAAGGAACGGTTGAGTCATCGTGTCTCCCCAGCTCTCGAAATGTTTAGTTCTAACTGCCCGACTGGAATCAAGGATAGGAAAAGAGTTTGTAGCCAAAGCTACGCGGCAAGTCAAATTGTTTTTTGAATTGGGATCGTTTGCGCTTGCTGCCCCGGTCAATTCCACATTTCACAGTTTCTCGCTTAGTATCTGATCAAATACGTAACGGAGTTCCCCTATGCCAGGACGCATCTTCCAACTTAATACTTCTCCCGGTGGCGTTCCTAAGCTCGCGATCCGTGAAGCCGAAGTGACTGAATTAGGTCTAATGGGCGACGATCACAAGTTTCCGGACATTCATGGCGGACCCGAACGTGCAGTCTGTCTCTTTTCGCTCGAACGAATTCTTGAGTTGCAGAGTGAGGGTCATCCAATCTTTCCGGGTGCGGTCGGCGAGAACGTCACGATCTCAGGAATAGACTGGAACGAGGTTACACCCGGTCAACAGTTGTCGCTCGGCGATGAAGTGCTGGTGGAGATCACGAGCTATACCTCCCCGTGCAACTCGATCCCCGAGTCGTTTGTCGACGGCGAGTATCAACGCATATCGCAAAAGCTTCATCCGGGTTATTCGCGGGTTTACGCGCGCGTGTTGCGACCGGGACGAATTGTGATTGGGCAGCCAGTTCAACTCAATGGTCAATCTGAGTAACACTGATGGCAGAATCGCAAGATAAAACCCCGCCCCGCGCTCAACCTCCTGAAGAGACTGCTCCGGTTCAGATCAAACCGCTCAGTAAATCGGCTGGTGGTATTCCCTCAATCATATCGGCCGCAAAAAGCGCCCTGAAGGAAATGGGTGTCGGTCGCAGTGTGCGGACGCTACTGAAAGTCAATCAAGCGGGTGGGTTTGATTGTCCGGGTTGCGCCTGGCCGGAGCCAGATGCTGAGCGATCTCATGCAGAGTTTTGTGAGAACGGCGCCAAGCATGTTGCTGATGAAGCAACCACCAAACGCGTCACTCCGGAGTTTTTTTCCAAGTGGAGCGTGGCAGACCTCGCAAACCAGTCTGATTACTGGTTGGGCCAGCAAGGACGCATTACTCATCCCTTAATTTTGCGTCGCGGGGCGACACATTATGAAGCCATCAGTTGGGACGATGCCTTTGCCTTCTTAGCGAACGAGCTCAACTCACTGAATTCTCCGGACGAAGCAATTTTTTATACCTCGGGCCGCGCCAGTAACGAGGCCGCCTTTCTCTATCAACTGTTCGTCAGACAGTTTGGCACGAATAATCTCCCCGACTGTTCCAACATGTGTCACGAGTCGAGCGGCTGGGCGTTGCTGGAAACGCTTGGCGCGGGCAAGGGGACTGTGACGTTGGCAGACTTTGACCTCGCGCAGGCCATCTTTGTAATTGGACAGAATCCGGGAACAAATCACCCGCGCATGTTGACAGCGCTCGAGCGGGCCAAACGGAACGGCTGCAAACTTGTACACATTAATCCGTTGCCGGAAGCGGGTATGACGAAGTTCAAACACCCGCAGGAGTTTCTCGGGTGGCTGGGTGGCGGGACTGAGCTGGCCGACTTATTCTTGCAAGTGCGCATCAACGGCGACGTCGCTTTGCTTAAAGGGATAATGAAGGAAGTGCTGGCTGCTGAAGAGAGGCAGCCGGGCGCCGTGCTTGATGGTCAGTTCATTCGCGATTACACACTGGGATTTGGAGAGTTTGCTCAGGCACTAGCTGAAGTTGAGTGGTCGGCAATCGTGGAACAAAGTGGTATCTCGCGCGAGTCAATCAAAGCGGCGGCGCAAATCTTCATTGAGTCGGAACGAACGATCTTCTGCTGGGCCATGGGATTGACCCAGCACAAGAACGCCGTCGGCAATATTCAAGAGATCGTGAATTTAATGTTGCTGCGCGGTCAGGTTGGGAAGCCTGGTGCTGGACTCTGCCCGGTGCGCGGTCACAGCAATGTACAGGGCGATAGGACGATGGGAATTTCAGAACGACCTGCGGAGGCGTTTCTCGACAAGCTGGGAAGTGTGTTTGGTTTTGAGCCCCCACGTAAACATGGCCTGGACACAGTCGCTTCTATCCAGGCGATGCACGAAGGAAAGGCAAAAGTTTTCTTCGCACTCGGCGGGAACTTCCTTTCAGCGACTCCTGACACCGAATACACAGCTGTCGCACTGCAACGCTGTCGTCTTACCGCGCATGTTTCGACCAAGCTTAATCGCGCGCACCTGATTACGGGAGAACAAGCGCTAATTCTGCCCTGCCTCGGTCGCACTGAGACTGACGTGCAAGCAAGTGGTCAGCAGTTTGTCACCACCGAGAATTCAATGGCAGTCGTACAAGCCTCGCGCGGGTTTCTCTCGCCAGCTTCGCCGTATTTACTTAGCGAGCCGGCGATTGTCGTCAAGTTAGCTCAAGCGACGCTTGGCAAACGGACGACTGTTGATTGGGAGGGCCTGCTTGCCGATTACGACCAAACACGTGCACACATCGAACGAGTCGTCCCGGGTTTTGAGAACTACAACGAAAGGGTGCGCCGCCCTGGTGGCTTCTATCTTCCGAGCGCGCCACGTGAACGCGTCTTTCGAACGGGGAGTGGCAAAGCGGAGTTTACGGTGCATCCCTTGCCCCAACATGAGCTCGCGCCGGGACAATTCCTGATGATGACGATTCGCAGTCATGACCAGTTCAATACTTCGGTGTACAGTCTCGATGATCGCTATCGCGGAATCTCCAACGGCCGGCGCGTAGTTTTTCTGAACCCGGAAGATATTCTTGCAGCGGATTTGAAGGCGGGCGATGTTGTCGATCTGATCAGCCACTTCGAAGGCGAAGAACGAAGAGGCAATCATTTTACAGTTGTGCCTTACAGCATTCCGCGTCGTTGCGCGGCAACGTACTTTCCTGAGGCAAATGTCCTGGTGCCGGTGCGGAGTGTGGCGGAGAAAAGCAACACCCCGGTGTCGAAATCGGTCGTTATCAGCCTGCGGCGTTCTGCCGAGGTAAAGAAGGGATAGTTGGGAGATCCGGTAATGACGTTTGAGTTAGTTACTCATGAA
>JBAPXA010000075.1:0-1994 GCA_049283975.1 Pyrinomonadaceae bacterium | reverse complement strand
TCGTCGAGTGTCTACCGTTGCTTCTAGTTCTGCTTTCTCTTCGTCAAACCGTCGAATCTGGGCCTCGATCTGGACCCGCATTTCGTCAGCAGCAGCTCGTCGAGTGTCTACCGTTGCTTCTAGTTCTGCTTTCTCTTCCTCAAACCGTCGCATCTGGGCCTCAGTCTCGAGACGCACTTCCTCAACTCCAGCGCCTCGAGCCTCTACCGCTGCCTTCAGCTCTGCTTTCTCTTCGTCAAACCGTCGTATCTGGGCCTGAGTATCGAGACGCACTTCCCCAACTCCAGCGCGTCGGGTCTCTACCGCTGCCTTCAGTTCTGCTGTCTCTTCGTCAAACCGTCGGATCTGGGCCTCAGTCTGGAGACGCACTTCTCCAACTCCAGCGCGTCGGGCCTCTACCGCGGCCTTCAGTTCTGCTGTCTCTTCGTCAAGCCGTCGGATCTGGGCCTCAGTCTGGACACGCACTTCTCCAACTCCAGTGCGTCGAGCCTCGACCGCGGCCTTCAGCTCTGCTGTCTCTTCGTCAAACCGTCGTATCTGGGCCTGAGTCTGGAGACGCACCTCGTCGGCAGCCGCTCGTCGACCCTCTACCGTTGCATCTAGTTCTGCTTTCTCTTCGTCAAATCGGCGAATCTCAGCCTCACTCTCGAGACGCAATTGCTCAGCAGCGGCTCGTCGAGCCTTTAATGCTGCCTCCAGTTCGGCTTTCTCTTCGCCGAACCGTCGTATCTGGGTCTCAGCCTCGAGATGCACTTCCTCAATTCCAGCTCGTTGCTGCGCGATAACTTCCAGGTCTTGCTGAAACGAGTCCGCCTCGCTGCGCAAGAGGGCCAGTTCCTTTTCACGAATTTCTTTTAATTCACGGAGAGCCTGTTCAGCTTCAGCGCACCGCGCAGCATGCACTTCTGCTCGCTGTGCCGCTTCTACCTCGATTCTCTTCTGGGTCAGCTCTTCAGCCTCGAGCAGTCGGTGCTCCAGCTCCTGCATTGCCTTTTGGACCAACTCGTTTCTCTTCCGCGTCAGGTCTTCAGCCTCAACCAGCTGGTGCTTCAGCTCCTGCGTTGCCTTTTGGACTCTCTCCTCTTCGAGATAGCTAGCCTTTTGCACCGACTTCTCTTCGAGACAGATAGTTGACGCTCTTACCTTGCTTGCTTTACTCATAGGTTTTTCGACCATCCGTTCTTCAATTGTGAGGTTCTGAATTGGGGTTTCCTGGAAGGCTACAGTCGTGGCGGTGTTGAATGACTCAACCCCTTCGGCTGCCTCGGAATTTATCTCTTCTTCAAGAAGAGCGCCTAAATTAGCTACTACCGGACCACTGATCTGAGCGAGTGCTTCCTCCGCTGCCTCACGAACTTCCGGCGCATCATCCAAAAGGGCTCCTACGAGAGACATAATCCCGCGTGGGCTAACTATTAGACCAAGCGCGCGGGCGGCCATTGCTCTTTCGTTTGGCAGACCTGTGGTACTCAGCACCCGCATTGCGTCGTCAAGATAGCCGTTGTCCACAAAAAGTTGGCGAGCGTGTTCCCTTTCCTCGATGTTTGGGCGAGACAGAGCCGCCAGCAACTCCGCGCCTACGGCATTTCGAATGTGCTTATCTGTTGAGGAAAAGATTTCGATTTCCTCAGAGCGTCCCGCAAGGAGATCTCTGACCGTCTGAGTGGCTTCGTCGAGTGTCTTAACCGCTAATGAGACGTCGTCGCTACAGGTTCGACACGGAGCCTCGTCAATGTTTCCAGGCATCTCGACGATGACCTTGGCAGACGACGGCTCCTTCAGTATCGGAGAAGAATCGAGGTGGAGTTTTGTGGGAGCCACGGATCAAGCCCCTTTTCGAAATGGCTCTTTCGCCATTCTGCCCTTGGTTTAACCTTCCCACTCATAGATCTGCTCTTGCTAAAGGGAGGTTGAGCGGGAGCCTATGCCGCATGGCCTGGACAGCCATCAGTGGGAGCGGATCGGGTAGGGGGGCCTACTTTACTATCTTGCGT
>JBAPXA010000074.1:0-10459 GCA_049283975.1 Pyrinomonadaceae bacterium | reverse complement strand
TGGTTAGGGATTCGTTGGATTCAGACATCGCGTGGGTTCAGAAGCAGCGAGTCTACTAGATTCTGTGCGTATCTCGCGAGTGAAAGGGGGAGATGCATTCTTAGACGCAGAAACGCGGAGACGCGTCTCCGTGTCTCCGCGTCTCCGTGTCTTCGTGTCGATCAAGGGAAGTTTGTGATTCACAAGCGGCAAGTGTAAGGTAGGATTCTACCCAACAATTAAAGTCCGGCGAGTAGGGTTTGAGGAAATTACATGTCTCAGCAACCAGCATCCGTGGCCGATCTCTTTCGCCGCGCGCAGGAAATTCAACGCGGCAATCCCCAAGTATCTTACAAAGAGATCAAGAATCAACTCGTGAGCGAATACAAAGGCCAGTCCTTTCCGCCGTTGTATAATTTGACTATTCCCGAGCAGGACGCGCGCGCCCCGGAGGAGGATTGGTCCGCGGGCCTGGCTTTGGTGCGCCGCGGAATTCAATTTCAGGATTGGGGGGAAATCATTAACGGCATCATCCTGAGTCTGGAACAAACCGACAACTACGAAAAGCAGCGCGGCCCGGAAGGCACTCGCGACGATTGGCACGATCGCTCCCGCGGAATCGAAGGAGCCGAATCGAAAGCCGTCGGTAAGTGGATGCCGAAAGAATTGAAATAGTGGACTTTGGTTCTTTGACTTGGACTTTGTGCTTTGAACTTTGAACTGAAATCTAGTAATTGAGTGCCTTAAGTGCTGGCGGTAAAAGCATTCTGCCTACTGCCTCCTGTCTTCCATGAGTTTCTTAAACAGTCTCCTGCCAGATCCGAATTATCAGACAAATACTCCAAGACGTCCGGACGAGATCACTGAACCGGATGTGATCATTAGTCCTGATACTCGTCGCGAGAATCGTATTCCGCCCGGTCAGTCGCGCACGAAGAAATGGCCCGTGCTCGATGCGCATGGCACTCCCGACATCGATCTCGCCAACTGGAGTTTTGCGGTGGACGGTCTGGTGGACAATCCGCAGCAGTGGTCGCTCGATGAATTCATGCAGCTCTCGGCCGGCAGAGTTTACGCAGACTTTCATTGTGTTACGCGTTGGTCTCGTCTCGATAACATTTGGGGCGGAGTGCCGACGCGTGAAGTTGCGAGAATTGCCGGCGTCAAACCAGAAGCTAAGTTTGTGCTCGCGTTCGCTTACGATTCCGGCTGGACTACCAACATTCCCCTCGAGTTCTTCCTAAAAGAAGATTCACTTTTTGCGTGGTCACACGATGGACAGCCGATACCACCCGAGCATGGCGGCCCGGTACGTTTGATTGTTCCGCAACTCTACGCCTGGAAATCTGCCAAGTGGATCAAAGGCGTGCGCTTCCTGGAAAACGATCAGGCCGGATACTGGGAAGAAGGGGGTTATCACATGCGCGGCAACCCCTGGACGGCTGACGGTGGCGAACGCTTTCGCTGGGGTTAGAAGTTTTTAGCCACAGATTTTCGCGGATAACACGGATCAATCTTTTCTTCTCTTATCTGCGTTAGCCGTGTAAATCTGTGGCTTAAGAAGTCGTGCAGATTTTTTCCTAATGCTCCCAGTTCCTAAAGACGCTGCCGCGATCATTCTCTTGCGGCCAAATTCCAATCCCGAAAATCCCGAAGTTTTTCTCGTACGACGCAGCGAAAAGTTAGCCTTTCTGGGTGGCTTCCATGCTTTTCCGGGTGGGCAGTTTGATGCCGACGATGCAACAGTACCGGTTGATAACTGCGACGACTTGCAGACCCGAGCCGCGATTAGCGCGGCCGCGCGGGAATTGTTTGAAGAACTCGGCGTGCTGCTGGTTCGCGGCGGCGACCAACTCACAAAAGGTCAGAGACTTTCGCTCCTGGATGACCTTGCCTCCGGAAGAATGTCCTGGTCCGGACTCTTGCATCATTACCAACTGCGACTCGACGCCAATGATTTCACTTACGTGGGACGCTGGGTGACACCGCCATTTAGCGCCAGGCGCTTCGACACCTGGTTCTTTCTCGCAACCTGCCCGGCAAAGCAACAACCACAAGTCGTGCCCGGCGAACTTGAATCCGGCGCCTGGATTGCGGCGGCCGCAGCGTTTGCCAAATGGCAACGGTCGGAGATTCTCGCGGTACCGCCAACGCTTCATGCCTTGCAGGCGCTCGCTGCCGGCATTACTCCAGACCTCGTCGAACGCTTCGTGTCAACGCCCAATGCCCAGGGCGAACCAGTGCGCCGGATCGAGTTTCGACCCAACTTCATTTGCTTTCCTGTGCGCACGCCGACCAAGCCTCCAGCGACTCACACCAATTGCTATCTGATTTATACATCTGACGAGTTGCTGGTGGTTGATCCGGGCTCGCCCTATGAAGAGGAACAACACGCTCTGAATGAGGCGATCGCTAGTCTACTGGGAGCGGGACGAAAGTTGCGCGAGATCGTTCTCACGCATATGCATCCCGATCATGTTGGCGGCGTAAACGCCCTCAAAACACACTGCGGCGAACAAACCTCGGTCGCTGCTCACCACCTCACCGCGGAGCCTCTGGCTGAGAGTGTGCGGGTTGATCGGCTAATTGAGGATCGCGATACGATCAAGTTGCAGGGTTCACCCGAGATCGTTTTGCAAGCGTTGCACACACCTGGTCACGCGCGCGGTCACCTCTGTCTCTATGACGCCGCCACCGGTGCGTTGCTCTCGGGCGACAACATCGTCGGTTTGGGCTCGGTGCTCATAGATCCACCTGAAGGAAACATGAGCGACTATCTGAAGTCACTCGAACGCATGTGCGCGTTACCGAATCTTTCCGTGATCTTTGGGGGGCATGGTCCGGCCATTGCCAATCCTTACGTCAAGATCGCGGAGTACATTTCCCATCGCCTGGATCGCGAGCAAAAGATTCTGGCAGCAGTACGCGCCGGCCACACCACCCCTCCGCAAATTGTGGCTAGCGTCTACACCGATGTTTCTCCGAAGGCTCACGGCATGGCTGAACGAGCCGTGTCAGCGCACCTGGAAAAACTGGCAGCGGATGGTTTGGTTGTGAGGGACGAAAACGTTTGGCTGCCGACCATGGCCTCATAACTCAACTGTCTCATTCACACCGGGCTTCAGCCCGGTGAAACTGGACGGCTCAGTTCCACTTTATTGTTCGGCGCTTTGTCACCGGGCTAAAGCCCCGTGTGAATGAGAGCCAAATCGAAACCAGGATGCCTCCGGTTTAGGGACTTTCACTTGCCCGTATTAAGATGTCGTAAATCAGATCGAACCAATCGGGACTAATCAAATGCCACAACCAGCGACTTTGGGTGATTTAAAAGCCAGTGGCTACTGCAGCATTTCCGTCAAAGACGAGCTGCGAGCCAATTTGATTCGCAAACTAAAAGCCGGAGAAAAACTCTTTCCCGGCATTGTCGGCTACGATGAGACTGTGCTTCCGCAACTCGTTAACGCCATCCTGGCGCGACACAACATCATCCTGCTGGGCCTGCGGGGCCAAGCCAAGAGTCGCATCATCCGTCAATTAACTGAACTGCTCGACGAACAAATTCCCATCATCGCCGGTTCCGAGATTAACGATGATCCTTTCAAGCCAATTTCTGCCTTTGGTCGGGAACAACTGGAAACTCATGGCGACTCGCTCCCGATAGCCTGGATCGATCGCGATGCTCGTTTTGTCGAAAAGCTGGCCACTCCCGACGTAACGATCGCCGACATCATCGGCGACGTTGATCCAATCAAGGCCGCAAAGGGTGGTCACTTGCTCAGTGATGAACTGACAATTCATTACGGCCTGCTGCCGCGCGCGAATCGCGGCATTTTCGCCATCAACGAACTACCTGATCTGGCAGGAAAGATTCAGGTTGGTCTTTTCAACATCATGCAGGAAGGCGACGTGCAGATTAAAGGTTACCCGGTGCGTTTGCCCCTCGACGTGATGCTCGTCTTTTCTGCGAATCCGGAAGACTACACCGCACGCGGGAAGATCATCACGCCTTTGAAGGATCGCATCGGCGCGGAAATTACAACCCATTACCCGGCCGAGCTTCCTACTGCAATCCAGATCACGCGGCAGGAAGCCTGGGTGGAGCGTGACGGCTGGAAAGCGGATCTGCACATTCCCGAGTTCATCCGCGAAGTGGTTGAGCAGATCGCATTCGAAGCGCGCGATGATCAGCGCGTGGATAAACAGTCTGGTGTTTCCCAGCGTTTGCCGATTACGGTCACGGAGTCAGTTATTTCTAACGCGGAGCGCCGCGCGTTGCTGACTGGGGAAAAGGAAATCGTGCCCCGGATCTCCGATGTCTACGCCGCAATTCCTTCGATGACCGGAAAAATGGAACTTGAATACGAGGGCGAACAAATCGGCGCCCGGCGCATCGCTAGAGACTTGATCAAACGCGCAGCTGGAGAAATATTCAACGGCTATTTCGTAGGAATCGAATTCGCGAGTACGGTGCAATGGTTCGACGCCGGAAACAATTTGCGGTTGGCCGATACTGCTGCGGCAGATGAATGCCGGCGACTGCTCGAAGCCGTGCCGGAGCTGATCGAAACCAGTCGCATTCCTTTTGATTTTGCTAAAGCCGATACGGCTCAGCTTGTCTCCGCGTGCGAACTGGTTCTGGAAGGTCTCTACGCCGAAAACAAAATCAGCCGCAACGAAGAGGGCGGCTATACGGCAGTCACAAAAGCTAAAAAGGATCGGCGCGGGATGATCTACGATGATCTCACAGAAACAGGTAAGTACAGCTGAAGGGATTGCCGATTGGCGATTGCCGATTGCCAATTGGAGTGGATTTCAAAGCTTCTGGTTACTGCGTTGGCCCGGAACTACAGTGAATTTGGCATCCAGCAATAGCTAATTACTAATCGGCAATTGGCAATCGGCAATCGGCAATTCCCATGCGGTTTATCAAGTACTCCAAATTCAAAGGTCTCGATATCTCCGGGATCGATCTCGGCGACTTGATGGAAGAGTTGTCTGACTCGTTGCTCTCTTCAGGCTACGATGAAGACTACTACTGGACGCGCGAACGGCGCTCCCCGGATACCTCGCTTGATGCCCTCCGCCGCGCGCTACTTCAGGCACTCATGAATCAGGGCCTGCTGAACGAATACCAGGTTCAGGAAATGCTCGCCGACAATGACGGTGAGTTTAAAGGCTCAGCACTCGAAGAGATGCTCAATCAATTGATTGAGCGCCTCGTTGAAGAAGGCTATCTCACTCTCCAGGAGCAAAAACCGGAGCGCTCACAACTACCGGGCGACGGTGGGCCGCAGATCTCTGAGCCCCTGCCGCGCAATATCAAGTTCGAAGTAACCGAAAAAGGTCTCGACTTCCTTGGTTACAAAACCTTGCGAAACTTGCTGGGCAGTTTGGGGAAGAGCTCTGCGGGCCGACACGATACTCCGCAACTGTCCACTGGCGTGGAGGCAGCGGCGGCAAGCAAGCGCTACGAGTTTGGCGACACGATCAACCTGGATGTGAATACGACGCTCTTGTCCGCAATTAAACGCGAGGGGTTGTGCGTTCCTTTGAACCTCGAATACAGCGACCTGCACGTGCACCAGTGTGACTATCAATCCTCCTGTGCGACGGTGGTGATGCTCGATTGTTCACACTCAATGATCCTTTACGGCGAAGATCGTTTCACGCCTGCCAAGAAAGTTGCCCTGGCACTCGCACATCTGATTCGCACACAGTATCCGGGCGACTCTTTAAAGCTTGTGCTTTTCCATGACAGTGCAGAGGAACTCGCGTTTGCGCAACTGGCAACTACCCAGGTTGGTCCTTACCACACGAACACCGCAGAGGGTTTGCGACTGGCTCGGCGCATCCTTCAGTCACAACGCAAAGAAATGAAACAGATCGTCATGATCACTGACGGCAAACCCACCGCTTGTTTCATTGACAGCAGCCAGATGTTGGCGGCGGCCGGAGCGGGAAGGACGCGACTCGCCAGCGGGGCCACCACGCGTCACATCTATAAGAACTCCATGGGCGGCGATCCCTTTGTAATGGCGGAAACGTTCAAAGAGGTCCAGGCCTGCCGCAAGGCAGGTATAATGATCAATACTTTCATGCTGGCGAGTGATTACTACCTCGTAGAGTTTGTGAAGCAGATGACCGCTATGACGAATGGCAAAGCTTACTTCGCGAATCCCAGCAACCTTTCGCAGTTTGTGCTGATGGATTTTCTTCGGCGCCGGACCAGCCGTGTCAAGTAGCTCGTTTCTTCGCAGTTTCCAATGTCAATAGGGGAACTAAAGTTTAACGGAATTCGACCGCGCCGGTACTTCCTTCCGTACTTCGTGCTTCTGCTCGGCCTTCTGATCACCGCTTTCGCTGCTTTCTATGTTTGGCGCACGGCTAACACTCAAGACCTCATTCGCTTCGGTACGACTACTCAGGAACTGACGAATTACCTCAGAGGACGGCCCCGGATTTACATCGAAGTGCTGCGCGCAGGCACTGGTTTGTTTGCCCTTAGTCCCACGATCAGTGCCAGCCAGTTTCACAATTTTGTGGAGCGGCTCGAGTTTAAGAACCAGTACCCTGGCGCTCAGGGCCTTGGATACATAGCTCGTGTGAAGCGGCAGCAAAAAGATTCGTTCATCTCGCAAACCCGAATCCGCAACCACTCTGATTTCAAGATCTGGCCCGACCGGGATCGCGATGAATATAATCCGGTTGTCTACTTTGAGGCGCTCGATAACCGCCAACATCAACTAGTTGGTTTCGACATGAGCAGTGAACCGGCGCGTCTCGCCGCGATGGAGACCGCGCGCGACACCGGTTTGCCCGCCGCTACAACGCGTGTGCCGCTGGATAAGGATGGTGAACCACCAGGCGAGGTGGGATTCCTGATCTATGCCCCGGTTTACGAGAACGATCGCATACCGGCGACCGACCAGGAACGGCGGGACGCGCTGGCTGGTTTTGTGTTTAGCAGTTTTCGCGCCGCGGACTTCATTAAGGCAATCCTGGCGATTAAGAACACCACCGATATTGATATCAGCCTGCACGACGGACAGGAACCCACGAGAGAAAATCTGATTCATGATACGGCGACAGTTGCCGCGCCGATTAGTAACAACGGTTTCCGGCCTTTCCGGGCTCAAAGCAACGTCGAGATTGCCGGCCGAACCTGGACGTTGGTATTTACTTCCAGACCTGAATTTGCCGCTGCCAAAGGTAGTTCGCTTGTCTACTTAGTGGTCGGTGGGGTTCTCATCAGCTTGCTACTCTTTGGTCTGACGCACGCCCAGGTAAAAGCACGGGCGGCCACTGAACGCACCGCCTCGGAACTGCAAATCTCTGAACGCAAGGTCCGCAAGACACTAACTGATCGCGAACGAGCGGAAGAGGCGCTGCGCGAAAGTGAAGAGCGTTACCGCGAACTGATCGAAAATGCCAACGACATTGTGTTCACGCTCGATCTTGACGGCAATGTCACCTCGATGAACAGTGCCGTAGAAAGGCTGACTGGTTTCTCGCGCGAGGAATTGCTCAAGATGAACATGCGAGAGTTTCTTACGGCGGGATCGGATGCAGCAGCACGGCAAATGACGGGACGAAAACTCGCCGGCGAAGAACGTACTAACTACGAAATCGATGTCCAGGCGAAGCACGGCGGTTTGGTGCGACTGGAGATTAGCAGCCGTCTCATTTTCAAATCCGGTAAGCCAGCTGGTATTCAGGGAGTGGCGCGTGACATTACCGCGCGACGGGCCGCGGAAGAGGCTTTGCGCGAAGCCGACCAACGCGCGCTTTCAGAATATGAGCGGCTGCTGGAGCGAGTATCAATTCTCTCGCAGGCCCTCGGCACCGCGCGTGAGCTGGTTCACATCTTTCGTGCTTTACGGGCGTTTGCGGTTGTCTCCGCCCCTTGCGATGGGATCTTTGTCTCACTTTACGATCCGGTCCGTGATGTCCGCACGGCCTGTTACGGCTGGGGCGATCAGGAGGAAATAGACACCAGCGAACTGCCGCCGATGCCGGTCACCGCAACTGGGCCAAATAGCATTGCTGTGCGTACGGGGGAAGCTGTAGTTACCAACGACTACATGAATGCCACCCGCAACCATCCTGCGGTGCTCATCGGGCCTGACAATGGGTTACGACCGAAGTCCTCGCTGGCCGCGCCCATGTCAGTGATGGGCAGGATTGTTGGGACTATCGAAATTCAGAGTTACGAAGCTTTGGCCTATCGTGAAGAACATGTGACGGCGATGCGCATGGCGGCAAATCTCGT
Organism: Pyrinomonadaceae bacterium; assembly: GCA_049283975.1. Taxonomy (GTDB): domain Bacteria; phylum Acidobacteriota; class Blastocatellia; order Pyrinomonadales; family Pyrinomonadaceae; genus PSRF01. Next base: position 2,211 of record JBAPXA010000074.1, on the reverse strand, counting down.
CGCTGTCGCCATTGAAAATGTCCGACTCCTGAATCAGGAAAGCAGTGCCCGCGCCACTGCGGAAGAATCTAATCGCTTAAAAGATGAATTCCTCGCTACCGTGTCTCACGAGCTGCGCACACCTTTGACAGCAATCCTGGGTTGGTCGCGCATGCTACAGTCTGATTCGCTGGATCAGTCGATGGCGGTAAATGCGATTGAAACGATTCGCCGCAATGCCAAAGCGCAGTCGCAAATCATCGATGACATCCTCGATGTTTCGCGGATCATTACCGGCAAGCTCGCAATGGAGCTCGATCCCCTGGAGCTAACCCCAATAATCGAGGCCGCGGTAGACGTCGTGCGTCCCACTGCCGAAGCTAAAGGATTGCGGATCGAAACCCAACTGCCGGCGCAGCCCATGGTCGTCGCCGGCGATTCGAATCGCTTGCAACAGATTGTTTGGAACCTTCTTTCCAACGCAATCAAGTTCACCCCCAGCGGTGGTCGAGTAAGGTTGACCGTTCAGGATCTCGGATCTCAGGTTGAGATTACAGTGACCGACAATGGCCAGGGCATCAGCAAAGATTTTCTTCCTTTCGTGTTCGATCGTTTTCGCCAGGCGGACAGCACGACGACGCGGCGACATGGCGGCTTAGGCTTGGGATTGGCGATAGCGCGACATCTCGTTGAAATCCACGGCGGCGCAATCAAGGCAACGAGTGACGGTGCGGATAAGGGCTCAACCTTCACTGTGTTGCTGCCGCGACTGGGTTCGAGTTCAAAGTTGAGTGAGCCGAAAGAAGACTTAGCGAGCTCTTCGCAGGGTTTGACGTCGAGCAAGCTTAAAGGGATCCACGTGCTGTTAGTTGACGATGATGAAGACACGTTGCGCCTGATGACGGCTGCCCTGACCCGGGGCGATGCTAAAGTCACAGCCGTCTCCTCAGCCGCGGCAGCATTGGAAGCACTCAAGTCTGAAACACCAGATGTTTTGATTTCAGATATCGCGATGCCAAATGAAGACGGCTACCAACTGCTGACAAAAGTGCGCGCCCTGGGTATTGAGCACGCACGATTCCTGCCGGCAGTAGCGATAACCGCGTATGCTCGCGAGGAGGATCGCTTGCAAGCTATAGCTGCAGGCTTCCAGGCCTTTCTCGCAAAACCGATTGAGTTGTCGGAACTGATCACAGTGGTGGCGGAAGCAGCTCGAGGAGCTGAATCGAACAGAGAGGTAGATCTGGCGTGACGAGTCTAAATGTTCCTCAGCGAACGAGCGTGGGGCGGGGCGTCAACCGGGTTGAGATCGCGTATGAGGACGTGGGCTCGGGCCCAGTCGTGGTCCTCCTACATGGTTATCCCTTCAATCGCACGTTGTGGCGTGATCAGGTGGCAGCGCTCCAGGAGGACCATCGGGTCATCGTTCCGGATCTGCGGGGACACGGCGCAAGCGGGATCATGCCGGGCCCTGCAACGATGGAGTTGATGGCTGGGGATATCGCCGAATTGTTGGACAATCTAAAAATTGAACAAGCCGCGATTGGTGGGCTGTCGATGGGCGGTTATGTCGCGCTGGCGTTCTGTCGGCTCTTTCCTTTTCGCGTGCTTTCGCTGATTCTGGCCGCCACGCGGGCGCAAGCCGACAACGATGAAGCGAAACAAAATCGCGAGGTGCAGGCGGCGAAAGCGCGCAGCGAAGGGATGGAGGGAATTGCGGACGCGCTCTTACCAAAGATGCTTACCGCCGAAACCGTTGCGAAGCGCCCTGAGATTGTTAAGCACGTGCGCGGAATGATGGCGAGCACGAATCCCGAGGGCGCCGCAGCAGCACTGCATGGTATGGCGACGCGCCAGGACCAAACATCATTCTTGTCAGAAATCGTAGCGCCGACTCTGATTCTGGTTGGCAGTGAAGATGCAATCACTCCGCCTGCGGATGCAGAAGTCATGAATCGTGAGATTAAGGGTTCGCGGCTGCAAATCATTGAACGAGCCGGACACGTTTTGAATCTGGAAAAACCGGGAGAATTCAACGCAGCCCTCCGAAGATTTCTGAGCGGTGTTGAAGGCTAACAACAGTCTCAGGTCTCAGGTCCCAAGTCTCAACCGCCTTCAGGTTTGTTTGGCCTGCTGTGAAGACTTGAGACTTGAGACTTGAGGCTTGAGACCTGAGGCTTGAGACCTGAGGCTTGAGACCTGAGACCTGTCGAGTGACAAAATACACAATCG
>JBAPXA010000073.1:0-6811 GCA_049283975.1 Pyrinomonadaceae bacterium | reverse complement strand
ACCAGCTTTTCTATAAGCCTGCGCGCCACGGCGGAGTGGTCATTTGGCATCAAGACTATTCCTACTGGACCAGAACCCAGCCTATGGCCCACCTTTCCTGCTGGATCGGGCTGGACGACTCAACGCGAGAAAATGGCTGCGTTCATTACGTGCCGCGCAGCCACCGCTGGAATCTGTTACCTCGTTCGGACTTTGCCAGCGACATGGATACGATTCTCGGCGTGCTGAGCGATGAACAGAAGCGGGAATTCAAACCAATACCCATCGAGTTGAAGCAGGGTGAGTGTTCTTTTCATCATCCCTTGATGGTCCATGGTTCATTTGAGAATCGCACTGAACGGCCAAGACGAGCGGTGGTAATTAACGTGGCGCGCGATGGAGTCCGTTCCTGCTCAGATCAACCATTGCTTGAAGGTGTGCCCCCGATTCCCGCTGGAGAAAAACTTGGTGGTCAGTTTTTTCCGCTGCTGTTTGATCCCAGAAGCGTGGGATAAGGAGAGACTCCGGAGGTTTCATTAGTGTCACCTCGTGGTTCTTTTTCGTCCAGGCAAACAATCGATCCACGAAGTAACACGAATCACCACGAAAGATTGATCACTTCTGCTCTGGAATAATCGTTCTCGGCATCATCAAGTTGTGGGTTTCCGCATGTTTCCAGCTGGCCATCAACGCGATGTTGTCGCCTATTAGCCGTGCGCGCCACCGTAAAATTCACTGTGGCTAGCCCCGTTGCCACACTACTCTCGCGCGCTAATATGGCGAACAACAGCTTAGCCGAGTACGTTAAAGGCTGTTGGATATGCTTACCCTGGTCAAACTTGAACTCGAGAAGTTGTTTCGCGCGAGGAGCTTTTATCTCTCATTCGTCGTTCTAAGTGCATTTGTTGCACTCATGCTTTGGGGCTTCTACACCTATGCCGCCCGAAAGACCGGTGGTCAGGCCGTTGAGCAGTTCAAATACACATACGAATCGAAGCAATACTTCAACGGACTAACTTTTGCCCTCTACTCGGTCCTTTTCTCTTTTACTTTGCTACTCCCTATTTTCGTGTCCATGAGCGCCGGTTCACAGATCGCGGGTGAGGCACGCTCGGGCATGCTGCGGATGTTATGTACTCGCCCGATCTCTCGCGCCTCGTTAATCCTTTCGAAGTTTCTGGTGACTGCACTCCACGCTGCCCTGTTATTGACTTTCTTTATCGGTTTGAATTTGCTCGTTGGTTTGATCTTCGTTGGCTGGGGAAACCTGGAGCTCTATCCTGGTCCGCTTAATCTCGTGGATGCGCCCGGGAAGATCATGCGCGATGAGGCTCTGATGCGGTTTGGCTACGCTGCATTGTCAGGTAGCTGGGCTCTTCTTGTGATCGCGGCACTCGCACTGCTTTGTTCAGTGGTATTCGATTCGCCGGTACAGGCAATCGTTTTGACCATCGCAGTTTATTTAGCACTCTATATTGTTGGGCGAGTAGAGTTCTTCGAGCACTTACGTCCTTACTTTTTTACAACCGATATGGACTTCTGGCGCGACGTGTTCAAGCCTGAAATTCCGTGGCAGAGACTATGGCATTACGCATGTGTCTGCGGCGCGTATACGACTGGTTTGTTGTTGACCACCGTGGTCATCTTCGAGCGGAAGGATATTGTGACATGACATGTGGGTGAAGCTCCTACTGCTGCTTCTGTTCTTTCTGATGATTGTGGGCGCGGTCCACTTTGCAGAGCCGCGTGACTCCGAAGAACAAGGTTCATCGGCTGAGGGTGCTCATTCGCTTCGCTTGCTGACCTGGAATATTGGTTACGCCGAACTTGAGGATGACACCCGCGCTCATGACAAAGACTTGCCGGCAGTAGCGGAACTAATTTTACGCCAGGATCCTGATGCGGTTGCCCTCCAGGAATTAACAGGCAACGCGCAACTCAAGAGATTGCTCGGTCTGTTACAAGGAAAATATCGAGGCGCAGTTGCGCAGCAAGGAAAAGGGGATCGCTTCGAAGCGGTACTGGTTAAGGATACCGGAGCGAAATTTATTTCAGTCGCTGCTGGTGCTCGTTACGCTCTTGGAGCTTCATTTGAACCTGGTAGCGGCAAACAACAAATACTTCTTTTGAGCGCACATGCCGATGCGTTCAATGCTGCTCAGCGAAGGATATACACCGAAGCGTTGATAGATTGGGCTCAAAGCCGAGCACAATCCTCTGAAGTTTTCATCGCTGGTGATTTTAACTTTGAACTAAAAGCCGCCAACGAGACAAATCTCTATACGGACAACGTGAAGCACGATAGCGAATCATACAGTCACATCCTGCGATACTTTCGCGATCTGGGACGCTCAGCCGGTGATACTGCAATCAACGATCGACGTATCGATTACGTTTTTGGTCCAACCACACTCAGGCAGACCGGGCGAGTCGAGGTTTTACGTGATGCTGCCGTTGGCCGCATGGACCATTGGCCTTTGTTAGTGGAGGTACGACTCTAATTCTCGATGTCGGATTTAGCTCTACAGACCGAAGACTTAACGAAGCGATTTGGCGAACGCACCGCAGTGGACCGTCTGTCGTTACGAGTAGAGAGAGGTGACATCTACGGGTTCCTCGGTCCGAACGGAGCGGGGAAATCAACCACACTCAGGATGTTACTGGGTCTGGTCAGACCTACGTCCGGCGTATTCAAGTTTACGCTGCGCGCTACAGGTGGGGAGTACTTGCGAGCGCGCTCGCGCGTAGGAGCAATCATCGAGACGCCAGCATTCTACGAAAACTTCTCTGGACGCAGGAACTTGCAATTACTCGCCTCCTTATCCGGCGGAGTGCAACCGAAGCGAGTAGAGCAAGTGCTCGAAATTGTAGGCTTGCGAGACCGCGCGCGAGATCCAGTGAAGGTTTATTCGTACGGCATGCGGCAACGTCTCGGAATTGCACAAGCACTTCTACCAACGCCGGAACTTATTATTCTTGACGAGCCTACCAATGGTCTCGATCCGCAAGGAATACAACAGACCCGAGAACTCATTCGACGTCTGCGAGATGAATTTAAGTTGACGGTATTGCTCTCGAGTCACTTACTCTCAGAGATTGAACAACTTTGCAATCGGGTTGGAATCATTCACGAGGGACGTCTGCTCTATGAAGGCAAACCGGAGACAGTGGTAACTCCAACCACCACGTACAGAGTTCGAGTCGATGACCTGTCACGTGCTTTTGAGTTACTGACTAGCGAACCTGGTGTTACGGTTAGTCGAAACGGCGATTCATTTTTGCGGATTGATGCGGGTGAAGAAGGCATCTCTGCCGTGAACGCCTTGCTGGTCAGTAAGGAAATTAAGGTGTATGAGTTGAGCCCGGCCCAGGAAAGTTTGGAAGAAGCATTCCTTCGTCTGACTAAGACAGGAACTGTGCCGCCGAATGAGTAGAATGCCAAAGCAGCGCGTGGACCTCTTTACACTACAGGAGGACAAATGAGTAGTTCACTTAATGGCAAAGATTCGATTGAATCACGAAACGAGAGTGCTCAAGTTGCGCTGACCATTCTCCGCCTTGCCCTGGGAAGTCTTTTTGTTTGGGTATTCTTCGAGAATCTTGGGAAAGGCCTATACAGTCCTTCAGGCTATTCCGGGTTGATCAATTACTACATCGAAAAAGGCCACGGGCCACAACTGCTGAAAAGCGTTATGGCCCTCATGGCAAGTCACGCTACCTTTGCTGGTCCAATGCAGGGGTTCACTGAAATAACATTTGGAGTGCTTCTATTGATCGGACTCCTGACCAGGCCGGTCGCTCTCGGTGCTTTCTTATTTCTGAGTACGCTCTGGGTCGCGGAATGGGGTACTGCCTGGATCTGGGAACTATTGATCCCCATGATTGTTGCCCTGGCATTGATGATTGGTGGAGCGGGGCGCAAATGGGGAATCGATGCGGTACTAGCACCTCGTTATCCTGGAGTCCCGCTTTGGTAGCGTGAGCGTCGCCTTTAGACATTTCGCTCAACGCTTTTGTATCGCGATACGTGCGAATGTTATGAGAATGCGCGTCGACGCCAATATCGTACCGCGAATTGTGCCCGCGATTTTTGAATGCCCCCCCGCGCGTCGTCGGTAGTCAACAGCTACCTCCATTGTGCGCACTCGCGCGCGCGCTGCACGCAACTGCATCTCCAACGGCCATCCATAAGTTTCTTCACGCAGGTTGAGTCCGTCTAACGTACCGCGACGAATCGCGCGAAACGGTCCCATGTCAGTTGAATGAACTCCGTAGAGAACCCGCAGAAGCAAGCCGATCACGTATCCGGCAACGACCTGATGAAAGATCATGCTGCCGGTTTCGCGATTGCCCCGGGTTCGTGACCCAATTACAAAATCACTATTGCCTTCCATAATCGGTGTGACAAGTCGGTCCATCATTTCAGGACAATCACTCCCATCGCCATCGAGAAACACTACGATCTCGCACTTGGGCGAAATTGAGCGCAGTCCCGTACGAAACGCGCGTCCATAACCGGGAATGGGTTCACTAACGACCCGAGTACCTGCCGCTTTAGCAATGTCGGCAGTCCGGTCCTTACTGCCATTGTCGACCACAACAATCTCGTCGGCCAGATCTTTCGGGACGGAGTTGATGACGTTCGCGATCGTCTCTTCTTCATTCAGTGCGGCGATGATTACTGAGATAAAAGGTTTTGGTTTTTCGTTATTCATGTGCCAAATGAACACTGGTTTGACGACGCAACCAGATCACTAATATTCCGAGAATCAAGAACGGCGCAAAGATAAGGGTCTTCAACATAAAGACGCGATCGGGTGTGTCGTTAATCCAGGTCAGATATAGCAGGAAACTCGCGGCCGTTATATAGAGAACCGGAACGGATGGAACGAAGCATAAGAAAAGTGTTAGCCACGTGAAATACCAGGCAAAATGCGGAGCGAGAAGAACCATGAACACAGAAGCGATAATCAGGCCATTTCGTATATAGCGGCCATCGTCGCTTTGCTGGGCTCGCATCATCCATAGAGACAAGACGGCAAGCACGGCAACACTAGAGATTAGATAAGCTGAAGCGGGCACATTCGTACTGAACAGACGACGCGCAACGTTGAGAAGAAAAAATTGATCGCCGCTCACCATGCCTCGTTCATTCGCATAACCTGGTAAAAACCCCAGCACCCCGAGTGGGCCGACACTGAGGTAGGGCAAATACGTGACTAGTATCGTGCCCACAAATGCCAACGGCATCTTCCAACTTCCACGCCGATACAAGACCGGGAACAACACCGCTGGAAAAAGCTTCACACAGGTAGCGCACGCAAGCAGAAATCCAGTCCGGGTTTCCCAATGCTTGCGACGTGCGAGCACAGTCAACGCTATTAAAGCGATTGCCAGCGCATCCAGGTGCCCACTTCCAGCAAACTCCCAAATGACCAGTGGATGCCATGCATAGATCAAAACTCGTTGCCTTGCGAATCCAAATGAAGCAAGCAATTGTATGAGGGCCCAAACCGTGATGGCTTCGCACCCAACCATGATCGCTTTCATCCACGTCACGGATTCGCTAAAACGAGTTATCAATAGGAAAGCCCCTTCGGCGACAGGCGGATACATTGTGCGCGCATAATTGCGCCGGTTGATGTTTGGATAGATCTTGTCGTCGCGAAGTTTGGCTAGCGATTCATCGGCGGGAATGTATCGATAAGGATTGATACCTGCTGACTGCACTCGACCATCCCAGATGTAACGATAGATGTCGTCGGATAAATAGGGCGGAGAGAAAAGAATGCTGAGGCGGAAGAGCGCAGCGAAGATTAATCCGAACAGTAATAATGCACGCGAGTCTTTGGTGCGCACGCAAAGCCATGCAACAGCGAAGTAGATGACTATTTGAATGAGGACGAGTTTGAGAAACCAAACAATGTCTGCAACATCTCTGGAGTGGACGGCAATGCGATAGAGCACCAGCATTGCGACGCCAAGTATGCTCAGCGTGACGGCCCATCTGGAACCTGCAGACCTAAACGTCGCGCGCGATTGTTCACTCATATCGATATTCGCGTTGAAAGTTTAGGACAGATGCGTTGTGGTCCTTCCATTTTGATTGTCGAGTCCAGGAAGGCACGCGTGTGAGGTGCCGGATAAGATCCGTCTAAAGATTCAGAGAAGAACAACTCTTCGCAGAGTCGATTGAGAGTGTCTGCATCGTCAACATCGTACCAGGGCGGTAATATCTCAACCGGTAGATTGATTTCTGCTGCGCGTTGTCTGGTGTGAGTGAGAACGTTCGCAGTACTCCACTCAATTCCGTTAAAAAGATTTCTATGCGCGTGCTTCAACCCAATTAAATAGTAGCCACCGTCTTCCGCCGCGCCCAGGACAACTCTATCACCGTCGCTCGCGAGCAACTCAATCGCTCGACTCAGAATCGATCTCGGTAGAGTCGGACTATCTGAATTGATCAGACAAACGGCACCGTAACCTTGTCTCAAAAGATCATCAGTCGCGTTGTAGAGCCGCTCGCCCAGAGATATACCGCGTTGGCCCAGTAACTTGAAGCCTTCAGGTAAGACTCCATCAAATGCAGACTCTGAACCAATTGGCGTATAGACTACCAGGCCTGATGCTGCCTCTGTCTCACTCACACTTGCGATGTTCGCGGCCATGTCACGAAGAAAACAGACACTGAGTGCGGCAGCCTCCTGTTCCGTCAAAGGCGGCACAAGCCGTGTTTTCACCTCGCCCGCAAGCGGTGCTTTGGCCATTACGCCGAGCGCACAAACGCGTTTGGATATCATGTCGTATGTCATTAAATTGGTCCGTTACTATG
>JBAPXA010000072.1:0-2438 GCA_049283975.1 Pyrinomonadaceae bacterium | reverse complement strand
GTATGGCGGTGGGAGACTTCGACAATGACGGAGATGTGGACGTGCTCGTGTCAAACAATGGCGAAGCACCTTTGCTGCTTCGCAACGAGGGCGGAAATCGCAACAACTGGCTCGGCCTCCAACTCGTCTCAACGAAGAGCAATCCTTCGGCTGTTGGCGCTGTTATTACCTGGCAGGCTGGCGGGGTTAGGCGTAGTCGCCTGAAGACAGGTGGCGGAAGCTATCTCGCCTCGCACGATCCGCGCGAAGTGCTTGGCTTGAGATCCTCACCGATCGTTGAGAGTGTCGAGATTCGCTGGCCGAGCGGTGTGGTGGATAAGCTCTCTCGACTGCCAGTGAACACCTATCTCAAGGTGGTCGAGGGCCGCGGCGTTGTCAAATAAATAGCCGGTAGCGCTATTTGCCAGCCTGTTTCTGCGGCTCCGCCGCCAGAGCCTTCACCTGTGCCTTCCAGGCGGCTGGGGTCATATGTTGAAGGCGGTGTAATTCGGAGGCGGCGATCACGAGTTGTCGGACGCCCGGAATGATCGGGAATTCCAGCCCGCCTTTGGGAATGGCAGCCTGATCGAGAGCAGTGAGCCGTGCGTTGCGCCACTCAGAGGTCGGAGTGATGCCCCGAGAAATGTAAGACACTGCTTCCAGTCCAATTGTTCCCAACTCATTCAGGTCTTTAGCCAGCGGCTTTGCTTCGTGCAGAGCCGGCGACCTGTCGATCATCGCTTCCAACTCAGGGCCCGCGTTGCGCCACAGCGTGAGTGTATTTCGAACTTGTTGCGAGTGAGCATCGAAACGAGGAGCGTCCGAGAGCAAACCATCAACAGTCGCGGCGAAGCGTCTAGCGGCGTCGCTGTCCGGGAGGGCCGCGTCGATGAGGCCAGTAAGCGGGCTGAGCATGGTTTGCGGTCGCTGCTGGTAGCGCCTGTATTCTTTGACCGGTTCAACAACAGACACCAACGTCTGAAGCGGCCCGATTTCTCTGCCTTGGGCCAACCGTCTGAGCAACATCGCCTGGTTCGTTTCGTGTGTTAAACCAATTTCTTCCAGCCGCAAGCTCGTTACGGCGAGACGCCTGTACATATCGTCCACGTCCGTTACTGTGCGCGGCGACCAGAGGCGCTCGGCGATCGCCGCGGTGCGCGGCCATATACGAGAGTCTATCGTTTCCGGGGTAACCCACTCACTCCACATCGTCGCCTCGCCGCCGAGAACGCGAGCGGCTTCGGTTGCGGTTAGTGTGCTGTCAGCCGGAATGGGATCTGCGGCATAGTGCTGCGAGGTGGGGAAGATCAGATCAATGTAGTAGCCGGCGGAGAGAACCCCCTTGTAGCCTTTCTTCGCTGCCTCCGCGAGTGCGGCTGGCCCGCGCCATGAGTGAATAACGACCTCCTGCGGCAAATCGGGCTGAAAGATTTCGTCCCACCCCATCATCACCTTTCCGTGCTTCTTCAGAATCTGCAGCAGACGTTTGTTGAAGTAAGTTTGGAGTGCATGATTATCTTTGATGCCCTTTGACTTCATGAAAGCCTGGATTTGCGCGTTGCGGTCCCACTGCTTACCCTCGTTCTCATCGCCACCGATATGAAGATAAGCGTCGGGGAACAGCCCAGCCATCTCCCCAAAAAACGTGTCGAGAAATTTGTAGACTTCCTCGCGGGTGGGGTCGAGCGCCGGCTCGAAGATTCCGGGCTTGCGTTCAATCGTATATGGGCCCGGCGCACTGCCAAGCTCGGGATGCGCAACGAGCCAACTGGTAGCGTGGCCGGGCAGGTCAAACTCAGGGACGACGCGAATGCCGCGATCACGTGCGTAGGCGATGATCTCTCTCACCTGATCCTGGGTGTAGAAGTGGCCATCGGAGCCAAGCTGGTGGAGGCGCGGGAACTTCTTGCTTTCGACGCGGAAGCCCTGGTCTTCAGTCAAGTGCCAGTGAAAGACGTTGAGTTTTACTGCCGCCATCGCATCGAGATTGCGCTTCAACACATCCATCGGTTGAAAATGGCGAGCAACATCGATCAGCAGGCCACGCCATGGGAAGCGTGGGCGATCCTGAATCTGAACCGCGGGGATGAAATAGCCATCACGATCACTATCCAGTAACTGGAGGAGTGTCTCGAGCCCACGCAGAACACCGATGCTGGTTGGGGCTTTCAGAAGTGCCTGCCTGTCCGACACTTCGAGCGAATAGGACTCGTCTTCATCTACCGAAGGTACCGTCTTACCCGGCCCGCCGGATTCCACAACGAGCGTTGCAGTCGCGGTATCGGATGCCAGACCACGCGTCAGTTCCATTACCGTGCGAGCTTCAATGCGTCGCACCGCCCGCTCTATTCCGCCTTGAAGTCGAGGGTCAACCTTACCTTTGACGGCAACCGTGAAAGATCTGCTTATCGGGAGTTTTCCGGGGTTAAAACGCACCGAGAGCGGCACCGGCATCAGGT
>JBAPXA010000071.1:0-2497 GCA_049283975.1 Pyrinomonadaceae bacterium | reverse complement strand
TGAATATGATGAGCGGTACGTGTGGGATTGAGAATATTCCGCGCCTTCAGCGCTCCTGCTAACTTTGATGACGTGTGACCTGGGCCGTTGGCCCAGGCTCTCACATTCCGCGCCTTTGGCGCTCCTGCTAACTTTGATGACGTGTGACCTGGGCCGTTGGCCCAGGCTGTCACATTGCGCGCCTTTGGCGCTGAAGCAAACCTCGCGAATCAGTTCTTTTCAATCGCCAATTGGCAATCGCCAATGTGATGTAGCTCTTTTCTTCCGCCATCGACAAATGTTTCAATAGCCCCAGATTCGTTCTTCATCGCGCTGTGCCCCAAACGCGTTTGCTGTTAGACGAACCCGGGGAAGCAATGACGTTTCAAGACATCCGCCGGCGCGTGCCTTATCCAAACAGACCCCCACTGCGACGCTGCGCTTTCTTGTGGACACTCCTGATTCTCGTCTGTAGTAGCACTAGTGCGGTAGCCACTCAATCCGGCAGTATCAAAGGCAAAGTAGTTGCTGACATCCCCGATCAGCGCCGCATAATTCCCGATGTCATCGTCACCCTTACCGGCAACACCGCTCCTGAAAGAAGGCAGCAAACGATCAGCGACGAAGAGGGCGCCTATAATTTTACCGGCTTAACGGCCGGCGATTACCTCGTATCAGTTGGACTCCGCGGCTTCGACAAATACGAACAAAAGGTCAGCGTATTAATTGAGGCGACGGTTGAGCTGGACATCCTGCTTAAACCCACCGCGATCACTGGCACCGTCACAGTCACGGACGATCCCAGCGAAAGCAAAACTGACTCAACCGCGCCTGGGGTGATCACCACGGCGACGTTGCGCGACGCACCACTTATCGATCAAAGATTTCAGGATGCACTGCCACTATTGCCTGGAGTAGTTCGTGGACCCGATGGCACGCTCAACATCAAAGGAACACGCCCAACGCAGAGTGGCATTCTTGTCTCAAGCTTAAACGTTACCGATCCAGTCACCGGAAGTCCCGCGATCGCATTGCCTCTCGAGGCGGTCGATACGATTCACGTATATTCGAACCCTTACGCCCCTGAGTTTGGGAAATTCACCGGAGCGGTCACCTCCATCGAGACGCGTTCCGGCAGTAATCGTTTTCGTTATTTGATAACTGGCCTGCTGCCGCGGCCTCGTTTCCGCGACGGCCATTTTTTCGGCATTGGCTCAGTGTCACCGCGAATGGCTGTGGGCGGACCCATCAAGAAAGACAAGCTATTCTTCTTTCAGAGTCTCGAATACCGTTTTGTGCGCACTGAAGTTCCCAGCTTGGAGGATCTAAACGAAGAACACCGTGACATCCGTCGCGAGAGCTTCGACTCGTTTTCCCGGCTCGATTATGTGATCAATTCGATTCACCGAGTGACGGCGAGCTTTTCCCTCTTTCCACAAAAGCTCGATTTCGCCAATCTGAATACGTTCAACCCCGCCGAGACCACCGCGAACATACATCAGCGTGGTTGGTTTGCGGCGCTGAACGAGCAAGCAGCCTTTCGGTCAGGGGCGTTGTTGCAATCGGCTTTGAGTGTTAAGCAGTTTGATATCGATGTGTTTGGCAATGAAGATGCTCCGTACTCGATCACGCCTGAGCGGCGGTTCGGTGGTTGGTTTGATCGTCTACACAGAGTCAGCCGCCGTTACGAATGGCTCGAAGTCTTCAACTTCGCGCCAAAGAAATGGCGCGGCAACCACGCATTGAAGGTTGGTGTTGATTTCGTTCACGCTTGGTTTCGTGGTAGCGACAACGCGAAGCCGGTCCGTATTGTTCGCGCTGATGGTACAACTAGTCAGTTAATTGAATTCTTTGGCGCGGGAACGTTGAATCAGAGTGAAAACGAGTTTTCGGTGTTCGGCCAGGACAAATGGTCACTGCGAAATTGGCTCACGCTCGACTTCGGCGTCCGTTACGATCGCGATGGTATAGGTAAGCAAAACAACTTCGCGCCGCGGGTGGGCTTTGCAATATTGCCGACCGGCTCTGATCGGACCGTCGTGCGCGGCGGCATGGGACTGTTTTACGACAAGATTCCACTCAACATCGGCGCCTTTGAGCAATTCCAAAACTTTCAAGTGACTACCTTCAACAGCGACGGAACTTCTATCGCTGACGGCCCCCGTTTGTACACCAACACCACTGAAACGGACGATGTGGAGAATCCTTACAGTGTCGCCTGGAGCCTACAAGTCGATCATGAGTTTACTCCACGCTTTCTGCTGCGACTGGGCTATGAAGAGCGACACACGCACAACGACTTCACCCTCGAGCCTCTGAATGAAGGAGCGAATGCAGGACTTTTGCTGTTGCAGAACTCCGGGCGCTCGCTCTACCGTGAATTGCAAGTGGTCGGGCGGGCGCGACTTCAGGAGAAGCGAAATCTTTACGTGGCTTATGTGAAGTCGGAAGCGCGCGGTGACTTAAACGATTTCAATGCACATTTTGGCAACCTTAAGAATCCGATCATTCGCGCGAA
>JBAPXA010000070.1:0-18591 GCA_049283975.1 Pyrinomonadaceae bacterium | reverse complement strand
GTTACATCCCGGCGCGTCGCGCCACGAAGGTCGATCCGTTGGTAGCGTTGCGATACGAGTAAAAAATCGGTCTTTGCTCTTTGGACTTCGATACGTTCGTCCGTGGTCAGCACTCCGCGCGGTTGTGGGTGGTCCCCGAAGGGGACACTGAGATCGTTTGAGCGGCATGCAAAGACCAAAGTCCAAAGACTAAAGACCAAATTAAGCAGTCGGTAAGAATTGTACGGGAGAACATGATGACAACTTTTTTGCAAGACCTGCGTTACGGCGCGCGAATGTTACTCAAAGACAAGGGCGTTACTCTCGTTGTAATTCTGGCCCTGGCGTTGGGCATCGGCGCTAACACCGCCATCTTCAGTGTCGTGGATGCCGTCTTGTTGCGGCCCCTTCCCTACGCCGAATCCGATCGTCTGGTCTTTCTCAATGAGACTGCCAAGTCAATGGATGAGATTTCGATTTCTTACCCAAACTTCGCTGATTGGCGTACCCAGAATCATGTCTTCGAAAAGATCGGCGTTCATAACCGTGAAAGTTACAACCTAACCGGCGCCGGCGAGGCTGAACGGATTGTCACGGGCCAGGTCTCGGCTGATCTGTTTGCGGCCCTGCGTGTTAATCCCGCACTGGGTCGTTTATTCACAAATGAAGAAGACCAGCCCGGCGCAGCGCCAGTAGTTCTCTTGAGCCATGCCTTATGGCAACGAAGGTTTGGTGGCCAGGCAAGCATCATCAATCAACAACTGATCTTAAACGGAAAGAGCTACACCGTAATCGGAATCATGCCGGAGGGTTTTCAATACCCCAGCCGTGTCGAGATGTGGGTGCCGGTCGGTCAGCGTTCCGGCGAAGTCAGTTGGCAAGAGCGTGGCAATCATCCTGGACTCTACGCAGTCGCGCGCCTCAAACCTGGCGTCAGTCTCGAGCAAGCAAAAGCCGAAATGGACATGATTGCCGCCAATCTCGAACAGCAATATCACGAATCGAACGCTGGTAACGGAATTCAGCTGAGACCGCTGCTCGAGATCCTCGTCGGTGACATTCGCCGCCCGCTCTGGGTTCTATTTGCCGCTGTAGCTTTTGTCTTGTTGATTGCTTGCGCCAACATCGCCAACTTGCTGTTGGCCCGAGCGCAATCCCGCCAAAAAGAGATGGCAATTCGCTCAGCCATGGGCGCTGGGCGCTGGCGAATTGCCCGCCAGTTGCTTACGGAGAGTGTGTTGTTGGCTTTGATCGGTGGCACGCTCGGAATGTTGATTGCCCAATGGGGGATCCGACTCATTCTTTACATAAGTCCGGATGCAATTCCCCGTTCAAAAGAAATAAGTCTCGATTGGCGAGTACTCGCATTTACTGTCGGTCTCTCGTTCCTAACCGGTCTTTTGTTCGGACTCGTTCCTGCCCTTCAGGCTGGGGTAGTCGATGTCCATGAAACATTAAAGGAGACCGGACGCGGCACCTCTGGAAAACATTGGCTGCGAAGTTCTCTTGTTGTAGTCGAGGTTGCAACAACGCTTGTCCTCCTGATTGGCGCGGGCCTGATGATTCGCAGCTTCTATCGCCTGCAGAAAGTGGATCCCGGTTTTTCTTATGATCACCTGACCAGCTTTACGGTAGCGCTGCCTGAAAAGAAGTATGCAACGGCCGAACAGCGCGAACAGTTTTTTAATCGACTACTGGAAAATCTTCGCGGCTTACCCGGTGTTGAGACCACAGCCGCTGCTTCCGGCCTGCCGTTAGGTAACAACGGCTGGCAGACCTCATTCGTTGTCGATGGCCGGCCACGCCCACCACGGGATCAAACTCCTCTGATGGAAGCCTGCCTCGTGACGCCTGATTACTTTCGGGCGATGAACATTCCGTTGAAGCGAGGACGCTACTTCGAGAACAGCGACGATCGATCCGACCTGGTCGGCAAGGACCTCAGCAAACTCAATGAGGTTGAAAGGGATTATGCCGCGTTAGACACAATCATGATTGACGAAGAGTTTGCTCGTCGTCATTGGCCTAACGAAGATCCGGTTGGGAAGCGCATCGCAATGGGCAGCGAAGAACGCCCGATTTACCTGACCGTGGTTGGCGTAGTCGGACGCGTAAAAATGGAGGGCCTGAGTCAGGATTCTCATCGAGTTCAGGGATACTTTCCCTTCGCACAGATTCCCGCCGATGGCATGACCGTGATTATCAAAGCCAGTGGCGATCCCAATCAGTTGATTGCCGCCGCGCGTCAGCAGGTCAAGGCAATCGATCCCGATCAACCAATCTACAGCGTTCGCACAATGCATGAGATTCGTGCTGAGTCGGTCGCACCTGAACGTCTCAATCTGACTCTGCTCAGCATCTTTGCCGGTATCGCCCTGGTACTGGCCATCGTGGGAATTTACGGAGTGATGTCTTATTCCGTAACGCAGCGGACTCACGAGATCGGCATTCGCATGGCGATCGGCGCGCAGCCGCGCGATGTATTTCGCATGGTGCTAGGCCAGGGAATGATGTTGGCACTGATCGGCGTTGGCATTGGACTCGTGGGTGCGTTTGCGCTTACGCGCTTGATGGCAACGATGCTCTTCGGCGTGGAGCCGACTGACCCGGCAACTTTTGCGGCCATCGCAGTGTTGCTTACAACTGTGGCGCTGGTGGCCTGTTACATACCAGGCCGGCGCGCCACGAAGGTCGATCCAGTGATTTCGCTGAGGTACGAATGACGCCATTGCCGATTGGCGATTGCTGATTGCAGATTTGGTCTTAGGTCTTTGGTTTTTGGACTTGAGACATTCGGCATTCGCCAATCGGCGATCGGCAATCGGCAATTGGCAATTGGAAATAAAAATCATGGAAACCCTATTCAAAGACATCACCTACGGCTTGAGAAGTCTCTGGAAACGACCCGGGTTCACAGCCGTAGCCGTCATCACGCTTGCATTAGGCATCGGTGCGAACAGCGCGATCTTCAGTGTGGTCAATGCTGTCTTGCTGCGACCGCTGCCTTACCCGGAGGCGGAACGACTGGTGCAGTTGGATGGCATCGACCCGCAAGCAGGTATCACCCAGAGCAACATGTCCGTGCCCGACTTTGCGGATTGGCAGAGTCAGAATCAGGTCTTCGAGCGCATGGCCGGATATGTTAGCGGCGGTTCGTTGCTGGTAAGCGGCGACGAAACCGAGCGAGTACGAGCCACAGGAGTCACCGGTGATTTTTTCACTCTGTTGCATGTGAGTGCCGCTCAGGGACGAGCCCTCCAGCCTGATGATGCACAGAAGGGCAATAATTCCGGCGTCGTGCTTAGTTATGGATTGTGGCAACGCCGCTTCGGCTCCGATCCAAACATTGTGGGCAACAAAGTGAAGGTCAGCGGAGAGGACGGCACTGTGGTCGGTGTAATGCCGAAGGGCTTCGACTACCCGGAACGAAGCGAGTTGTGGGTGCCGTTTCCCTTAGACCCTGCAGCCGAGCGTCGTGACAATCGCTACCTCAACGTGATCGCGCGGCTCAAGCCTGGCGTCACTCTCACTCAGGCCCAGGCGCAGATGGAGACTATTAATCAAAGACTCGCACAAAGCTATGTCGAAACAAACACTGGTTGGGGCGTACAAGTCACGGGTCTGCAGGAGCGAATGGTCGGCGAGATGCGTTCCTCTCTGCTTGTTCTGCTTGGTGCCGTTGCTTTTGTTTTACTAATCGCGTGTGCGAATGTCGCAAATCTCCTGCTGGCGCGCGCCACGGTCAGGCAAAAAGAAATTGCCGTGCGGGCGGCACTTGGTGCCAGTCGCTTCCGAATAATCCGTCAACTCTTAACCGAGAGTTTGCTCTTGTCGCTGATTGGCGGCGGGGTTGGTTTGTTGCTTAGTCTCTGGCTCACCAAACTACTCATCGCCCTTAGTCCGCCTAACTCACCACGATTCGATGAGATCAGACCCGATGCCCGAGTATTCGCGTTCACGTTAGGGCTTACAGTTATTACCGGCTTGGTCTTCGGTCTCGCTCCGGCCCTCCAAGCTGCGCGCGTGGATTTGAACGAACGACTAAAAGAGGCTGGACGGAGTGCAGGCGGTGCGAGTCATAACCGTTTGCGTAGTTTAATGATGATTTCTGAGATCGCCTTGTCGTTCATGTTGCTGGTAGGCGCCGGTTTGCTGATTAAGAGTTTCATGCACCTGCGCGATGTGAGTCCCGGCTTCAATCCTGCCAACGTGCTCTCAGTCCGGGTAGCGATTCCCAATGCAAAATACGGACAAGGCGAACCGCGAACCCAGATCTTGCGTCAGCTCGAAGAGCACATCGAGTCGCTTCCTGGCGTGCAGTCCGCGGGAGCGATCTTAAGCCTGCCACTTGGCGGCGACACCTTCAACGTAGGCCGCTCTTATATTCGTGAAGGTCGTCCAGCAACGCCGGAGGAGGCACGCAACGCTACCTACCTCGTCGCCACCCCTGATTATTTCCAGACCTTAAACATCCCCCTTCTCAGCGGGCGCTTATTTACGGATCAAGACACTGAGCAAACTACCAAGGTACTGGTTGTGAACGAGTCGATGGCGCGCCAGCTCTGGCCCGGCGAGAGTCCTGTCGGCAAACGCATCACTATCTGGCGCGACGAGAAATTTCCGCGCGAGATCATTGGCGTAGTGGGCGACACGAGAGCGTCCCTGGACACGGAAGCGGAACAACAAATGTATGTGCCGTATGCGCAGGACGCAAATTGGACCGGCATTTCGCTTGTGATTCGCACCAACACCGAGCCCACCAGTCTGATAGCTGGGGTAAGAAACGAAATTCGCTCGGTCGACAAAGGCATACCTCTATTCAATGTTAAGACCATGGACGACGTGCTGGCGATTTCGGTGGGACCGCGCCGGACGCCAATGGTGCTGCTGACGGCTTTCGCCGGAGTCGCCTTATTGCTCGCGATGATTGGCATCTATGGTGTCACCTCTTATCACGTCACCCAGCGCACACAGGAGATTGGCATTCGCATGGCCCTGGGTGCGCAAATGACCGACGTACTCAAACTAATTTTGAAAGGTGGAATGATCCTGGCGCTGATCGGAATCGCGGTGGGGCTGGCCGGTGCGTACGCACTAACGCGGCTGCTCGAGAGCTTGTTATTTGGAGTTAAGCCTACAGATGTTGTGACCTTCACCCTGGTTTCGCTGTGTTTGCTGGGCACAGCTCTGCTCGCTTGTTATCTCCCTGCGCGCAAGGCAACGAAGGTAGATCCGTTGAAGGCGTTGCGATACGAATGAGGAAATTGCCAATTGGCGATTGCCAATTGGCAATTGGTTTTTGGTCTTTGGTCTTTGGTCCCTTCCGGGGATCAGATCAAGTCGGCAATTGGAAACCCGCAATCGTTTCGGGGGAGTCGCGATGAACAAACTACTACAAGATCTCCGTTATGCGATTCGCTCAATGCGAAAGAGGCCAGGCTTCACTCTAATAGCGATGATGACCCTGGCACTGGGCATCGGCGGGAGCACGGCAATATTCACCGTTGTCGATGCCGGCCTGCTGCGTGGGCTTCCCTACAAATCCTCCGAGAGTCTCTATCACATTTGGGAAGTCACGCCGCAGAAGAGGTTTGGGCAACGGGAATTTTCCTATCCCGACTACCAGGACTATCTCCAGAACCAGGCCTTTGAAATAGCCGCTTACACGGGCGGCGGTGGAATCATGAGCGGACGCGGCGAGCCGGAAAGAGTGTTTGCCCCATCGGCCTCAGCCAATTTCTTTTCCCTGCTCGGCGTCGAACCGTTCCTCGGACGCACGTTTCAGCCCGGCGAAGACAAGCAGGGCGCGCCGCGCGTTACCGTGCTGACTTATGGCCTGTGGCAACGCCGGTTTGGCGGAGACCCAAACATCGTGGGCCAGGCGCTCACAATCAACGGTCAAAGTTACACCGTGGTTGGTGTACTGCCGGCGAGCTTTCAGTTCGCACTTCGCTATGCTGACCTCTGGCAACCGTATCAGCCTACTGACGCTCAACTTACCCGGCGATTCATGCACGGCACCAATCTCATTGGACGTCTTAAGCCGGATGTCAGCCCCGCTCAAGCACAATCAGAGTTGAGTGTCGTCGCAAAACGAATCGAGCAGGAACACAACCAGTCACACGCCGGAACCAGCGTCAAACTGGTGCCGTTGCAGGAGCAATTTGTCGGTCAGGTAAGACCAATACTGCTGGTCCTCCTTGCCGCCGTTGGATTCGTTTTGTTAATCGCCTGCGCCAATGTCGCAAGCTTGCTGCTAACCCGTTCGTTGTCGCGTCAAAAAGAAGTTGCTATTCGCGCGGCGTTGGGAGCTAATCGCTGGCGAGTAGTCAGACAACTTCTGACTGAATCAATTCTGCTCTCGCTCGCGGGCGGCGCCGTCGGGTTACTGATTGCCTACTGGGGCGTTGATGCCCTGGTTGCTACTCTTCCAGACAGTCAACTCAACGCTCTTCCATTTCTAAAGTCACTGCGTCTCGATTTAACGGTACTCGCATTCTCTTTTGGGCTGTCCCTGTTAACCGGACTTGTCTTCGGCTTAGCACCGGCAATCCAATCGTCTCGGGCAGACCTGAACGAAGTGTTGAAGGAAGGCGGCCGCACCACTGCCGGAGGCGCAAAGCATCGCCTGCGAAGTGTCCTTGTCACAACCGAGATCGCTTTGGCCGTGGTGCTGCTGGTTGGCGCAGGACTGATGATGAAATCGCTGCTTAAGCTCTTGCAGTCGAACGTCGGGTTCAATCCGCAAAACGTTTTGACGATGACCGTGGCCGTTCCCCCTGCCAAATATGATGACGCAACTAAACAAATAGCTTTTTATGATCGCCTGCAGGAGCGCGTTGAATCGCTTCCCGGTGTGAGCGGCTCAGGGACGGTGAATGTTCTACCACTTCAGGGTGGGAACACGACGCGATTTTATGTCGATGGTGATCCGGTTCCACCTCCCGGTCAGGAGATCGAAGCCAACATTCGCACAGTCAACGAAACTTACTTTCAATCGCTTGGCGTGCCGCTCATCTCCGGACGAATGTTTGATAATCGCGATCAGGCAACCGCTCCACCCGCGACTGCCCAGGGCGCTAATACTCAAGCCACCACTCAAGCCACTACGCAAGCCGCAAACACTCCCGGCGTTGTGATCATCGGCAAGACCCTGGCAGACATAGTTTTCGCGGGCCGCGATCCCATCGGACGAAAGTTGGCATACGGCTCAGCCGGTGGCCCTCCGGACGTAATAATCGGCGTTGTGGGGGATGTGAAGATTGGAGGCCTTGATGAGGCACTCAAACCGGTCCTCTATTACCCCTTCCGAAGATTTCCCGGTGTTTCCACTAATCTCGTGGTTCGTACCAATGGAGATCCGACAGCATTGGCGGCTGCGATTCGCAGTGAAACGCGCGCTCTTGAGCCGGACGTGGCGATCTTTAACGTGCGGCCCATGGAAGAGCTCATCGGCGATTCACCGGCAGCGTTCATGCGCCGCTTTCCGGCGATGCTGATTGGCATCTTTGCCGCGGTGGCACTGTTATTAGCGTCGATCGGAATCTATGGCGTCGTCTCTTACTCCGTCAGCCAACAGACTCATTACATCGGAGTACGAATGGCGTTAGGAGCGCAGGCTTCCGACATTCTCAAGATGGTTTTGAAACAGGGACTCACGGTGACGTTCGCGGGGATGGCGTTCGGAGTAGTAACTGCTCTCGGGCTGATGCGGTTGTTACGGAGTTTGCTGTTTGAGGTACAGCCGACCGACGCGACTACGTTTGGGCTCGTGTTAGGCACGTTATTCGTTGTTGCCTTGCTCGCTTGTTACATACCAGCGCGGCGTGCCACGAAAGTCGATCCATTGATTGCGTTGCGATACGAATGAAGTAATTGCCAATTGGCGATTCCCAATTGCCGATTGGCGACTGCCAAATTGCTGATTGTCCCCGCAGGGGACGAAGTCAATAGCCGTGGGCAACGCCCACGGACTGAGCAATGATTTCAACCCGACCCTGAAAGGGTCGAATGTGTTTGACCCTTACAGGTCATTCAATTACGCATTGTGCTCCGGGGGCGTTGCCCCCGGCTATTAACTCTGTCCCTGCGGGGACCTATCGGCAATTGGCAATTGGCAATAAGGAGGGAGACAGCAATGTACCTGGTAAGTCGATTTCTAGTGACGAGCGTACTCGTTCTTTTATTCATCTCGCCGGCGATCAGAATGTCGGACGCCCACTCTGAGTCAATGTCGCGACCGGCCGGGGTGCAGACTGTAGTTCCGCTTGGGCGGTTCAGCTCTGTCGAGCTGCGCAACCGTGGCAAGGTATTCGTTCGCCATGGTGCAACGCAGCGTGTGACTCTGCTCAAAGGCAGTCCGGACTATACGCAGTTCACAATCGCAGGTGGAGAAAGGTTGGTGATCGACGCATGCAGGAACAAGTGCCCGCGGGAATATGAACTTGAAGTCGAGGTCATGGCTCCAGACATCGCCGGAATCTCAATCGCGGATGGGGGAACGATAGCAGCCTTGGGCAGCTTTCCTCGTCGGGAAGAGATCAGAGTCGCCGTCTCCAATGGCGGCACAATCGACATTCGCTCGATGACGGTCGACTCCGTAACCGCGTTGATCGATCAGGGCGGTAGGATTTTCACCAAACCGCAATCCGCAATGATCGCCAGCATCCGCCAAGGGGGAAACATTACTTATTGGGGCGATGCCCAAGTCATATCATCGGTCCGGCAAGGAGGCGTCGTCACCAAAGGAAGCGCGGACGAGGTCAGCAAGCCGCTTTCGAATTTCAGCGATTCGCTTCAGTCCGTGCCCCCCGTCCCGCCGCTGCCCCCGACGCCAAACGAGCGAACTCTATTTCGGTAACTGTGCTTCACGCTGCCGATTGGCAATTACCGATTGCCAATTGGTTTGTGCGAAAGCGATTGATCGGTAACCGGTATTGGAAATCGGCAATAGTTAAGGGAGGACAAAATGCTTCAAGACTTACGACTCGGCCTGCGACTCTTGTTGAAGAATTTCGGATTTTCTGCCGTTGTCATCGCCACCCTCGCGCTGGGCATCGGGGCCAATGTCGCCCTTTTTTCGGTTGTCAATGGCGTGCTGCTCAATCCTTTGCCACTGCCGGATCCTGACCAACTGGTGACGCTCGCCCAGAGCAAACCTAATTTTGACGCAGGCGCAATTCCCTACCCGAATTTCCGTGACCTGCAAAGAGAGAATCGAACTTTTTCGGCAATGGCGATCTCCCGTCAGTTCGGTTTTAGTCTTCTCGGTTCAGGAGAACCTGAAAGGGTTAGCGCTCGGCTAACCTCGGCAGACCTATTTTCTGTGCTTGGTGTTCAGCCCGTGCTTGGGCGAACTTTTTTGCCGGGTGAAGATGAACCTGGCGCTCCGCCATTAGTTCTTATAAGCGCCGACCTCTGGCAGCGCAAGTTCAGTTCGGCGCAGGATGTCGTCGGAAAGGGTCTAACTCTCGACGACAAAAGCTACACCGTTGTGGGAGTGTTACCAGCCAACTTACCTGTCTATGGAACAACGGATGTTTTTGTTCCTATCGGTCAATGGAATAGCCCTGCACTAAAGAGACGCGGCGCGGCATTGGGCCTGCACGGAATAGGACGACTGAAGCCGGGCGTCACTGTCGAACAGGGAGAGGCCGATCTGGACAGAATAATGAACGATCTCGCCGTCGCTTATCCGGAAACCAACAAAGGCAACGGCGCAAAAGTTTCACCGCTAAAGCAAAGAATTGTCGGAAACATCGGGCCAATTCTATGGATGTTGCTCGGAGCAGTCGGCTTTGTGTTGTTAATAGCCTGTGTAAATGTCAGCAACCTGTTGCTGGCGCGCTCCACGGGACGCAAACGCGAATTTGCGATTCGCACCGCATTGGGCGCCGCCCGTTGGCGTTTACTTCGTCAATCTTTAATTGAAAGCATGTTGCTCGCTCTTACCGGCGGAATGCTGGGGTTGATCGTAGCTGGTTGGGCCACGCAAGCTGCGCTCGCAGCGCTACCTACGTCGATACCCCGCGCCGCAGAAGTGGGCATCGATCGTCGCGTCCTGATTTTCACTCTGGTGATATCCGTTTTGACTGGGATTTTGGCCGGCCTTGCCCCAGCGCTTAAGACTTCGCAGTGGCGTTTATCTGAAACGCTCAAAGAAGGTGGGCGCGGTGCAAGCGGTGGTCATGGCCGCGCGCAAGGTGTTCTGGTCGCGGTAGAAATGGCTTTGGCCCTCGTGCTTCTGGTTGGCGCTGGGTTGATGATTCGCAGTCTCAGCGCCCTTTGGAATGTGGATCCCGGATTCCGTGCTGACAATGCCTGGACGTTCGGACTCAGTTTGTCCCCAGCGATGATGACAGCCAAGCCTGAAGAAATTCAGGTCGCGTTGAATGACTTGAGTGATCGGCTCGGCGCCACACCGGGTGTCAAAGCACATTCATTTTCAGACGGGGGAGTTCCCCTGCAGGGCGCGGACGATCTCACCTTCTGGTTAGAAGGCGAACCCAAACCTGCAACCGGGAGCGATATGCACACTGCGTTGGTCTACAGGGTCGAGCCTGGTTACTTGACCGCGATGGGGATTCCACTCAAACGGGGTCGCTTTTTTTCTCATCAGGATAACGACAAATCGCCGCGGGTGGTCGTGATTGACGAGGCCTTTGCGCGCAAGTATTTCGGTGATACCGATCCGATTGGCAAGCGGATTATGCAGGAGGACTCCAATCTGCCGGAGGGCCAGTATGCGCAGCAGATCATAGGCGTAATTGGTCATGTGAAGCAGTGGAGTCTGGATGCGGATGAGGCGCAGACACTTCAGGCCCAACTGTATGAACCGTTCCGGCAGGTACAGACGGGCTGGTCGGGTCTGGGCGTTGTCGTCCGTTCAGCCGATGGAACATCCATACCATTCGATTCGATCCGCAATGTGGTTCAGAGTCATAACAAGCAAAACGTGATCACGCGACCACAAACGATGAATGAGATCATAGCCAGCAGTCTCGCAAGCCGTCGCTTTGCGATGATCCTGCTCGATGCCTTTGCAGGTGTGGCGCTGCTGCTGGCAAGCCTGGGACTCTACGGTGTCATTTCATATCTGGTGGGTGAACGCAAACACGAACTCGGAATTCGTCTCGCTCTTGGCGCACAACGAAGTGACGTTCTGCGGCTTGTCCTCGGTCATGGAATGAAGATGGCATTGGCTGGAGTTGTGCTGGGACTTGTCGCCGCGTTCGGATTAACTCGACTGTTATCAAAGATGCTTTTCGGTGTGAGTGCAACCGACCCGATAACATTTACGGTCATCGCGTTGTTACTGGCACTCGTGGCTTTGCTCGCCTGCTATTTGCCGGCGCGCCGTGCGACCAAAGTCGATCCGTTGGTAGCGCTACGTTACGAATGAGGCAAATCGGTCTTTGGTCTTTGGCGTTGAGTTCGGATCTCCATTCTCGGATTTGGGTTCACGATTCGTTCTGTTACTCAACGTCACCTAGCGAGCAAAGACCAAAGATCAAAGACCAGTAACAAACGATTAGGCATTGACCACTGACTAGGAAAAACCCAATGGAAACTCTTTGGAAAGACATCCGCTACGGAATTCGCATGTTGCTCAAGGCGCCGAGCGTGAGCATCGTCGCGACCATCGCTCTTGCTTTGGGAATCGGTGCAAACACCGCCATCTTCAGTGTCGTCAACGCAGTGCTGCTGCGACCGTTGCCCTTCGCAGACCCTGAACAATTGATGATGGTTTGGGAAAGCGATTCAAGTCGCGGTCAGATCCGAGGCAGTGCGTCCTATCCAAACTTCGCAGATTGGCGCGCCCAAAATCATGTCTTCGAACACCTTGCTGCCTACTACACCAACGACATCATCATGACGGGTCGCGGTGAGTCTGCACGTCTGCAAGGCGCCGTGGTCAGTGCGGAAATGTTCCCCTTGCTGGGTGCGACACCGGTGATTGGACGTACATTCCTGCCCGATGAAGACAAGCCGGGTGAAAGCGGACGCGTAGTGTTGTTAAGCCAGCAACTCTTCCGACAACGGTTCAATTCCGATCCCAATGTCGTGGGACAACCGCTGGTGCTGGACGGCAAGAACTACCAGATCGTCGGTGTCATGCCTCACGCTTTTCAGTTTCCAATTCAGAATGATCCGGTTGAGTTATGGACGACGGTTGCAGTCGATGCGGAAGGATCAGAGCCGGTTACGGAACAACGAGGCGCGCACTACCTCAAGGTGATTGGGCGACTCAAACCAGGCGTTTCGCAAGCGCAAGCGCAAGCGGAGATGACTGCCATCAGCGCGCGCCTCGAGCAGCAATATCCGGATAAGAATCTGCATCGCAGCACGACAATTGAGCCGACGCTCGAAGCCTTGGTCGGCAACATTCGTCCGGCTCTGCTGATCCTTCTCGGCGCCGTCGGCTGTGTGCTGTTGATAGCTTGCGCCAATGTGGCGAACCTTTTACTCGCGCGCGCGATGACGCGACACAAAGAGATGGCGATACGCTCGGCGCTCGGCGCCAGTCGTTCGCAGGTAGTCCGCCAACTACTCACCGAGAGTGTGTTGCTTTCCCTCGCAGGCGGAGCATTGGGATTGGTACTCGCCGTATGGTGGTCGGATTTGCTGGTCGCCCTCGGCAAACAAAATATTCCCCGCGCGCTGCAAGTCGGTCTCGACTGGCGCGTGCTTGCCTTCACATTTGCAGTTTCTGTTTTAACGGGAGTGATCTTCGGTCTGGTCCCCGCGATTCATGCTTCTAAAACTGATCTCACTGAATCACTCAAAGAGGGCGGGCGTGGTTCGGGACAGGGCGCGCGACATAGAGGCATTCGCGCCGTACTCGTGGTAAGCGAACTGGCAATAGCTGTCGTTTTGTTAGTGGGCGCCGGATTGCTGATTCAAAGTCTCTGGCGTCTGCGCCAGGTCTCGCCCGGATTTAACCCTGAGAAGGTCCTAACCTTCGCGGTGGGAATACCAGAGGTTAAATATCCGACGCAGAAGCAGTCGCAATTTTTTCAGGATTTGACGGCACGTATCGAAACGCTGCCCGGCGTGAGCTCAGCGAGCACTATTGCCCCCTTGCCGTTGAGTGGCGACCGGTTTGGAATCTCCTTTGAGATCGAAGGTCGTCCGGTTGCTAAAGGGGATCAACCCAGTGCTGACTTCTTTACGATCGGCGACGGGTACTTCAAGACAATGCAGATCCCCCTGCTACAGGGCCGTGAGTTTACCGACCGCGACCAGAAGCAGGCGCCCAGCGTGCTCATTGTCAATCAGGCATTCGCGCGAAAATTCTTTCCCGGCGAAAATCCCATTGGCAAACACATAAAGCCGGGTATCTCCACTGATGAAGACGAACCGGCGATGCGGGAGATTGTGGGTGTCGTCGCAGACGTCAGAAATCGCGACCTAAACTCAGACTTGAGGCCGGGATTTTTCGTGCCGCACGCGCAACTGCCTTTTAGCCAGATGACTATGGTGGTCAAAACTAACGGCGAGCCGACCAGCCTGGTTAATGCTGTTCAAAATGAAGTGCATGCAATGGACCGGGAGCTACCGGTTTTCAACGTCAAGACAATGGACGAATACATTTCCGCTTCGGTAGCGGCTCCGCGCTTCAACGCTACCCTGCTCGTGATCTTCGCAGCGGTGGCTTTGATCCTGACAATCGTCGGCCTTTATGGTGTTATGAGTTATTCAGTTGCACAGCGCACCAATGAGATTGGAATTCGCATGGCCCTTGGCGCGCAAACTGGAGACGTACTGCGGCTGATCGTTTCACAAGGCTTCAAATTGGTATTGTTAGGACTGGGCATAGGCCTGGCTGCGGCCCTCGTGCTAATGAAGATCATCTCGAGTCTGCTATTTGGCGTGACGACGAAAGATCCCTTTACGTTTGGCGCGGTGGCAGTGCTGCTGGCGGTAGTCTCCTTACTGGCATGCTATATCCCGGCGCGGCGAGCAACCCGCTTCGATCCACTGCGCGCGCTGCGGTATGAATGAAAGGGATTGAGTCATTGAGTCATCGGGTCATTGAATCATTGGGTGATTGGGTGATTGGGTGATTTTCAATAGAAGCAATGATTCAATGACTCATTGATCTGAGATGCCTACGATTCTCATTGCGGATGATCAGACCGACGTGCTTGCCGCGCTCAGGTTGTTGTTTAAGAACGAGCGCTACGAGATCAAAACTGCGGCAGCTCCCGCCGAAGTCCTGGACATTGTTAATAAGCAGGAGCTGGATGTCGTCCTCATAGATCTTAATTACGCTCGCGACACAACGTCAGGCACAGAAGGTTTGGATCTACTTGCGAGAATCCAGGCAGTAGATCCGCTGTTGCCCGTGGTGGTGATGACCGCCTGGGGCAGTGTCGCGCTCGCCGTAGAAGCAATGCGGCGTGGAGCGCGCGACTTTATTCAGAAGCCCTGGGACAACGCGCGGCTTTTGGCAGTGGTGCGCACTCAGGTCGAATTGGCTGGAGCGCTCCGCCGTGAGCAACGTCTGGAAGCGGAAAACGTAGTGCTGCGAGACAGCGCCACTGAGGCGGGTCCAGGAGCCCCAAGAATTGTCGCGGAGTCTCCACCCATGAAGTCTGTGATGAAGCTCGTCGCGCGTATCGGGCCTGCTGACGCGAACATTTTGATTACCGGTGAGAATGGTGCGGGCAAAGGACTGATTGCGCGGGCCCTGCACCTGAATTCCACACGATCTCAAAAGCCATTAGTGTCGCTGAATGCCGGTGCCCTCGCGGAAGGTGTATTTGAAAGTGAATTGTTTGGTCATGTACGCGGTGCATTCACCGACGCAAAAGCGGATCGGGTGGGAAGATTTGAGATGGCTGACGGCGGCACATTGTTTCTTGACGAGATCGCCAACGTGCCCCTCAACCTGCAACCGAAACTTCTGCGGGTTTTGGAAACTGGCGAGTTTGAGCGCGTCGGATCGTCGAAGACGCGGAAAGTAAATGTGCGCGTGTTATCGGCCACAAATGCTGACTTGAAAGGCGAAGTTGCGGATGGAAAATTTCGTCAGGATTTGCTGTTCCGATTGAATACCGTCGAAATCCATGTCCCCCCGTTGCGCGAGCGGCGCGAGGACATCCAACCCCTTGCTGAACTTTTTCTGCAACAGCATAGTGAGCATTACCGTCGAGGCGGCTCGATGATGTTTACCGCTCAGGCATTAAACGCGTTGCGAGAACACAGCTGGCCCGGCAACGTACGCGAACTGGATCACGTTGTTGAGCGCGCTCTCTTAATGAGCTCCAGCAATGTTGTGACTCCCTTCGATCTAGCGTTACAGCCGACGGCGGATGGTCGCCTATCGTCGCGGCTGGAAGAGATGAGTCTCGAGGAAGTTGAACGAGTGCTGATAACAAAAGCCCTCGGACGTTTTGATGGCAACGCCAATCGCGCTGCCGAAGCACTTGGCCTCAGCCGTAGCGCGATGTACCGCCGCCTGCAAAAGTATGGTCTATCATAGCGGCGTGAGCAGTCCCACAAAGCCACGGACACCTGTCGCCCACATTTCCAGCCTTGATCCGTCGCTAAAATCTGGCGGCAGGATGAAATTTGAGCGACGCGTCACCCTCCTGACACTCGCCGCCGGTTTTCCCGCTGTTGCCCTCTGCGCTTTCTTACTCTGGTATGGCGACTATTCGGGGCGCGTCCAATGGACTGTCGACCTCTTCCTGGTAATCATTTGGTTGGGCGTCGCCTTCAACCTCAAACAACGAATCATCCGCCCGCTGCAAACGCTTTCAAATATTCTCGCCGCCATTCGCGAGGGCGACTATTCCATCCGTGGTCGCCGTGCAGCCGTAGGCGACGCGCTTGGTGAAGTCATGCTGGAAGTTAACGACTTGGGCCAAACCTTGCGCGAACAACGCTTGGGCGCGATGGAAGCCACTGCGCTTTTGCGCACCGTAATGGCAGAAATCGATGTGGCTGTTTTTGCGTTTGATGGAAACGAGCGCTTGCGCCTGGTTAATCGGGCAGGCGAAAGACTGCTGGCCCAACCGGCAACCAGACTCTTGGGTCGGACGAGTGTAGAACTCGGTTTGGCCGCTTGTTTTAATAGCGAGCACGGTGAGAGCTCGCAGACAATGCAGCTGGTTTTCCCAGGCGGCTTTGGCCGCTGGGACGTGCGTCGCAGCACGTTCCGCGAAGGCGGCACTCAGCACCGCTTGCTCGTATTGACCGACCTAAGCCAAACGCTCCGAGAAGAGGAGCGCTCTGCCTGGCAGCGACTCTTGCGAGTGTTAGGCCACGAACTGAACAACTCGCTAGCGCCTATCAAGTCAGTTGCTGGAAGTCTTGCGGATCTCGTCGCGCGTCAACCGCGAACCGCAGATTGGGACGACGACATGCAACGTGGCCTCGAAGTGATTTCATCGCGAGCCGATTCACTAGCGCGCTTTATCGAATCCTATTCCAAACTTGCGCGCCTACCGCAGCCCCGCTTTGAACCCCTACTGATCGGCTCGCTCGTACAACGCGTGGCAAGTATCGAGACCCGGCTTCCGGTTCGGGTCGCGGCTGGACCTGATCTAATGGTCAAAGGCGACGACGCGCAGTTGGAACAGTTGCTGATCAACCTGATTCGGAATGCGGTGGATGCGTCGATGGAAACGGGCGGCGCGGTCGATGTGGGCTGGAGCCAGGACAATGGCCAGGTTGAAGTGCGGGTCAGGGACGAAGGGCCAGGTCTGGCCAACACCGCTAATTTATTCGTCCCCTTTTTTACTACCAAAGCTAAGGGCTCGGGAATCGGTTTAGTGCTTTCACGACAGATCGCCGAGGCGCACGGCGGCACACTGACTCTGGAAAATCGCTCCGGCAGCCGCGGCTGCGAGGCGCTGCTCAGGTTGCCGGTTTAATACGTGCTTGCGCCGCTGCGAGGGAAACGTCCGCGCTCCCAGGGGCGCGGCTCAGTCGCCACTCCCTTCCTGCGCCTCAATCTCCGCCCGCCAGTACTCTACTACGTAAACGTCTTCGTTTTTGAACGCAAAGAGTTCGTATGAGTCCACTAGGCAAACGTCCGCGGCTCCGATTCGTTGAGCAACCAAATTCGTTTTCCTGGATTTGGTTCATTGGTTCGGGTGGAATGAAAAAGTCGTTTAGCGGCCCACAGTTCATACCTACGGATGAATAGATATAGTCAGGGAGTATTGGGCAGCCACGTTACCTTTCCCGTGTCGAGCGAATAGATGGCTCCGACCACCTTCAGTTTCCTCTGCGAGACGAGTTCCGCCAGTATCGGGGTTGAGGTGCGAAGTTGTTTCACGACCATCTCGACGTTGGACTTCACCGCATTCTCTACCGGGTCGCCGCGCAACCCACGAGTCTTCTCTACGGCCGGACGCAGCAGGTTGATCAGCGCACCGATATGACCTTCAGCTCTGCCTCCCTCGACCGCTGCGGTAACCGCCCCACAATGTTGATGGCCCAGCACTACCAGCAATGGAACATGCAAGTGTTCGGCGCCATATTCCAGGCTACCGAGTTCGGTATCTGAAACGACGTTTCCTGCTACGCGCACGATGAACAGGTCCCCGAGACCTTGATCGAATATCAGTTCAGGCGGGACCCGGGAATCGGAGCAACTCAAAATTTCCGCGTGTGGGTACTGCCCGGAAACCAGTTGCCGTTGCCGCTCCGCAGTCTCGTGAGGATGCTGGTAACGATGTGCGACATGATGCGCGTTGCCAACGCTGAGTTCGGCTAGGGCAGAATCGGCCGTCACTTTATCTTCACTCTTCTGTACCGAGCCGAGAGTGGCCAGAGAGAAGAACAATGAAGACGCAATTGCCAGATTGAGCAGACGTCTAATTCTCATAGTCTTGAACACCTTCCGCCCGCGGCCTTGATAGGCACTGAAGGATGATACTCCTCGCTCTATGCCCTCACAAAAACTCCCTCGAGAGGTGATGGCGGACGAAGGTCGAACGAGAAAGCAAACGATCATCTGATTTATTTGACCGGTGCTTGAACTCAGAAGCCCAAAACGGATAGTTACAGCACAATCCGCCGCACACAATACTAAAGGCCACCGTAAGCGTGGCCGCCTTCTTGGTAATTAATGGTCGGGAGAAGATTCGAACCTCCGACCTCAGCGACTAAGGTACAGGACTCCTTGCTCGGCGAACCTGCTCATGTCCGTACTTAACGCAAACCCTCGGCGTGTGGGAGTTCGAAGCCTCAGTCCAAATCTTAGACCCAGTTGCGTTCAGCTCCGCTCCCGACCCGAAAACGCCCAACGTTACTGAAGCGCTTCCTTGAGGGCTTCGAACTCGGGATCGATCTCCTCGAAACGCGAAGGCGCGTCGAAGAGCTGCGCGAGAGACGGCGGCATGCTCAACGACCTTCCAATCAGCGGCTCAACGACCGAGTCAAACTTTGCCGGATGCGCCGTCGCGACAATGATCCAGTGCGGAGATGATAGGCGCCGGCGTACATGGACCGCGGTGGCGGTGTGCGGGCACCATGTTCGCCCGGACGAACTGAACTCTTGAGCGATCGTGTCCGCGATTTCTTCGTCGCTGACTGAAAACGACTGCGCGTTCTGTCGGAGTTCCGTTATGTCCGGATGCAGATCCAGGAGTCTCT